>NZ_JBHXTE010000041.1:0-95334 GCF_042677545.1 Streptomyces sp. NPDC127108 | reverse complement strand
CCGTCCGGCGTTTGAGGACGAGGCGCGAAGCGCCGATAGCGGGGGTCCAGGGGGCGGCAGCCCCCGGTTTCGGAGAAGGGGCGGGACTGGGGCGCCCCCGCGAGGCCTAAGCGTCCAACACCGGCAGCAACTCCGGCAGATGCCCGTCCGACGCCGCAGCAGCCCGCACGCGTTCGTCGGGCACCTCGCCGTACAGCGTGGTGCGCGGCTTCGCCGGACGACCGGCCGCCTCCGCGATGGAGACGAGGTCGGCCACCGACCGGTAGGAGCCGTAACTGGAGCCCGCCATCCGGGAGATGGTCTCTTCCATCAGCGTGCCGCCGAGGTCGTTCGCCCCGGAACGCAGCATCTCCGCGGCCCCCTCCGCCCCGAGCTTCACCCAGCTGGTCTGAATGTTGGGGATGTGCGGGTGGAGCAGGAGCCGGGCCATGGCCGTCACCGCGCGGTTGTCGCGGGTGGTGGGGCCGGGGCGCGCGATACCGGCCAGATACACGGGCGCGTTGGTATGGATGAAGGGGAGCGTCACGAACTCCGTGAAGCCACCGGTCTCCTGCTGGATCGCGGCGAGCGTACGGAAGTGGCCGAGCCAGTGCCGGGGCTGGTCGACGTGGCCGTACATCATCGTGGAGGAGGACCTGAGACCCAGCTCGTGGGCCGTCTTCACGACCTCGATCCAGGTCGCGGCGGGCAGCTTGCCCTTGGTGAGGATCCAGCGGACCTCGTCGTCGAGGATCTCGGCGGCGGTGCCGGGGATGGAGTCGAGGCCCGACTCCTTGGCGCGGCTCAGCCACTCACGTATCGAAAGGCCCGTGCGCGTCGCGCCGTTGACGACCTCCATCGGCGAGAAGGCGTGCACGTGCATGCCGGGCACGCGTTCCTTCACGGCCTGCGCGATGTCGAAGTAGGCCGTGCCGGGCAGGTCGGGGTGGATGCCGCCCTGCATGCACACCTCGACGGCGCCGACGTCCCACGCCTGCGCGGCGCGGTCGGCGACCTGGTCCAGGGACAGGGTGTAGGCGTCGGCGTCCGTGCGGCGCTGCGCGAAGGCGCAGAAGCGGCAGCCCGTGTAGCAGACGTTGGTGAAGTTGATGTTCCGCGTGACGATGTACGTGACGTCGTCGCCGACGACGGACTTGCGGACGTCGTCCGCGACGGAGCAGAGGGCGTCGAGGGCGGGCCCATCGGCGTGCAGCAGGGCGAGGGCCTCGTCATCGGTGAGCCTGGTCGGGTCGTCGGCGGCCGTGGCGAGGGCGGCGCGGACGTCGCCGTCGATGCGTGAGGGCACCATGCCGGGCGCGGCCTGCTCGCGCAGCGCCTCCCAGTCGCCGTACACCTCGTCGAAGTCGTCGCGCCGGTCGGCGGTGCGGCCGGTCGTGTCGATGGTGCGGTGCAGGTCTGTCCGGCCCGATGAGGCCACGTACCCCTCGTCGGGCTCCTGCCAGGGCAGGCCGCGGACGGGGGCGTCGGGGTCGGCGAGCCCCGTCTCGGGGTCGGCGAGGGCGCGCACGTGCGGCAGCAGGCGCGGGTCGAGCCACGGCTCACCGCGCCGCACGAACTCCGGGTACACGCACAGCCGTTCCGCGAGCCGGAAGCCCTCCGCCTCGGACCGCGCGGCCAGCTCCTCGATCCGCGGCCACGGCTTCTCGGGGTTGACGTGGTCGATGGTGATCGGCGAGACGCCGCCCCAGTCGTCGATCCCCGCCCGGATGAGGCGGCCGTACTCCCCGTCGACGAGGTTCGGCGGGGCCTGGATGCATCCGGCGGGGCCCATGATGTGCCGCGCCACGGCGACCGTCGCCACCAGGTCGTCCATCTCGGCGTCGGGCATCCCGCGCATCGCCGTGTCCGGCTTGGCGCGGAAGTTCTGAATGATCAACTCCTGCACGCCGTGGTAGGACCGGGCCACCCTGCGCAGCGCGAACAGCGACTCCGCCCGCTCCTCGTACGTCTCCCCGATCCCGATGAGGAGCCCGCTGGTGAACGGCACGGACGAGCGCCCGGCGTCCTCGAGGACGCGCAGCCGCACCGCCGGTTCCTTGTCGGGCGAGCCGTGGTGCGGCCCGCCCGGCTCGCTCCACAGCCGCTCGGCCGTGGTCTCCAGCATCATCCCCATGCTGGGCGCGACGGGCTTGAGCCGCTGGAAGTCGGTCCAGCTCATGACGCCGGGGTTGAGGTGCGGGAGCAGCCCGGTCTCCTCGAGGATCCGGATCGAGATGGCACGCACGTACGCGATGGTGTCGTCGTACCCCGCAGCCTCCAGCCACTCGCGGGCCTCGGGCCACCGGTCCTCCGGCTTGTCGCCGAGCGTGATGAGGGCTTCCTTGCAGCCCAGTTCGGCGCCCCGGCGCGCGATGTCGAGGACCTCGTCGGGCGACATGAACATCCCGTGCCCGTCCCGGCGCAGCTTGCCGGGGACGGTCACGAACGTGCAGTAGTGGCACTTGTCCCTGCACAGCCGCGTCAGCGGGATGAACACGCTCTTCGAGTACGTGATGACGCCCGCGCGCCCCTCGGCCGCGAGGCCCGCGTCCCGCACCCGCCCCGCGGACGCCGCCAGATCCTCCAGGTCCGCCCCGCGCGCCCGCAGCAGCACCGCCGCCTCCGCCACGTCGAGGGCGACCCCGTCCCTGGCGCGTCTGAGCGCGCGCCGCATGGCGTTGGCGGTGGGCCGGGCCGCTGCCCGGTCGGGATCCTGCGGCGCACTGTTGGTCATGCCACCGAGCATACGAGCGACCTCCGACAGGCCGTGGGGGCGGTGGCCGGAACCGGCGGCCCCCCGCACCGGGCACCACGACGGCCCCGACCCGGTCCGCACCGGGCACCACGGCGGCCTCGCCCCGGCCCCACCCCACAGCCCGTCCCGACGACTGCGCGCAACCCCCCGACCCTCTTCCCTTACAAGGGAGTTCACGGCTCAATACCAGAGTTGCACGCACCACCCGCGCCACGCAGTCACCGTCGAGCACGGTCCTGTGCCGTCGTCATGTCGTCGACGCCGAACCCTGGGGAGCCGCAGCATGTGCGAGGACGAAAGCCACCTGAACAGACGCGCGCTGCTCGTGACGGGGGCGGCCACCGCCCTTACGTTGGGCAGTGTGAGCTTCGCGAGCAGCGCCGGCGCCGAGGAGCGGCGGACCGGCAAGGAGACGAAGACGGTCAAGGGCACACTGCCCACCGGCTCGCCCGACTTCGTGTATCTGCCGGTCGAGATCCCGCGCGGGGTCCAGCAGATCCACGTCTCGTACACCTACGAGAGGGTGACGGTGCCGCCCGGCACCGTCGGCAACGCCCTCGACATCGGCATCTTCGACGAGCGCGGCACGGCCCTCGGGGGGAAGGGGTTCCGTGGGTGGTCGGGCGGGGCGCGCACCGAGTTCTTCATCCGCGCGGACGACGCGACACCCGGCTACATCCCGGGGCCCGTGCGCGCCGGGACCTGGAACATCGCCCTCGGGCCCTACACCGTGGCCCCGCAGGGCCTGCCGTACGAGGTGACCATCACCCTCACGTACGGCGCGCCCGGGACGACGCCGAAGCCGAAGTACCCGCCGGAGCGCGCCAAGGGGCGCGGCCGTGCCTGGTACCGGGGCGACTGCCACCTGCACACCTGGTACTCCGACGGCCGCCGCACCCCCGCCGAGATCGGCGCCCTCGCCCGCGCCGCCGGGCTCGACTTCATCAACTCCTCCGACCACAACACCCAGTCCGCGCACGCCCACTGGTCCGAGGTCGCCGGTGACGACCTGCTCGTCCTGCTCGGCGAGGAGATCACCACCCGCAACGGCCACGTCCTCGCCCTCGGCACCGACCCCGGCACGTTCGTCGACTGGCGCTACCGCGCCCGCGACAACCGCTTCGGCCACTACGCCCGCCAGATCCGCCGCTCCGGCGGCCTCGTCGTGCCCGCCCACCCGCACGCGACCTGCGTGGGCTGCAACTGGAAGTTCGGCTTCGGCGAGGCCGACGCGGTCGAGGTGTGGAACGGGGCGTTCTCGCCGGAGGACGAGGTGGCGATCTCCGAGTGGGACAACGCGCTCGTCGCCGCCGCGCGGGGCAGCCGCCGCTGGACCCCGGCGATGGGCAACAGCGACGCCCACCGCGACCCCGACCCCGTCGGCCGCCCCCAGACCGTCGTCCTCGCCGACGACCTGACCCGCGAGGCCATCCAGGAGGGCATCCGCGCGGGCCGCTCCTACCTCACGGAGTCCAAGGCCATCGAGCTGACCTTCGGCGCCTCCGGCGGCAAGGGGCGGCACGCGGGCATCGGCGAGCGGCTGCGGGTCGACTCCGACGACCCGGTGACGGTACGCCTCGACGTGAAGGGCGTGCCCGGCTGCACCGTCCGGTTCATCACGGACCAGGGAGTGCTGTTCACCAGCCCGGTGATTCCCGAGTCGGGGACGGGGTCCGCCGAGTGGCGGACGACGGCTTCGTACGCGGCGTACGTCCGCGCGGAGGTGCGGGGGGCGGCGGTGACGCCGCCGCTTCCGGGGCCGATGAAGGCGCTCACGAACCCGATCTTCCTGGGGCGTTGAGCGTCGTGGGGGTGGCTGTCGTCGCGTTCGTCGCGGCGGTCGCGGTGCCTTCGGCCGCGGCCGGGGTCGCCCCCGCTCCCCCGTCCACCGTGCGGGTCGCCCGGGAGCGCGGCAGGGCGAGAGCGAGGGCCAGGCCCGCCACCATGCCCGCCGCCGTGAGCAGCACCACGACGAAGCCGCCGTCCGCCGTCGCCGCCCGCAGCGCAGCACCCGTCCTGCCCTCCGTGCCGGTCTCGGCGACCACTGTGAACACCGCGAGCCCGATGGCGTTGCCGATGTTGAGGGCCGTGGACGCGATGCCGTTGGCGACGCCCTGTTCCCGCGCGGGCGTACCGGTGGCGGCGGCGATCCACATGGCCGTCCAGACGACGCCCTGGCCGAGGCCGGAGAGGACGAGCCCGGGCGCGAGCAGCCCGTACCCGGCGTCCGCGTCGAAGCCGAGCGCGAGCACGGCGGTGCCCGCGGCGCCGGACGCGAAGCCCGCGAGGAGCGTGGCGCGGGTGCCGGTGCGGGTGGCGAGGCGTTCGCCGAGCTGCGTGCCCGCGGCGATGGCGACGGACGGGACGAGGAAGGCGAGGCCGGTCTGCAGGGCGTTGTAGCCGTGCACGCTCTGCAGCAGGACCGTCAGGAAGTACGGCAGGACGCCGAAGGTCGCCATGTAGACGAACGTGACGCTCGCGCCGACGGTGAGGCTGCGGTTGCGGAAGAGCCGGAAGGGCATCAACGGGTCGGCGCTGCGGACCTCGACGGCCACGAAGACGGCGACGAGGACGGCCGCGAGGACGAGCGCGCCGGTCACCAGCGGGTCGTTCCAGCCCAGTTCGGGCCCCTCGACGAGGGCGAAGACCAGGAGCGTGGAGCCGCCGGTGACGCTGAGGGCGCCCGGCAGGTCGAAGCGGCGGCGCTCGGTGCGGGCCGCGTCGCGCGGGATCACGTACAGCGCGGCGAGGGCGACGAGGCCGGCGAGGGGGACGTTCACGAAGAACACGGCGGGCCAGCCGAAGTGTTCGGTGAGGACGCCGCCGAGCAGCGCCCCGAGGGTCAGGCCGCTGGCGCCCGCCCCGCCCCACACGGCGAGCGCGCGGTTGCGCTGCGGCCCCTCCTCGAAGAGGGTGCCGATCAGCGACAGGGTGGCGGGCAGCAGCAGCGCGCCGCCGACGCCCTGGACCGCGCGGGCCGCCACGATGACGCCCGCGCTGTCCGCGAGGCCGCCCGCGAGGGACGAGAGGCCGTACAGGACGAGGGCGAGCACGAACATCCGGCGGCGCCCGAGCAGATCGGCCGCGCGCCCGCCGAGCAGCAGGAAGCCGCCCGCGAGTACGACGTAGGCGCTGACCACCAACTGCTGGGTCTGGCCCGGGAATCCGAGGTCGGAGCCGATCTCGGGGAGTGCGACGAAGACGATGTTCAGGTCGAGGGAGTAGATCAGTTGGGCGAGGGCGAGCAGAACGAGGAACAGGCCTGGACGGCGCTTGTCAGACACGAGGGTGCCCTTTCGGGTGCTCAGAACGCTTCCGTACGACTGTACGTGTTCTTACGTACTCTTAACCGTACGCATCCTTACGTACGATCGTCGGGCGCGGCAAGGGGTGGGCGACGGAGAAAGTCCGTATGTAGCCGTACAGAGGTACCGTGGACGCCATGAGCTACCGCCACCCCGAGCGGGACCAGATCCGGGTCGACGGCGTCCTGACCGCCCTCGGCAACCCGCTGCGGCTGTCCGTCGTCCGGCTCCTCGACGAGACCGGCGGCGACCACAACTGCACCAGCGTCCTCAACACCCTCGGCGTCCCCTCGAAGTCGACGATGACGCACCACTGGCGGGTGCTGCGCGAGAGCGGCGTGATCCGGCAGGAGCCGTCCGGCCGGGAGAACCTGCTGTCGCTGCGCCGTGAGGACCTGGACGCGCGGTATCCGGGGTTGCTGGACGCGGTGCTGGCGGGGGCGCGGAAGGATTCGGGCGCCGTCTGACCGGGTTCCGTGGCCGGCGCCGCCGAATCGGGTTCCCTCGGCGTGGGGTGCGTGCCTACCATCGAGGCATGAGCCGACGACATTGATCCACGAGCGTCACCTCACGCGGCCGCCGCCCCGCAGCCCGCGCCCGCCTTGCGGCACGCCGCCGACTCGCGGCCACGCTGTACGGCTACTCCTTCCTGGACGACTGCGTCCTGCTCTACCCCGTGTACGCGCTGCTGTTCAGCGACACGGACCTCTCCACCACGCAGATCTCGTCCCTCTTCGTCATCTGGTCCCTGACGGGCATCCTGCTGGAAGTCCCCTCCGGCGCCCTCGCCGACGCGGTCTCACGCCGCCTGCTCCTGTGGACCGGCCCGCTCCTGACCGCCACGGGCTTCGCCCTGTGGGTCCTCGCCCCCTCGTACTGGACGTTCGCGCTCGGCTTCGTGCTGTGGGGCGCGAAAGGGGCCTTCAGCTCCGGCGCGCTGGAGGCCCTCGTGTACGAGGAACTGGCGCACCTGGACGCGGCGGACAGCTACGCCCGGGTCATGGGCCGCGCCCGCGCGGCCTCCCTCGCGGGCGTGATGACAGCGACGGCCCTGGCGGGCCCGGCCCTGGCGGTGGGCGGATACGGCCTGGTGGGCGCGGCGAGCGTGGCGGCGTGCGTACTGACGGCGGGGGTGGCTCGGGGGTTGCCGGAGCATCGGGGGTCGGAGGGTGGGGGTGGGTCGGGGGGCGGGTCCGGCGGTGCGGGCGGGTCCGGCGCCGGGGGCGAGGCCGGAGTCGGGGCCGAGGCCGGGGGCGAGGCCGACGGTGCGGGCTGGTGGGGTGCCCTGCGGGCCGGTGTCGCCGAGGCCAAGGGCGACCGGGCGGTGCGCGGGGCGCTGCTGCTCGTACCCGCCGTGACCGCGGTGTGGGGCGCGCTGGACGAGTACACACCGCTGCTCGTGCGGGAGGCGGGTGCGGGTGACGCGGCAGTGCCGTGGTGGCTGCTCGTGATCTGGGTGGGGGCGACGGTGGGCAGCTTGCTCGCGGGGGCGGTGCGGGGTGTGGGCGCGGGGGGCCTCGCGGGGCTGCTCGCGGGCGCGGGCCTGGCGCTGGCCGCGGGCGCGGCACTCCCGCCGCACGGCCTCCCGCTCCCGGCGGGCATCACCCTCGTCGCCCTGGCCTTCTGCGCCTTCCAGCTCACGACGGTCCTGGCCGACGCCCGCCTCCAGGCAGCCGTCAGGGGCCCGAGCCGGGCGACGGTGACGTCCCTGGCGGGCGCGGCGACGGACCTCACGACGGTGGCGGTGTACGGGACGTACGGCCTCCTGGTCCCGCAGACGTCCCACGGCACGACGTTCGCGCTGCTCGCGACCCCGTACGTACTGACGGCCCTGGCCCTGACCCTGCCCCGGAACTCCCCCCGGCGATGAGTAAGCCCCGCCGCACCAGTCACCACTACAGACACTGCCCCAGGGAGAAGGCGGCCCCATGCGCGACTTGATCATCACCCAGAACATCACGCTGGACGGCGTCATCGACGCGACGGACGGCTGGTTCACCCCGGCGAACGACGACACGGACCAGTCGGACCTCAACGAGGCCCTGCGCCGACAGGCGGCAGCGGCGGACGCGTTCCTGGTCGGCCGGGTCACGTTCGAGGACATGCGCGGCTACTGGCCCCAGCAGACGAACGACACGACCGGCGTCACGGACTACTTGAACAAGGTCCAGAAGTACGTGGTCTCCACGACCCTGCAGGACCCCCAGTGGGCCAACACCACCATCCTCAGCGGCGACGTGAAGGAGGAGATCACCACCCTCAAGTCCCAGCCGGGCAAGGACATCGTCACCACCGGCAGCATCCGCCTGACCCACGCCCTGATCGAATCCGACCTGGTGGACGAGTTCCGCCTCTTCGTCCACCCGGTAGTCCTGGGCCACGGCGCCCGCCTCTTCGACCGCCACAAGGCGAACCTCCACCTGGTGGAGACCCGCCCCTTCACGTCGGGGGTGGCCCTGTTGCGCTATCGCGTGAAGTGATCCGCCGCAGAGCACCGAGGCCGGTCACTCCTCCGCGAACAACTCCTCAGCGGCAACGACCGCAAACGCCCGGTCGAACCACACCCTGAGAGTGTCGAGGTCATCGCACCCCACGACCTGCTCCCGCACCGAGTCGGGCACCTCGATGCCCCGCTGTTCGAAAACCCGCAGCACGGCCTCCGCGCGCTCTTCCGCACGCCCCTCCGCCCGCAGCCGCTGAGACGTCTCCGACTTGAAAAAGGAAAGCTCGACGGTCACCAGTTTCCTCCAGGTCTTGAGAGCCGGGCTGTTGGCCAGGCCCTGTTCGGTGAGTTCGGAGAAGATCTCGGCGTCGTCCCCGTCGATCGTCTTCAGGGCAGCGGCGAGTGCTTTCAGTATGGCATCGGCGTTCGCGTCCTTACTATGCGTGATCGCGGACAGCGTCGCGAGGGGAACGTCCGCGGCCGCAGCCCGCACATCGGTGATCACCGGGACGTTGTGCGGGCCGAGGACCAGCGGCCGGATCGTGAGCATGGGCCAGTGGGCCGGACCGACGCTGAAGGGGCCCGCGGCCCACACCGCCGTGGACTTGTCCTGGCAGGTGATGAGCAGCACCGTCGGCAGGTGGTACTTCGCGTGCAGGTACGAGGTGTAGTAGGCCCAGCTCGCCGGTTTCCCGGAGTCGCGCCTGCCCTGCGACTCCACCGCGAGGAGGAAGCTGCCCTGGTGCTCGGTGTCGAACCGGAGCAACGTGTCCACCCTGCGCTCGAGCGGAGTCGTCTCCGTCAGGTCGGTGGGCATGAGGGCCACCGACACCGGTTCCGGGAACGGCAGATCGAGGGCGCGGATGGCGCGGCCGAAGACGCCCGGTTCCTTCTGGAAGATCCGGTGCATCGCTTCGTGGGATGAACTCACCATGTGCGGAACGCTAGGGAGCGTGCAGCACATGCCAGGGGAATATCACCCACCCTCATCCGATCGTGCGCACGAGGGAACAACCGTGCCCAACAGCCGCCGTGCCTCACTCCGCCTTCGGCAGCACCACCCGTACGTTGAAGCCGTAGGTGCCCTGGGAGGCGGCGATGCCCATGAAGAGGTGGGCGAAGTGTTCCTGGCCTCGGGCTGTTTCGATGGGGCCGAGGTCCAGGTGGGAGGAGGAGGGCCAGCCGAGGTCGGTGAGGAGAGTGGCTGTCTGGGTCTTGGCCGCGGGGTCGTTGCCGGAGAGGAAGACGGTGGAGGGGCCTTCGAGGGAGTCGGGGGACGTCATGACGACGGAGTCCATCGTGCTGAGGGTCTTGACCACCCGGGCCTCGGGGAACGTCGACTGGATCTCTTCGCCCAGGGAGAACGTGAGGTGGGAGAGGGCCATGCCGTGCGGCGGCGGCTCCTCGGTGAAGCCGACCGCTATGTCGATGAGGAGTTTGTCCGTCAGGGCCCCGGCGCCCGCCGTGCGCAGCGTCGCTATCGACTCCGCTCCCGGGGTCACGTTCACCACGGCCTCGCCGTGCTCCGCCGCCTCCACTATCCCGATGACCGGGACGCCGAGCTCCTTCGCCAGGTCCTCCTTCGTCCCGGGGGTGCGGGAGCCGAGCACGACGTCGTGGCCGGCCGCCGCCCAGGCCTTGGCGAGGGCGCGGCCGACATTGCCTGTTCCGATCAGTGCTATTCGCATGGTGGGGACGGTAGTTGGGGCAGGAGCGCGGTCGTATCGGTCGTGGGGACCAAGGGGTGGCCGTCCCCGGGACTAGGGCGGAAGGTCCGTACGGCTTCAGGCCCCCCGGGTCAGCCGGGTCAGCCGGGTCAGGAGTCGCTCCCTGCGGGCGGCCAGGTCCGCGGCCGCCCGGACGCAGCCTGCTATGCCGCGGGCGAGCAGGGGGTGCCCGACCTCGGGGAGCAGCTTGCCGATGGCGGTCCGGAGGGAATCCTCCGAGGTGGCCGCGGCCGCGAGGAGGTCGCGTACGGCGTCCTCGGTGAGCCGTCGCAGGGCCGCCGATCCCACGGGGTCGCGCGGGGCGAGAAAGTGCCAGAACGCGGGCGGCGGTATGAGCCGCGTCCCCGCGGCCATCGCGTCGGGCTCGGTCGAGGTCCAGCCGTCGTTCTTCAACTCGGCGTGCCAGTAAGGCTCCCCGGTCTCGGCGTCGCGGGCGACCACCGGGTCGTACCGGCCGACGCCGCCGCTGAGCACGAGCCGCCGGTCCGCCCCCGGTATGTCGAGCAGGCCCCAGACTGCGGTGCTCCCGGATCCGTCGAGCACGCCGTGGACGCCGTCGACCCGGTGGTAGCGGACCTGCCGGGTCACCTCGTCCTGGGCGATCCGCAGGCCCACCCGCGTGCCGTCGCTGCCCAGCGGTGACTCCTTCACTCCGTACGGCAGCGGGGCCAGGGAGGAGGACGTGAAGTTCCAGCGCTCGTGCTCGCCGAGGTGGGACGGGTCGAAGAAGTCGGGCAGGGCCGCGCCGGGGGCGGCGAGGTCGCCCGTCGTCAGGTCGATGCGGCGCACCTGCGGCTCGCCCGCGTCCTCGGTGAGCCACCAGAAGTCCCCGCCGTCGTGGAACATGTGGCCGTTCGGCCCGACCCGCTCCTCGCGGGGGTCGAGGACCCGGTGCCCCATGAACCTGCGTCCGCTCGGCGCCATGAACGTGTACCCGGGCCGCGCCGGTTCGTAGTGGAGCGACTCCCAGAGCCCCGGCCGCACGTCGAACAGCTCGTCCGGCGCGTCCGACCAGTAGTGGCTCTGCCTGCCGTTGACGTAGTGGAGGACGAGGAACTGGCCGTCGGAGAAGTACGCCCTGGGGGTGTGGTCGAAGCGGGAGGCCTCGCTGGGCACCCGCATGCGGTGTTCCGCGATCCGGCCGCCGGGGTCGATCGCGATGGCCTTCCTGCGGTCGTGGACGGTCAGGACGGGCCAGCTCGCCCGGCACCAGAACCTGCCGCCCTTCATCTCGGCGGCGGCCTCGTCCAGCGCGGCCCAGCCCAGCTCGTCCAGGATGCCCGCGCGCAGCGTGCGGGCCAGCGGTGTCACCAGGTCGAGCCCCGTGAGACGGGCGGCCAGGTCGGGCCTGTCGGTCAGCATGTCCGACCGGAGGTTGTCCTCCAGCCAGCGCAGCGCGAGGGTCGCGGCCGCGAGGCCGCCCGACCGCACGCGCTGGACGTTCCCGTCGACTATCTCCCGCAGGACGGGCCGGAGGGCTACCTTCTCCCACAGCGCCCGGAACTCCTCGTGGTCGTACGGGCCCTGCGGAACGGACCGGGCGAGGACGGGCCCGAACCGCTCGTCCGCGAGGAGCGCCCCCAGCCCCGCGTCGTCGAACCCCTCCCAGTTCCGCAGCTCCGCCCCCGGGCCGGGGTCCGCCACCGGGACGCCCGCCTCCAGGCACCTCACCAGCGCCACGGCGTCGATCCCGCAGTAGTCCCCGGGCGCCCCGGAACCGAACCGCACCGGCGCCCCGCCGTCGGGGATCCGGTCCGCCAACAGGCCGGGCAGGCGCAGCAGTTCCTCGGGCACGGCCGGGGCCGAGGCGTCGCCGTACCGGCACAGCAGCGCGGACAGCCACTCCCCAGCGGCACCGGCGCCCGCAGCCCCGGCTTCCGCAGCCCCGGCGCCCGCGACACCGGCGCCCGCAGTACCCTCCCCCGCAGCCCCGGCCCCCGCCCCGCCACCCAGCCCGTCCAGCGCCCCCGTCTCCACAAGCAGGCCGCACCACCAGGCGTCCAGATCCGACGGCGGTACGTCGACCAGCCGCCACAGCAGCCGCTGCCGCAGCACCGCGGAATCGGTGACCGCGGGCACGAGGAGCTTGCGCTGTGCCGTCCAGAAGGTGTCCGCCGCCCGCCACAGGGCGGGTGTGTCCACCAAGTCCTCCAGGACCAGGCGGTGTTCGGTGGCGACGTCGAGGCCCGCCGACCTGGCGAGCTTGCCGAGCTGCTTGAGCATCTCCGGCCAGGGCGGGAGCCCGCCCGTGGTCCTGCGCACGGCCAGCTCCCGCAGCTCGCGGTACGCCGCCAGTGGGTCGGGCCCCTGGGCCAGCTCCGCCACGTACGCCTTGATGTCCTTCGCCGAGAGGGCCCCCGCCAGCGCGAACTCCAGGAACACCGCGCGCCGCCGGGCCGGGTCGACGCCCGCCGTGGCGTGCCGGTCGGCGGCCCGCGCCCTGCCGAACATCAGCGCGCCCTGCTTGTCCCGCCCGGCGGCGACGAACATCCGGCCGACCTCCTCCCAGAACAGGGGGAGATGGTCGAGCGGCAGCGTCGCCGCGATCCGCTGGAAGTCGTCGAGGGCGGGGCCGGGGCGCGGCCCGACCAGGCGTCCGGCGCGCGCCATCTCGACGCCCGCCGTCAGCGCGGCCTCGGCGTGCGCGAGGTCGTGGACCAACGCCCAGGCGGGGTAGCGCAGTTCGGGGAGGTGTCCCGCCGCCACGGGGTCCCCGGCGTCGGGCGCGGTGTAGCCGAGGTCGGCCAGGAGCCGGTCCTCGACGGGGGCGACGGTCCGTGCCGTCAGCCGGACGACGGGGCGTGTGCCCAGGTAGGGGTGGCTGTACCGGCGGGCGGTGATGTCCTCGCCGCCGGGGGTTCCGGGCGGGGCCAGGCCCGCCGCCAGGCCCGCCGCCGACCCCGGCGCCGCTTCGGCACGGCCGAGCGCCGGGGCGCCCGAGCCGTCGTTCACGCCGTCGCCCGCGGTCGCGTTCCCCCTCCCGCCCGCGGTCTCGTCCCCGCCGTCGTTCCTCCGTATGTCCCGCGTCATCGCTCTTCGTTCCCCCGCGCGTCCGTCTCGCCGTACACCAGTTCCGCCATCCGCCGGCCCTCGGACCAGGCCATCGGCCCCACCTCGCCGACCGGCAGCGGCCGTTCCGCCCCGTCGACCCAGAGCAGCCGTCCGGCCTCCCCGGACCCGGACGCACCGGACCCCCCGGCCTCCTCGCTCCCCAGCCAGCACCGCACCTCGACCGCGGCGCCCCGCTCTCTCACCCCCAGGACCGCGAACCCGCCCCGCACCGCGAACCCGTGCTCCACGGCCCGCCTCCGGGCGGCCCCGGACACCGCCGCGTACGCGTACGCGCCCCCGGACACCTCCACCCCGACACCCTCGAGCCCCCGCCCGGGCCGCCGCCGATGCACCCGCCGGTCCACCTGCTCGACCCCCTGGGCTCCCCCGAGCTCGGCCAGCAGCAGCCGCCACCCGTCCGGATCGTCGAGCAGCACCGGATGCACGAGCGTCACCGCGGCCCCCGCCGACGCCTCGTACCGCGTGCCGTCCGCCTCCCGGACGCTCGCCCGCCCGTCCCCGGACACGTCGTCGAGCAGCCCGAGCCGCCCTTCGACCCGCACGACCAGGTGCCGCAGGCAGACGCGCCAGCCGGTGTCGTCCCACACGCGGGCGAGGAGCGGGCCGGGCACCGGTACGTCGCCGAGCAGCCACGACTCGACGGTGGCCCGGCACTCCCGCTCGTGCCGGAGCACCTGCTCCCGCAGCGCCTCGAAGCGCTCGCCGACGGGGCTTTCGCGCACGGCGGCGGGCACGGCTCTCAGGACCTTGCCGCCGGGCTTCCGGCATCTGAGGTCCGTCCCGTCCAGTGCCAGCTCATGGCCCTGATGCGCGTGCACCCACGCGAGTGGAGTCGTCATGCGGCCGACTATGACATCCCGCACTGACAATGCCCCGGCCACCCCGGCGCGGGTCAACTCACCAGGTGAGGATGGCGAGTTGACCCGTAAGGGATCTACGCAGATATCACGTAGGGGATGTGGAGGGCGCCCCGCAGGGGACGCACCCCACGAGCGGCGCCCACCCCACCACGGTCACACCCCCGCGAGGGACCCTCACCCCGCCCACACCACCGCCTGCGTCTCGCTGTACGCGTGCAGTGCGTACGACCCGCAGTCGCGCCCCACCCCGCTCTGCTTGAAGCCGCCGAAGGGGGCCTCCATGTTGCGGCCGATGGTGTTCACGCCGACGCCGCCCGCGCGCAGCCGGGCCGCGACACGGAAGGCGCGGGCCGTGTCGGCCGACCAGACGTAGTCGATCAGGCCGTAGTCGCTGTCGTCGGCGAGAGCGACGGCGGCGTCTTCGGCGGACCCGGCGGACCCGGCCGTCCCGCCCGTGCCGTCGAAGGGCACGACCACGACGACGGGCCCGAAGATCTCCTCGCGGACGACCCGCATCTCGGGCGTGCAGTTGGCCAGGAGCGCGGGGGCGACGTAGAAGCCCTTGTCGAGGCCGGGGCCGGGCCGCCCGCCGCCGACGACGACCCGTGCGCCCTCCTTGCGGCCCAACTCCACGTAGGACTCGACGCGTTCGCGGTGCGCGGCGGAGATGAGCGGACCGACGACCGTGTCCCGGTCGCGCGGGTCGCCCACCTTCAGGTGGCCCGCGTACCGCACGAGCCGCTCAAGAAGCGGCTCGTACACCTCCCGTTGGACGAGGACCCGCGTCGGCGCCGTGCAGATCTGTCCGCTGTAGAACGAGAACGTCGTGCCGATGCCCGCGGCCGCCGCGTCCAGGTCGGCGTCCTCGAAGACGATCGCCGCGCCCTTCCCGCCCAACTCCATGAGCTGGCGCTTCATGCCGCGCCCGCACACCTCGCCGATGCGCTGCCCGATCGCCGTGGAGCCGGTGAAGCTCACCATGTCGACGTCCGGCGAGTCGACGGCCGCCTCGCCCACGGCCACGGAGGCGCCGGAGACGACGTTCACGACGCCGGGCGGGGCGCCCGCCTCCTCCAGGGCGGCCGCGAGGCGGTAGACGGACAGGGGGTCCTGGGGCGCGGGCTTGACGAGGACCGTGTTGCCCATCGCGAGGGCCGGGGCGACCTTGCCCGCCGGGTTCGCCCAGGGGTTGTTGTAGGAGGTGACGCAGGTGACGACGCCGACGGGGCGGCGTACGGCGACGGCGCCGAGGGCCGCCGCGCGGCCGAGCGGGCCCGCCTCGTTGATCTGGGGCGGGATGCCGGTCTCCACGGGTTCGAGGGCGCCGCGCGCGTACCGCCGGAAGCGGG
Organism: Streptomyces sp. NPDC127108; assembly: GCF_042677545.1. Classification (NCBI taxonomy): domain Bacteria; kingdom Bacillati; phylum Actinomycetota; class Actinomycetes; order Kitasatosporales; family Streptomycetaceae; genus Streptomyces; species Streptomyces sp. NPDC127108. The sequence continues at coordinate 79,844 of NZ_JBHXTE010000041.1, read as the reverse complement.
ACACGGCCACCGCCACCTGCATGCCGCGCGCGGTCGCGGTGGTCGCGCCGGTCTCCGCGCGGGCCAGCTCCGTGTGGGCGGCGAAGTCGCGTTGAAGCAGGTCGGCGGTCCGGTCGAGGACGGCCGCGCGCTCCTGCGGCGACGTGCGCGACCACGTCCCGAAGGCCTCCCGCGCAGCCGCCGCGGCCTGCCACACTTGGGCGCGGCTGGCCTCGGGAGCCAGGCCGACGACGCCTTCGGTCGCCGGGTCGATCACTTCGTAGTGCCCGCCGTCCGGCTCGACCCACTCACCGCCGACGAAGAGCCGCTGCGCTCCCCCGGCCGGACCCGCCGAACCCGCCCCACCACCGCTCACCTGGTGCTCACCGTCCTGGTGTCGCGCCCGGACCGCAGCACCGTCCCCGGCACCGCCCCGGTCACCACGTCGTCGCGGATCACCTCGACGCCGTTGACCCACACGGCGTTCACGCCGATCGCCTTGGAGTCCAGGCGAGGGCTGTCGCCGGGCAGGTCGTGCACGAGGGTGGCCTTGCCCGCGTCGATCCGCTCGGGGTCGAAGAGGACGAGGTCCGCGTGGAAGCCCTCGGCGATCCGGCCCCGCTCGCGCAGGCCGAACAGCCGCGCCGGGTCGTCGGTGAGCATCTTCACCGCCTGCTCCAGGCCGACCAGCTTCCGGCCGCGCAGACAGTCCCCGAGGAAGCGCGTGGTGTACGGGGCGCCGCACATGCGGTCCAGGTGGGCGCCCGCGTCGGAGCCGCCGAGCAGGACGTCCTCGTGGGTCCAGGTCTCGGCGCGCAGCGCCCAGGAGTCCGGGTCGTTGTCGGTCGGCATGGGCCACAGGACGGTGCGCATCCGGTCGTTGGCGCAGATCTCCACGATGCACTCGAAGGGCTCCTGGCCCCGCTCGGCGGCGATGTCCCGCACCACCCGCCCGGTCAGGCCCTCGTTCTCGGCGGAGTAGGTGTCCCCGATGACGTACCGGCCGAAGTGCGTGAGGCGCCGGAAGACCCCGGCCTCCTTGCTGCCCGCGCGCCGCAGCATCTCCGCCCGGACGTCCGGGTCGCGGAGCTTCGCGATCCGCTCGGGCACGGGCAGGCCGAGGACGTCGCCCCAGCCGGGGATGAGGTTGAGCGCGCAGAAGGTGCCGAGGGACATGTTCATGGGGGTGAGGATCGGCATGGTGAGGGCGACGACGCGGCCGCCCGCCTTGCGGGCGCGCTCGCTGGGGACCAGCTGGCGCGGGACCCGTTCCGGCACGGCGGCATCGATGGTGAGGACGTTCCAGTTCAGGGGCCGGCCCGCCGCCGCGCTCATCTCCACGAACAGGTCGATCTCGGCGTCGTCGAACTGGTCGAGGCACCCGGCGACGATTGCCTCCAGCTGTGTGCCCTCGTGCTCGGCGACGGCCCGCGACAGGGCGAGCAGTTCGTCGGGCCCGGCGTGCCGGGAGGCCACCGGCTGCCCGTCGCCGTCGGAGTGCGTGGACGACTGCGTGGTGGACAGCCCCCAGGCGCCCGCGTCCATCGCCTCGTGGAACAGGTCGAGCATCCGCTCCAGTTGCCCGGCCGACGGCTGCCCGCCGACCGCGTCCGCCCCCATCACGTACCGCCGCAGCGCGCAGTGCCCCACCATGAACCCCGCGTTGACGGCGATCCGCCCCTCCAACGCGTCCAGGTACTCCCCGAAGGAGTGCCACGACCAGGGCGCCCCCTCCTCAAGGGCCACCAGGGACATCCCCTCGACCTTGGACATCATCCGCCGCGTGTAGTCGGCGTCCTCGGGCCGGTCCGGGTGCAGCGGGGCGAGCGTGAACCCGCAGTTCCCGCCCGCGACGGTCGTCACGCCGTGGTTCAGGGACGGCGTCGCGTACGGGTCCCAGAAGAGCTGCGCGTCGTAGTGGGTGTGCGGGTCGACGAACCCGGGGGCGAGGATCAGCCCACGGGCCTCCTCCTGGGTACGGGCCTCCTCGGTCACGGAGGACGCGACGACGGCGATCCGCCCGTCCCTGATCCCCACGTCGGCGACGCGGGCGGCGGCCCCCGTCCCGTCGACGAGGGTCACACCCTTGATGAGGTGGTCAAGCATGGCTGGCGGCCCCTTCCGGCGTGAGATTCCAGCGTTCGAGGACGAGCGACAATCCAGCCCGTCCGGCGTTTGAGGACGAGCCCGCAGGGCGATGGACGGCCACCACGCCCCCGATGCGGCTCAGTCGGCAGCGCCCCGCATCCGGGAGGTCCGGTGCACAGGATCGGTGTCGATCTTGGGGATCACGTGCTCCCCGATCAGCCGGATCGTGTTCTTCGTGTCCTCGGGCGAGATCCCGATGGGCAGCCCGAACGACAACTGATCGGCCCCGGCCTGCTCCCACCGCTTGCACTGCCGGGTCACCTCGTCCGGATCCCCGCAGATCATCAGCTCCTCGGCGATGAGCAGCTCGATGATCTCCTCGGTGTAGTCGGGCAGGACCTCGGGCCACTCGGGAATGCCCTCGGGCCGGGGGAAGGTGTCGTGGTAGCGGAACACCAGCGACTGCAGGTAGTTGAGCCCGCCGTCCACGGCGATCCGGACGGCCTTCTCGTGCGTCTCCGCACAGATGGCCGTGGACGTCACCATGACGTTGTCGTTCACGAAGTCCCCGACGGGCTCGGCGTCCTGGATGGCGGTCTTGTACTGCTCCAGGACCCACTCCATGTCGGAGACCTTCTGCACGCTGAAGCCGAGGACGCCGAGCCCCTTCTTCGCGGCCATGGCGTACGAGGACGGGGACCCGGCGGCGTACCACATGGCGGGGTGCGAGGCCCCGTACGGCTTGGGGAAGACCTTGCGCGGCGGCAGCTGCCAGTGCTTGCCCTGGAACCCCTCGTACTCCTCCTGGAGCCACATCTTGGGGAACTCCGCGATGGTCTCCTCCCAGATCTCCTTGGTGTGGTTCATGTCGGTGATGCCCGGCAGGAAGCCGAGGATCTCGTGCGACCCGGCGCCGCGCCCGCTGCCGAACTCGAAGCGCCCCTCCGACAGGTGGTCGAGCATCGCGACCTTCTCGGCGACCTTGACCGGGTGGTTGACCTGGGCCAGGGGGTTGAAGATCCCCGACCCCAGGTGGATCCGTTCCGTCGCGTGCGCGAGGTAGCCGAGGAAGACGTCGTTGGCGGAGAGGTGCGAGTACTCCTCCAGGAAGTGGTGCTCGGACGCCCAGGCGTACTTGAAGCCCGACTTGTCCGCCTCGATGACGTACTCGGTCTCCTCCATCAGCGCCTTGTGCTCGGCGAGCGGGTCGGTCTCGGCCCGCTTGCCCACGTATCCCTGTACAAAGAGCCCGAATTCCAAGGCGGTTCACCGTCCTCGTCAGTTTCTGACGTACCGTCAGATTCGCTGGTCCGACTGTTCCACCGCACCCTGGGAGCGTCAAGACCCGCACCCGCCCCCGGCTGACTTACCGTCAGATGACGCTGACCCCGGCGAGCCAGCCGCCGTCGATCACGAACGGCTGGCCGGTGATGTACGCCGAGTCCTCGGCGGCGGTGAGGAACAGCGCGAGCCGCGCCACCTCCTCCGCCCTGCCCACCCGGCCGAGCGGCACGAGCTTGCGGTACAGCGCGTCCAGACCGCGCGAGGCCTTCGCCACGTCCGCCTCCGGGTCGAGCTGCGCCGGATTGCTCATGGCGGTGTCGATGGCGCCCGGGCAGATCGCGTTGACGCGGATGTGCCGCTTGGCCAGTTCGAGGGCGGCGACCCGGGTGAGGCCGATGATGGCGTGCTTGGTCGCGCTGTACGCCCCGATGTAGGCCATGCCCGTCATGCCCGCGTACGAGGCGGTGTTCACGATCGAGCCGCCGCCCGCCGCCGCGATCTCGGGCGCGGTCGCCCTGATGCCGAGGAAGACCCCGGTCTGGTTGACCCGGACGATCCGCTCGAACTCCTCCAGCGGGGTCTTCACCAGCTCGTTGAAGCGCAGGATGCCCGCGTTGTTGACCAGCCCGTCGACCGCGCCGAAGGCGTCCTTGGTGGCGCTGACGGCCGCCGCCCAGTCCTCCTCCTCGCCGACGTCGAGGTGGACGTACCGGGCGTTGTCGTGCCCCAGTTCCTTCGCCAGCGTCTCGCCCTGCTCGTCGAGGACGTCCCCGACGACCACCCGCGCGCCCTCGGCGACGAAGAGCCGCGCCTCCTGCTCGCCCTGACCGCGCGCCCCACCGGTGACGATGACGACGCGCCCGTCCAGCTTGCCCATGCCGGTCTCCTAGGTGAGTGGTGGGTCGAGGTGCGGCGCGACGTCGGCGCCGAACGCCGCCATCTGGTCGGTGAGTTCGGCGCGGCCGCGGCTGCGGAACCGCACCTGGATCTGGTGCACGCCCATCTCCCCGTACGCGCGCAGCGACTCCGCGAGGGCGTCGGGCTTCCCGCTGAGCGTGCGCCGCCCCACCGGCCAGGAGGGCTCGCCCACGTACAGCGGCTCGGTGATGGCCCCGACGGTGACGGGTGCCTCGATCCCCGCCTCGGCCCGCAGCCGCCGCAGCTTCGCGATCTGCCCGGGAAGGCGGTCGCGCGGGTCGCCCTGCGGCAGCCAGCCGTCACCGCGCGTGGCGGCCCGCCGGACGGCGGCGGGCGAGGAGCCGCCGACCCAGATCGGCACCCGCTCCTGGGCGGGCCGGGGCCGCTGCCCGAGGCCCTCGAAGGCGAAGCGCTCGCCGTGGTGCTCGGGGAACTCCTCGGGCCCGAGCGCGGCCCGCAGCGCGTCCACGGTCTCGTCGAGCAGCGGCCCGCGCCCCGCGAAGTCGGCGCCGAGCACGTCGAACTCCTCCGCCACGTGCCCGGCGCCGACGCCGAGGATCAGCCGGCCGCCGCTGAGGTGGTCGAGCGTGGCGTAGCTCTTGGCTCCGAGGAGCGGGTGGCGCAGGCCGACGATCGCGACATGGCTCAGCAGGCGGACGCGCTCGGTGACCCCGGCCAGGAAGGAGAGGGTGGCCACGGGGTCGTACCAGGTGGTGCCCATCGCGTCCGCGAGCCGTCGCGGGATCGCCACGTGGTCGCAAGCGGCGAGGTACGCGAAGCCCGCCCGGTCGGCCGTGCGGGCGATCTCGACCAGGTCGCCGGGGCTCGCGTCGGCCTCCCACGCCTCGGCGAACACCGCGCTCTGGGCCTGCACCGGGAGCTGCATCCCGTACGCGAGCCGCCCCGCCGGGAAGTGCTCCGCCATGGCGCTCAGGCCCCCGGTCCCGGCCACAGGCCGTCCTTCGTCAGACCGAGCAGGTCGATGGCGTTGCCGCGGACGATGCGCTCCACCACGTCCGGGGCCAGGTGCCCCATCTGTTCCTCGCCGACCTGGCGCGATGTGGGCCAGGTGGAGTCGGAGTGCGGGTAGTCGGTCTCGTACAGGACGTTGCCGACGCCGATCGCGTCGAGGTTGCGCAGACCGAAGGCGTCGTCGAAGAAGCAGCCGAAGACGTGGTCGGCGAAGAGCTCGGACGGCGGCCGGTGCACCTTGTCGGCGACGCCGCCCCAGCCCCGGTTCTCCTCCCAGACGACGTCGGCGCGCTCCAGGATGTAGGGGATCCAACCGATCTGCCCCTCCGCGTACATCACGCGGACGTTGGGGAAGCGCTCGAACTTGCCGCTCATCAGCCAGTCGACCATCGAGAAGCAGCAGTTCGCGAACGTGATCGTGGAGCCGACGGCGGGTGGTGCATCGGCGGAGGTCGACGGCATCTTGCTGGAGGACCCGATGTGCATCGCCACCACCGTGCCTGTCTCATCACAGGCGGCGAGGAACGGGTCCCAGTAGTCCGTGTGGATCGACGGAAGTCCGAGATGTGGCGGAATTTCCGAGAAGGCGACGGCCCGCACCCCGCGCGCCGCGTTGCGCCGCACCTCGGCGGCCGCCAACTCGGCGTCCCAGAGGGGTATGAGAGTGAGCGGTATCAGCCGACCTTGCGCGGCGGGGCCGCACCACTCGTCCACCATCCAGTCGTTGTACGCCCGTACGGAGAGAAGCCCCAGGTCACGGTCCGGCGCCTCGGTGAACGTCTGGCCGCAGAAGCGCGGGAAGGTGGGGAAGCACAGGGCGGACTGGACGTGGTTGACGTCCATGTCGGCGAGCCGGTCCGGGACACTGAACGAGCCGCGCCGCATCTGCTCGTACGTGATCACTTCCAGCTTGATCTCGTCGCGGTCGTAGCCGACGGCCGTGTCGAGCCGGGTCAGCGGGCGGTGCAGTTCCTCGTACACCCACCAGTCCCCTATGGGGCCATCGTCCCCTTTCTCCCCCATCACAGGGGCGAACTTACCGCCCAAAAAGGTCATTTCCTTGAGTGGGGCACGGACGATGCGCGGGCCTCGGTCCTGGTACTTCGCCGGGAGGCGGTCCCGCCAGACGTGCGGCGGCTCCACCGTGTGGTCGTCCACCGAGATGATCCTCGGGAACGGCGGCTCGGCGGGGGCGGCCTCCTGAGTGCTCTCCATGGTCTCCATAGGGCTCACGGTAGCGCGCATCTGACGATCCGTCAGTTGTCCGGATTCGGTCACTGGTGCGGGAACCCTGTGAGAGCCGTCTCCCACGGCTGACGCATCCGCTCCGGACAAGGCAAACTGTGCACCGCAGTAAGCCGCACGGGCAGGGCAGGTCCGAGGCGGGCACAAACCAGGCACAGCCGGGCACAGTTGGGCGTATTTGAGAAAACTTCAGCAACTGCGTACGGCAGGGCAGCAGGGGGAGCGATGGACGGACTACCGCGAGTGCCGGAGCAGCGGCGTTCGGCGGCGGAAAGCGACCCTGGCACAACGGCGCGGGCGTCGCGAGAAGTGAACGAGGAGGCGCGGAGCGCGCCTTCGGGCGCGCACGGGCCGGACGGGCCCGCGAGCCCGCAGGCGCCGAACGAGCCGGACGGACCTGCGGCCGCGAACCCGCACGCCCCGGACCGGTCCGCCACGGACGGGCCCGGCGCGGCCGACGCGCAGCCCGCCGCCCGCTTCAGTGTGCTCGGGCCCGTGCGCGCCTGGCTCGGCGGGGAGCCCCTGCCCACCGGCTCCCCCCAGCAGCGCGCCCTGCTCGCCGCCCTGCTGCTCCGCGACGGCCGCACCGCCACCGCCTCCGAACTCATCGACGCCATCTGGGGCGAGGACCCGCCGTCGCAGGCGCTCGCCGCGATCCGTACGTACGCGTCCCGGCTGCGCAAGGTGCTCCCCACCGGCGCCCTCGTCAGCGAGTCCGGCGGCTATGCCGTACGGGCCGCCGACGGCGTGCTCGACCTCGCCGAGGCGGAACAGCTGTGGTCGGCGGCCGAGCGGGCGCGCGGGCTCGGTGACCTGCACCAGGCCCGCTCCCTGGTCAAGGAGGCCCTGTCCCTGTGGGACGGCGAGCCCCTCGCCAACGTCCCCGGGCCCTACGCGGACGCCCAGCGCACCCGCCTGGAGGAATGGCGCCTCCAGCTCCTCGAGGCCCGCCTCGACATGGACCTGGAGCAGGGGCGGCACGCCGAGTCCGTCTCCGAGCTGACCGCCCTCACCGCCGCGCACCCCCTGCGGGAGCGCCTGCGCGAACTCCTGATGCTCGCCCTCTACCGCTCGGGACGCCAGGCCGAGGCCCTCGCCGTCTACGCCGACACCCGCCGCCTGCTCGCCGACGAGCTCGGCGTCGACCCGCGCCCCGGCCTCCAGGAACTCCAGCAGCGCATCCTCCAGGCCGACCCGGCCCTCGCCGAGCCCTCCGCCCCCGCGACGGAGCCCTCGGCGGGCGTCGTCCGCCCGGCCCAGCTGCCCGCCACCGTCCAGGACTTCACCGGCCGCGTCTCCTTCGTCAAGGAACTCAGCGACATCCTGTCCACGGCCGAGGGCCGCGTGATGGCCGTGTCGGCGCTGGCGGGGATCGGGGGTGTGGGCAAGACGACGCTGGCGGTGCATGTCGCGCACGCCGCCCGCGCCCGCTTCCCGGACGGGCAGCTCTACGTCGACCTCCAGGGCGCGGGGCCCCGCGTCGCCGAGCCCGAGACGGTGCTCGGCGCCTTCCTGCGCGCCCTCGGCACGCCGGACTCGGCGATCCCGGACTCCCTGGCGGAGCGGGCGGCGCTGTTCCGCTCCGTCCTCGACGGCCGCCGCGTCCTCGTCCTGCTCGACAACGCGCGCGACGCCGCCCAGGTCCGTCCCCTCCTGCCCGGCACGGAGGGCTGCGCCGCGCTCGTCACGTCCCGCACCCGGATGGTGGACCTGGCCGGGGCCCACCTCGTCGACCTGGACGTCATGTCCCCCGACGAGGCCCTGCAGCTGTTCACGAAGATCGTGGGCGAGGAGCGGGTGGCGTCCGAGCGCGAGGCGGCCCTCGACGTGGTCGCCGCGTGCGGCTTCCTGCCCCTCGCGATCCGCATCGCCGCGTCCCGCCTCTCCGCGCGCCGCACCTGGACCGTGTCGACGCTCGCCGCCAAGCTGGCCGACGAGCGCCGCCGCCTCGACGAGCTCCAGGTGGGGGACCTGGCCGTGGCCGCGACCTTCGAACTCGGCTACGGCCAGCTGGAGCCGGCCCAGTCCCGCGCCTTCCGCCTCCTGGGCCTCGCCGACGGCCCCGACATCTCCCTCTCGGCCGCCGCCGCGGTCCTGGACCTCCCCGTGGAGGACACCGAGGACCTCCTGGAGTCCCTGGTCGACACCTCCCTCCTGGAGTCGGCGGCCCCCGGGCGTTACCGCTACCACGACCTCGTCCGGCTCTACGCCCGCGCCTGCGCCAAGCGCGACGAACTCCCGCCGAGCGAACGGGACGCGGCGCTCTCGCGTCTCCTCGACTTCTACCTGGCCACGGCGGCCGAGGTGTTCTCCATCGGGCGCCCCGGCGACCGGCTGGTGAACCACTTGGAGCCCACCCGCTACGCGGGCCTGGCGTTCGACGACCGGGACGACGCGCTGAACTGGCTCTACACCGAGGCGAACTGCCTGCTGGCCTGCGTGCAGCAGGCCGCGTCCGGTCCGACCCTGCGCCAGGCGATCGACCTGCTGTGGGCTGCGCAGGACCTCGGCGAGTCCGGCGCGAACTCCAAGCAGTACGAGGCGGCGGCCATCGCGGCACGGGCGGCCGCGCAGCAGGCCGCCGACACACGCGCGGAGGCCCGCGCGCGGACCACGCTCACCAACGTCCACCTCACCGCGGGCCGGTACAACGAAGCCGACGAAGAGGCCCGGATCGCCACGGCGCTCGCGCAGACCGCGGGCGATCCCGTGCCCGTCTACTGGGCCATGAACGACCGCGGCATCATCGCCGTCAACCAGGGGCGCTACGCGGCGGCGGAGGAGTTCCTCCTCAAGGCCATGGAAGGGTCCCAGGCGGACGGGAACCGCCCCGGGCAGGCGAGCGCCATGTGCAACCTGTCCCGCATGCACTTGTTCATGGGCAACACCGCGCGTGCCATCGAGCTGGCCCAGCAGGGCGTCGACATCTACAAGAGCATCGGCCACGCCCTGCGCCTGCCCAACGCCGAGTACGGCCTGGGCATGGCCTACACGCAGGCGGGCCGCCACAGCGAGGCGCTGGAGCAGCTCGACGGGTCGCTGCACAGGTTCCAGGTGAACCGGCAGCGGCTGTGGGAGGGCACGGCGCACTTCCGCATCGCTCAGGCCCACTTGGCGGCCGACCGGCCGACGCTGGCCGCTCAGCACGCGGAGCAGACCCTCGCCATCGGCTTCATCGGCGGTGACCGCATTCGGGCCCAGGTCCTGACGACGCTGGGACGAGCCCTCGACCGCCTCGGCCAGTCCGACCGCGCGCGGGCCTGCTGGCGGGACGCGCTGAACCTGCACGAGCAGTGCGGAACCAGCGACGCCGACGAGGTGCGCCGCCTGCTCGCTCCGCCCCTGTCGGCGGCCTGAACAGCTGCTCAAGCGGCTCTTCGGGGGCGTTCATCGATTGTTTATGCCAACGAGGCATGCTTATTGCAGTCGATCCGTCGCGTCGGGGGGCAGACGGGTCGCCGGGGGACCGTCGATATCGTTGGCGGCCCCGGAACGCCCGTTCGGCGGTCCTCGGGGGAGTTGCCGAGCGGGCGTTTTCCCCGACGGCTCGTTGTCACAACTGGGGAGACTGCCATGAGCAACACCGAAAAGAAGATAGTGAAGCCCAAGGTCGCGTCGAAGGGGGACCACCACAGCCCGGCCCCGCCGCCGGTCGACGGTGATGTCACGACGCAGGGGGACCACCACAGCCCCGCGCCGCCGAAGGACGGCGGCATCACGACCAAGGGCGACCACCACAGCCCCGCCCCGCCCTCGGGCGGAAACTGATGCTTACATCCTGACGGGGGTTCGGCCGCGGCGGCGCGGAGGGGGAGCCGCCGCGGCCGAAGTATTTCCACGACAGTCGACTACGGCTGCAACTTGCCAAGATTTAGCAGTATTTGTTCGAACATACTGCTGTTTGTACGACTAGAGTCGATTGTTGAAAGTCGGCCCCCTCCAAGGAGTTGGAATGACTCGTACGCGCAGAATCCTTGTCACCCTGGCCGTCATGGCCTCGGCTTCAGCAGCAGCGACCGCTCCGGCACTCGCTGACCACCACGCTCCCGCCCCTCCCAGGGACGGCGACGTGACGGTCAGCCCGCTGGGTGATCACCACGCACCGGCACCGCCCGTCAACGGGCATGCCCTGACGCAGCACTGATCATCCCGGGGCCGAGCCGCCGCTCGGCCCCGGCCTGCCGCACGGGCGGGAACCGGCCAGGCGCGTCGCGGAATTCGGTGGACCCTGCCCACCCCCCTGCCTGATAGTGCGCCCATGACAACTCTCGTGCGCCACATCACATTCGACTGCTCCGACGCCCACGGGCTCGCGTCCTTCTGGGCCGAGGTCCTGGAGGGCTCGATCTCCGAGGACGACTTTCCGGGGGACCCGGAGGCGCTGGTGACCACGCCCGGCGGACCGACGCTCCTTTTCGTCACCGTCCCGGACAAGAAGACCGTGAAGAACCGCGTGCACTTCGACCTGCAGCCGCAGGACCGCACCCGGGACGAGGAGGTCGAGCGGGTCATCGCACTCGGCGCGACCCTCGTGGCCGACCACCGCCAGCCCGACGGCCGCGGCTGGGTGACCCTCGCCGACATCGAGGGCAACGAGTTCTGCGTGGAGCGCAGCGCGGGAGAGCGCGCCGCGACGGCGTGACGACACCGCCAGGGAGCGCGAACCGGCTCACGCTGAGGACGCCCCGGCCGGACGGCCCGCCCCCTCAGGGCAGCCTGCGCAGCTCCCCCTTCACCACCTTCCCGCTCGCGTTCCGCGGCAGCTCCGTCACGAACTCCACCTCGCGCGGGACCTTGTAGTTGGCCATTTCGCGCCGTGACCAGGCGATCACGTCGTCCGCGGTGAGGGTCGAGCCCGGTCGACGCACCACGTACGCCTTGCCGACCTCGCCGAGGCGTGCGTCGGGGATGCCGATGACGGCGGTGTCGGCCACTTCGGGGTGGGTGCCGAGGAGCTGTTCGATCTCGGCGGGGTAGGCGTTGAAGCCGCCGACGATGAACATGTCCTTGATCCGGTCGGTGACGCGCAGGTTGCCGGCCGCGTCCAGGACGCCGACGTCGCCGGTGCGCAGCCAGCCGTCGGGGGTGCGGACCTTGTGGGTCTCGGCGGGGTCCTCGAAGTAGCCGCTCATGACGTTGTGGCCGTGGACGAGGATCTCGCCGGGGGTGCCGGGGGCCAGGGGTTCCCCCGCGGGCGACACCACCTTCACCTCCGTGCCGGGGATCGCCCGGCCCGACGTCGACGCGATGACCTCGGCCGGGTCGCCCCTGCGGCACATGGTGACGATGCCGCTGGCCTCGGAGAGGCCGTACGCCGTCAGGACGGTGGCGATGTGCAGCTCCGCGCGGAGGCGTTCGACGAGGCGCAGGGGGACCACCGCGGCGCCGGTCACGACGAGGCGCAGGGCGGTGAGGTCGTGGGCGTCCCGGGCCGGGTGGTCGAGGAGGGACTGGTGGAGGGTGGGCGGTCCGGGGAGGACGGAGATGCGCTCGGCGGCGATGTTGGCGAGGACGGTGTCGACGTTGAAGACCGGCTGGGGGACCATCGTGGCGCCGCGCATCAGGCAGGCGATGATCCCGGCCTTGTAGCCGAAGGTGTGGAAGAACGGGTTCACGATCAGATAGCGGTCGCCTTCGCGGAGCCCGGCGAGGTCGCTCCAGATCTCGTAGCAGCGCAGGGTCTGGGCGTGGGTGATGACGGCGCCCTTGGGGCGTCCCGTGGTGCCCGAGGTGAAGACGATGTCGGAGGGGTGGTCGCCGGTCACGGTGGCGGCCCGGGTGCGGACGGCCTCGGCGGTGACCCGGTCGCCGCTCGCGAGGAAGTCCTTCCAGGTGCGGAAGTCCTCGGGGGCGTCGTCGGCGAGGACGACGACCTGTTCCAGGTGGGGAAGTCCGGGCAGCGGTCCGGGGCTCGCGCCACCGCCCGCCGCCCCGGCCACCGCCCCGAACTCCGGCGGCTCCCCGGCCGCCCGCCGCAGCGACGCCACGTACGAGGTCCCGAGGAACGTACCGGTGACGAAGAGCAGCTTGGCCCGGGAGCGGGCGAGGACGTACGCGGCCTCGGTGCCCTTGAAGCGGGTGTTGAGGGGGACGAGGACGGCGCCCGCGCCGACGGCGCCGAGGGCGGAGACGATCCAGTCGAGGGTGTTGGGGGCCCAGACGGCGACGCGGTCGCCGGGTTCGACGCCCTCGGCCATGCAGGCGGCGGTGGCCCGTTCGATCCGTTCGCCGAGTTCGCGGTACGTCACCCGGGTGCGGCCGTCGACGACCGCCTCCCGGTCCGCGTACCGCCTCGCCGCCGCCCGGACCAGGCCCGGCACGCTGCCCCACTCCAGGTCGCCGCGCATGGCCGCCCCTCCCGCCGTCACCCACTAGCTGACTATCCGTCAGATTAGCGGTAGCCTGACGCGCTGTCAGCAGCGAGGGCTCGCCACGACGCGCGCGGAGGTGTGCAAGCCATGGCCTCACTCAAGGACGCCACAGCGATAGCCGGTATCGGACAGACCCCCTTCGCCAGACAACTCCCCGAGAGCGAGAAGACGTTGGCCTGCCGGGCCGTCCTCGCCGCGCTCGACGACGCGGGGATAGCGCCGTCCGAGGTCGACGCGTTCGCCTCGTACACGATGGAGGAGACCGACGAGGTCGAGGTCGCCAAGGCGATCGGCGCGGGGGACGTCACGTTCTTCAGCAAGGTCGGGTACGGGGGCGGCGGTTCCTGCGCGACCGTCGCGCATCTGGCGTCCGCCGTCGCCACCGGGCAGGCGAACGTCGGCGTCGCCTGGCGCTCGCGCAAACGCGGCAGCGGGCCCCGGCCGTGGCGGAACACCACCGCCCAACTCCCCACCCCCGCCCAGTGGACGCGCCCCTTCGGCCTCCTTCGCCCCGCCGACGAGATCGCGATGCTGACGCGCCGCTATCTGCACGAGTACGGCGCGACCCGCGACCACCTCTTCAACGTCGCCCTCGCCTGCCGCAACCGCGCCAACCAGAACCCGGCCGCGATGATGTACGAACGCCCGCTGACCCGGGACATGTATATGACCTCGCGCTGGATCAGCGAACCCCTGTGCCTCTTCGACAACTGCCTGGAGACGGACGGGGCGTTGGCGTGCGTCGTCGTCTCCGCCGAGCGGGCCCGCGACTGCCGCCGGAAGCCCGTCTACGTCCACTCCGCCGCCCAGGGCCTGCCCGCCCAGCACCACGGCATGGTCAACTACTGGAACGACGACCCGCTGTCGGGACCCGCCTGGACGGCCGCCCGACAGCTCTGGAAACAGGCCGACTTCGGCCCCCACGACGTCGACGTGGCCCAGATCTACGACGCCTTCACGCCCCTCATCCCGCTCTCCCTGGAGGGCTACGGCTTCTGCGGCCGGGGCGAGGGCGGCGCGTTCACCGAGGGCGGCGCCCTGGAGATCGGCGGCCGCCTCCCCCTCAACACGGGCGGCGGCGGCCTCAGCGAGGCCTACGTCCACGGCTTCAACCTCATCAACGAGGGCGTGAAGCAACTCCGCGGCACGTCGACGGCCCAGGTCCCGGATGCGAGGACGTGCCTGGTGACGGCGGGCGAGGGAGTCCCGACATCGGCGCTGCTGCTCCGGGCCCCGTGAGGGGGATGCGGCCTGCGCCCGTGAGGGTCGGGGGCACCCGCAAGCGCCGGGGATGCCGGGCCCCGTAAGGGGCGCGGGGAACTGCGCGAGCAACCACAACCAATCCCGCACCCGCGAAGGGACCCAGACATGGCAGACGAGAAGGCGCCCCCGCCGGCCCTCCTCACCCCCGTCCTCGACGACGACGGCGCCCCCTTCTGGACCTACGCCGCCCGAGGCGAACTCCGCGTACAGGCCTGCGCGGAAGACACCTGCGGCGAGCTACGCTTCCCGCCCCGCCCCTGCTGCCCCCACTGCCAGTCCTTCGACACCACCTGGCGCCGCATGAGCGGCAAGGGAAGGATCTGGTCGTACGTGATCCCGCACCCCCCGCTCCTCCCGGCCTACGCCGCCCTCTCCCCGTACAACACGATCCTCGTGGAACTCGCCGACGCCCCCCGGATCCGCCTGGTGGGCAACCTCGTCGCCAGGGCGGGCGCGCCCCCGAACTCCGTGCCGCGGGAACGGCTGCGGATCGGCGCGCGCGTGCAAGTGGTCTTCGCCGAGCGCGGCGGCGTCGTGCTGCCGCAGTGGGTCCTTGAGCGGTCATGACGGAACCGGAGACGACCGGGCTGCGCGTGGAGCGGGACGCGAGGACCGGGGTCGCCGTGGTGACCCTGGACCGCCCGCGGCGGCACAACGCGCTGACCCCGGAGACGGCGGCCGAACTGGCCTGGCTGTGGAAGACGTTCCGGGGCGACGACACGGTCCGGGCCGTCGTCCTCACGGGCGCCGGTGAGCGGGCCTTCTGTACGGGTATCGACCGCGCGGCCGAGGTCCCGCAGCCGTCGTCCCCGTACTCGATCGAGGACCCCCTCCTCGCCGTCGGGCCGAAGGCCAACGACCTGTGGAAGCCGGTGATCGCCGCCGTCAACGGCATGGCGTGCGGCGGCGCCTTCTACCTCATCGGCGAGTGCGAGTTCGTGATCGCGGCGGAGCACGCCACGTTTTTCGACCCGCACACGACGTACGGGATGGTCAGCGCGTACGAGGCCATCGCCATGGCGCAGCGGATGCCGTTCGGGGAGGTGGCGCGGATGTCCCTGATGGGGACCGCGGAGCGGGTGTCCGCGCGGCGGGCGTACGAGATCGGCCTGGTGTCGGAGGTGGTGGCGGGCGGCGACGTGGTGGCCGCGGCGGTGCGGGCCGCCGTCACCGTCGCGTCCTTCCCCACGGAGGCCGTGCAGGGCACGGTGCGCGCCGTCTGGTCCGCCAAGGAGGCCGCCCGCACCCAGGCCATGGCCCACGCGCCGCATCTCATCGCGCTCGGCAACGCGGACGCCGCCCGGCAGGCGGAGCTGTTCGCGGGGCGCGGGCGGGGCGACAGCTTCCGGGTCCGGTAGGGCGCCCCGCGCCGGGGCTCAGCGGGACGTGGCCGTCCCCCGCTCCGCGTCGAGGGCGTACACACAGCGGTCCTTGCTGCACGCGTACACCACGCCGTCCCTGACCACCGGGGCGCCGGTGATCTCGCCGCCGGTGGCGAGCTTCCAGCGGAGGCGGCCGTCGTCGGCCTTGAGGGTGTAGAGGAGGTGGTCGGTGGCGCCGAAGTGGATGCGGCGGTCGGCGACCACCGGGGAGCCGACGACCTCGCCGCCGGCCTGGAAGCGCCACTTGGGGGTGCCGGTGACGGCGTCGAGGGTGTAGAGCCCCTTGCCGCTGCCCACGTGGACGTGGCCGTCGGCGACGAGGACGGGGTCGACGGAAGAGCGGGCCTCGGTGGCGATGCGCCAGCGGTCGCGGCCGTCGGTGGCGTCGAGGGCGTACACGGTGCCCAGGTAGTCGGCGAGGTAGACGCCGCCGCCGGTGACGGCGGGGCCGGGGGCGAAGGCGGGCGGACAGAGGAACGCGGCGGGCGCCTCGAAGTGCCAGCGCACGTGCCCGGCGGCCACGTCGACGGCGAGGACGCGGGTGCCCGCGGCGATGTACACGTATCCGTCGGGCGCCTGGGTGACGCGGACCGGCACGCCGCCGCAGGACGCGGCGTCGCCGACGGGGTAGGACCAGCGCTCGATGCCGGTGCGGGCCTCGACGGCGCGAAGGCGGGCGTCCTTCCAGACGTACACGGTGCCGTCGACGATGACGGGCGCGGCCTCGGGCGTCTCGAACTCGGTCTGGGCGTTCGTGATCTCCCAGAGCTTCTCGCCGTTCGCGGCCTCCCAGCCCTGCACGCCGCCGCCGCGGGTCGCGGTGACGACGGTGCCCCGGTCGGCCTGCAGGGCGTACACCCAGGCGTCGGTCTGGATCCGCCACAGGTCGGAGCCGTCGGTGCCGTCGAGGGCGTAGAGGGTGGGGCCGTCGGAGGCGTGGATGCGGCCGTCGGCGACGGCCATGGACCAGGCGACGTCGCGGGTCTTGAAGCTGCGCCGTCCGGTGCTCACGTCGAGGGCGTGGACCTCGAAGGACGTGACGTACACGAGGTTCCCGGCGACGGCGGGCGTCCCCCAGACGTCGTTGGACATGCGGAACCGCCAGGGCCGCCAGGAGGGCGGGGCGCCGGAGCCCGGGGCCGCGGCACCCGCGCCCCCGCCCGCGCCACCGGTGACGCCCGCGTCGACCCCGTTGGCCCCGGGCCGCACCGCCCCGGGCGCCTGCGCCGACCGCGACCACGACCCGGCGAGCCCGGAGTCGGCGGGCGCCGCCGCGCCCCGGGCCTCGGCGACGCGCGGCCCGGGCCCGATCGGCACCTGGGCCCCGGCGAGCTGCACGGGCCCGGCGTCGGGCGCGCCGTGGCCGGGCGCGTGGAAGGGCTGGGAGGCGCCCGGGGGCGCGTGGAACGGCTGGGACGCCCCTGAAGGCGCGGGCACCTGGGAGGGCAGGCCGGGGGCGTGCGAGGGGACGGCGGGGGCCTGGCGGGGCGGCGGCGGCACCGCGGACACGGGTGCGGCCGAGGCACCGGCGGCGGCGCTGCCGCGCGAGCCGCGGCCCCCGGAGCCGCTGGTGGCGGCGGCGCGCGCGGGCGGGCGTCCGCCCCGGCGTGCCTCGATGAGCGCGACGGCCCGCTCGGGCAGCCACGCGGACGCGGTGCCGCTGTCGTCGCCGTTGCCCTCGGAGGCGAAGAGGTGCGGGGCGAGCTGGGCCTGGAGGTCGCCGGGCGTGGGCCTTCGCGTGGCCTCCATCTGCATGCAGGACTCGATGAGGGGCCGCAGCTCGTCGGGCAGGCCCTCCAGGTCGGGGCCCTCGCGCAGGAGCATGAAGACGGTCTCGACGGGGTTGGCGCCGTGGAAGGGGGCGTGTCCGGTGGCGGCGAAGACGAGGGTGGAGCCGAGGGAGAAGACGTCGCTGGCGCCGGTGACGCTGCGGGAGTCCTTGGCCTGCTCGGGCGACATGTAGGCGGGGGTGCCGACGGCGACGTTGGTCATGGTCAGGCGGGTGTTGGAGACGCCCGACGCGATGCCGAAGTCGATGACGCGGGGGCCGTCCTCGACGACGAGCACGTTGGACGGCTTCAGGTCGCGGTGGACGAGCCCGGCGCCGTGGATGGACTCCAGGGCCTCGGCGACGCCCGCGGCCAGCCAGCGCACGGCCTGGGTGGGCAGCGGCCCGTGCTCGTTCACTATTTCCTCGAGCGAGGGCGCGGGCACGTACGCCGTGGCGAGCCAGGGCACGGCGGCGCGCGGGTCGGCGTCGACCACGGCGGCCGTGTAGAAGCCGGACACGGCCCGGGCCGCCTCGACCTCGCGCGTGAAGCGGACTCGGAACAGCTGGTCCTCGGCGAGCTCGGTTCTGACCGTCTTGATCGCCACGCGCCGCCCGGAGGCCGAGCGCGCGAGATAGACGAGCCCCATGCCACCGGCGCCGAGCCGTCCAAGGACCTCGAACGGGCCGATCCGCCGCGGATCGTGCTGCGTCAGCTGGTCCACCACTTGCCTGCCACCTCCCCGTACGCGCGGCCGCCGCTTAGAGCAGCCCCGTGCAGCGTCTCACCACCGAGCCGCTACGGCGGCACGCACCCTGATTCTTCCTGGCTCGGGCCACGGTTGCGAACCCGGGGCAAGATCGGGCTGTTTCGGGACAAAAGTGACGTACGGGTACATCAAATGGGGCGATGCCCTCCGATACCCCTCTCGTACTCTCCCGCACCGCTCCTGGTTCACATCGGGTTCACACCTGTTCCGGCTCCTGGAGGACGGCGAAAGCCGCGCCTTGGTTGTCCACCAGGGTGCAGATGCGGCCGTACGGCGTGTCCTGCGGCTCGTCGCGCACGCGGCCCCCGATCCTGCGGGCGGTGGCGGCGGCCGCGTCGCAGTCGGCGACGACGAAGTAGTTCAGGAAGTGCGGGGGCATCTCGGCCGGGAAGGCACCGCCCATCAGCGCCCGGCCGCCGATCGCGGTCTCGGGCCCGGGCCGCGCCCCCGCGGGCGACCAGATCCGGAAGTCCTCGCCCGCGTCGTCGAGGTCCTGGCCTCCGTAGCCGAAGACGCCCTCGTAGAAGGGGTCGACCGCCTCCTTGGACCGGGCGTACACCTCGGTCCAGCAGAAGGATCCCGGCTCGCGCTGGGTGCCGAAGCCCACGTGCGAGCCCGCCTGCCAGAGGCCGAAGACGGCGCCCTCGGGGTCGGCGGCGAGCCCCGTCGTGCCGAACGGGCCGACCGGCATCGGGTCCATGATCATCTGCCCGCCCGCATCCTTGATCCGGGCGGCGAGCGCGGCCGCGTCCGGCGTCGCGAGGTAGACCGTCCAGGACGTGGGCATGCGCCCGTCCGGCTTGGGGGCGAGCGCGGCGACGGGCTCACCGGCGAGGAACGCCTGGGTGTAGTTCCCGTACTCCGCCCCGGCGCCGTCGTCGAAGGTCCAGCCGAAGAGCTCGCCGTAGAAGCGCTTGCCGCCCTCGACGTCGGGGAGCATCGCGTCCACCCAGCAGGGGACGCCTTCCGCGAATTCCATGAGCCCGTTCCCTCGGTTCGCCCGCGGAGGTCCTTCCTGTGGCCTCCGTCACAGTCAAGCTAGCCGCACGCCGTCGGGCCCGCAGCACATTGATTCGAACACGTGGCCAATTCTGGTGGGGTGACAGGTGGGCTACGGAGGGTTCCGAGAGGGGGCTCCCGGATCCCGCTCCGACCCCCCTCTGGCGCCCCTCTGGCACCCCTTCAACCCCATTTGCACTCGGTCGAATCGCGCTCCGATCACCCCTCGGTAAGCTGACGGCATGACAGGACAGGTACGTACCGTCGACGGCCGCGTGGCCGGTCGGCGTGGTCAGGCGACACGTCAGAAACTGCTGGACTGCCTGAGCGAGATGCTCAGCTCCTCGCCCTACCGGGACGTCAAAGTCATCGACGTCGCCCGGAAGGCGGGCACTTCACCGGCGACGTTCTACCAGTACTTCCCGGACGTCGAGGGCGCCGTCCTGGAGATCGCCGAGCAAATGGCCGCCGAGGGCGCGCAGTTGACGCAGCTCCTCGAAGGCCGCTCCTGGGTCGGCAAGGCCGCCCTGCAGACCTCGCAGGACCTGGTCGACGGGTTCCTCGACTTCTGGCGGAAGAACGACGCGATCCTCCGGGTGGTCGACCTCGGCGCGGCCGAGGGCGACAAGCGGTTCTACAAGATCCGGATGAAGATCCTGAATTCGGTGAACAACTCCCTTACGGACACCGTCAAGGAGCTCCAGGCCAAGGGCAAGGTCGACAAGGACGTGAGCCCGGCGGCCATGGCCGGTTCGCTGGTCGCCATGCTCGCCGCGGTCGCCTCGCACCAGCGCGGCTTCCAGACCTGGGGCGTCAAGCAGGCGGAACTGAAGCCGAACCTCGCGCTGTTGGTGCACCTGGGCGTGACGGGCAAGAAGCCGACGAAGTAGGCGCCAAGCACCGGAGTCCTGTCACCACGGCGGCGGATCACTGTCTGTGATCCGCCGCTGTGCTCTCCGCACGTCTGCGCTGTGGAGCGGTACGGCTTCGCGCTTCGTGCAGCGGTACGCCTTCGCTCGCCGTGCAGCGGTACGCCTTCCGGCGCCGGGGAGCGGTACGCCTTCGCGGCGGGGCGCCACGGTGCCTGCCGGACGCCCGCACCCGTTCGGGTGCGCTACCGCCGTTCCAGCCGGAACAGCCGGATCTCGCGCTCCACCCGCGCCTGGTACGTCGCGTACGGCGGCCAGAACGCCAGCGCCGTCCGCCAGGCCGCAGCCCGCTCCTCCCCCGCCAAGAGGCGGGCCCGCACCGGGATGTCGGTGCCGCGCCAGTTGATGGAGACGTCAGGACCGGCCAGCAGGTTCGCGGTCCACGCCGGATGCGCGGGCCGCCCGAAGTTCGACCCGACGAGCAGCCAGCTCCCGCCCTCCTCCGGCACGCACGCGAGCGGAGTACGCCGGTCGAGCCCGCTCCGCGCACCCCGCGCCGTCAGGATCACACCGGGCAGCATCCGGGCGCTGAGCAGCACCTTTCCCCGCGTGAGCCGGTGCACGCCCCGGTCCATGGCGGGCACGACACGAGGGGCCACGCGGGCGAACGCACGCGTGGCCGAAACCTTCCGCACCAGCCGGAGCCCGACCCCGGGGGCCATCAGCTACCCGCCCCCTCGGCCCGCGGCTCCCGGCCCGCCCCGACCACCCGAACGGCGGGCGCGCCCGGCTCCGGCGCCCCCGCGGACACCGCCCCCGCCGCCCGGTCCGCCCCCTGCCGCGCGAACAACCCGGCGCGTTCGGCCGCGTGCGCCCGCAGCCGGTGCACGGGGCCGAACAGCAGCTCGTCGCCGGAGGCCCGCTTGAGGTACAGGTGGGCGTCGTGCTCCCAGGTGAAGCCGATGCCGCCGTGCAGCTGGACGGCCTCGGCGGCGGCGGTGCGCAGGGCTTCGAGGCCCTGCGCGAGGGCGAGCCCCCCGGCCCGCTCGGCCTGCCCGCCGCCTCCGTCCCCACTGCCGCCGTCCCCAGCACCCCCGCCCTCGGCGCCCCCGCCCTCGGCGCCCCCGTCCCCGGCGCCTTCGTGGGCGTCCGCCGCCCACGCCGCGTAGTACGCCGCCGACCGGGCCGCCTGCACCCGTACGTACACGTCGGCGAGCCGGTGCTTCACCGCCTGGAAGGAGCCGATCGCGCGCCCGAACTGCTCGCGTTCCTTGACGTAGGAGACGGTGCGGGCGAGCGCGCGGTCGGCGGCGCCGACGGCCTCGGCGGCGAGCAGGACGGCGACGCGCTCCCCGACCTCCGCCAGCGCGGCATCCACGCCGGAGACCGGGCCCCCGTTCTCCGTGACATCCCCTTCCCCCAGCAACTCACCTTCCACGTCCCGCAGTTCGAGACGCGCCCGCGGCCGGGTCTCGTCGAGCGCGGTCTGCCGGACGCGGACGAGTCCGGGGGCGTCACCGCGTACGAGGAACAGCAGCGCCCGGGACCGGGCGAACCCGCCGGTGTGCGCGGCGACGAGGAGCAGTTCCGCGCTGTGCCCGTCGAGGACCTGGTCGACCTGTCCGTAGAGGCGCCAGGTGCCGTCGGCCGTCCGTGCCTGCACGCCGCCCGCGCGGCCGCCGCCGGTCCAGTCGTCGCGGTGCTCGTGGTTGTCGCCGACGAGGCCGAGGGCGGTGGCGAGTGCGGCGCCGGGGACGGCGAGGGCGGCGGTGAGTTCGCCGGTGGCGACGCGGGGCAGCAGCTCGGCGCGGCGGCGGGGGGTGCCGAGGGCGAGCAGCAGGGGCGCGGCGAGTCCGGCGGTGGCGACGAGAGGTGAGGGGGCGAGGCCCTGGCCCAGTTCCTCGCAGGCCAGGGCGAGTTCGAGGGTGCCGCAGCCGGTGCCGCCGTGCCGCTCGGGCAGGGCGAGGCCGGGCAGGCCGAGCTGTCCGGCGAGGGCGGCCCACAGTCCGGTGTCGTATCCGGCGGGGGTGCGGACGGCGGCCTTGACGTCGTCGGGGCCGCAGCGTTTGGTGACGATCTCGCGCAGGGTGCGGCGGATCTCGTCCTGTTCCGCGGTGAGGGCGGCGTCCATCGGCGGGCTCCTCTCCCGGGCCCGGCGAGCCCGGATCTGACGAACCGTCACATGAGCTGACGGGCCGACATGCTAGGACTCCGGGGCTCGGTTGCCCAGGCCCGTGCACCCTCCCGCCCGGCGCCGTATCTGATGTACCGTCAGATCCATGGCCGCTGACGCTGGTGCACGTGGTTCCGGAGGCTCACGCAGGGCCGTTCGCAGGGGCGGTTCGGGAGGTGCGCGTGGCTTCGCGGGCGGGCGCGGCTCCGGACGCCGGAAGGTCGCCGTCGTAGGGGTGGCCCTCTCGGACTGCGGACGGGTCGACGACGCGACGGCGTACGCGCTGCACGCACAGGCCGCCCGGCGCGCGCTTGCGGACTCCGGGCTCGGCCGCGAGGTCGTCGACGGGATCGCGTCGGCGGGCCTCGGGACGCTGGCGCCCGTCGAGGTCGCCGAGTACCTGGGCCTGCGTCCGCGCTGGGTGGACTCGACGTCCGTGGGCGGCGCGACCTGGGAGGTCATGGCGGCGCACGCGGCCGACGCGATCGCCGCGGGGCACGCGAACGCCGTCCTGCTCGTGTACGGCTCCACGGCCCGCGCCGACCTCAAGGCCCGGCGGCGCACGGCGAACCTGTCCTTCGGGGCGCGCGGCCCGCTCCAGTTCGAGGTCCCCTACGGGCACACCCTGGTCGCCAAGTACGCGATGGCGGCACGCCGCCACATGCACGAGTACGGGACCACGCTGGAGCAGTTGGCGCAGGTCGCCGTGCAGGCGCGGGCGAACGCGACGACGAACCCCGAGGCGATGTACCGCGACCCGATCACCGTCGACGACGTCCTGACCGGCCCGATGATCGCGGACCCGTTCACCAAGCTGCACTGCTGCCTCCGCTCCGACGGCGGCTGCGCGGTGCTGCTCGCCGCCGAGGAGTACGTGGCGGACTGCGCGTCACCGCCGGTGTGGGTGCTCGGCTCCGGCGAACACGTCTCGCACACCACCATGTCCGAGTGGGAGGACTTCACCGTGTCCCCGGCGGCGGTCAGCGGACGGCTCGCGTTCGAACGGGCCGGGGTCGGCCCGGCGGACGTCGACATCGCCGAGATCTACGACGCCTTCACCTACATGACCCTGGTGACCCTGGAGGACCTGGGCTTCTGCGCCAAGGGCGAGGGCGGCGCGTTCGTGGAGAAGGGACGGCTCCTGCGGGACGGCGAGCTGCCCACCAACACCGACGGCGGCGGCCTCTCCGCCCAGCACCCCGGGATGCGGGGCCTGTTCCTGATCGTGGAGGCGGTACGTCAGTTGCGCGGGGAGGCGGGGGAGGCACGGCAGGTGCGGCGGGCCGCACCGTACGGCGGGGGGCGGCTGCCGGAGGTGGCGGTGGTGTCGGGGACGGGTGGGTGGTTCTGCTCTTCGGGGACGGTGGTGTTGGGGAGGTAGGGGGGACAGGCCGGGAGCAACGTAACTCCCCGGCCCTAAGGGGTGTTTCAGGGTTGCGCCAGGGCTGTCCCTGATCACCGAGAGGGCGAATCGGCGGAGCCTTGAGGCATGGCTACTCCTTCCTCGGCTTCCGATGCTCCCTCTCCTGCGTGTTCCTCGTCCGCGCCGGGGCGCCGGCTCCGCCCCTCCCGCAGAACCCTCGTCCGGGGCACGGTCGCTGGTGGTGTGCTTGCCGCGACCGCGACAGCGGGGACGGCACACGCCTTCACAGCCAGGCCGAAGGCACGTGGCCCCCGTGGGGGTGACGACTTGGCGCCGCTGGACCCGGCGGTGCTGCGGGCGGCGATAGCGGACCTGTCGCACCCTCCGGCGACGGCGGCGCACCTGCGGGTGGGCGGCACGGAGGCCGAGGGCCGCACGGACACTGCCTGGTACGGGACTTCGGGCGTCGCCGACATCACGACGGGCCGGAAGGTGGGCCGCCACGACCGCTTCCGGATCGGCAGCGTCACAAAGGTGTTCGTGGCGACGGTCGTGCTGCAGCTGGCGGCCGAGGACCGGGTGCGACTACACGCACCGGTGCAGCGGTACCTGCCGGGCCTGCTCCCCGACACCTACGCGCCGATACGGATAACCCACCTTCTCGACCACACCAGCGGCCTGCCGAGCGAAAGCGGCCCGGACGTGCCGGACCTGTCCACGCCGGAGGCGATAGACGCACACCGACACGACCGCTGGACGCCGGAGCGCCTGCTCGCGACGGTCACGCGTGAGCGCCGGATGAAGTTCCGTCCGGGCAGCGCGCAGGAGTATCGCGGCACGAACTACGTCCTCCTGGCCCTGCTGATCCGCGAACTCACGGGCCGCTCGCACGGGGAGGAGATCCACCGCCGCGTCACCCGCCCCCTGGGCCTGACGGAGGTCGCGTCACCGGGACACGACCCCCGCATCCACGGCCCGCACGTCCGTGGCTACTTGAAGATGGCCGACGGGCGCCTCAAGGACTTCACGGAGTACGACCAGTCCTACTCGTGGGGCGAGGGCGAGCTGATATCCACGGGCGACGACCTGGACCGCTTCCTGACCGCGCTGTTCGCGGGCCGCCTGCTCCCGCCGCACCTGTTCCGGCTCATGCACACGCTGCCGCCGAAGGAGGTACGGATGGTGGACGGCTCCCCCGCGCGGTACGGCGCGGGCCTGCAGACGGCCACGGTCAACGGCGTGGAGCTGTGGGGCAAGACGGGCGAGCAGTACGGCTACGCGTCGGCGGCGTTCTCGACGGTGGACGGTCGGCGGAGGTTCGTCCTGGCGTACAACCCCGTCGGGGCGAGCGCGGCCGGACAGCCGACGATGACGCAGCGGGTCGCGGAGGCGGTGACGCGGAGGCGGTGACGCGGCGCCGTGTGTGAGGGAGCCCCCGCTCCCCCACACACGCCCGGGACGCGTCGGTCCTGGTGCGGCCCTGGTGCGGTCAGCCCTGGTGCGGTCAGCCCTGGTGCGGTCAGCCCTGGTGGAGTTCGTCGCGGCCGGCGCCGCCCGAGAGCTTGTCGGTGCCGGTGCCGCCCCACAGGACGTCGTCGCCGCTGTTGCCCCACAGCGAGTCGTTGCCCGCCTCGCCGTACAGCTTGTCGTTGCCCTTGCCGCCGTAGAGGGTGTCGGCGCCCGACTTGCCGTGCAGGACGTCGTTGCCGTCGTCGCCGTGCAGGTTGTTCTCCTCGCGGTTGCCCGTGAGCGAGTCGTTGCCGGGGCCGCCGAAGCAGTCCTGGCCGCAGTTGATCAGGGTGTCGTTCCCGGCGCCGCCGTACGAGCCGAAGCCCTTGGGGCCGCCGCCGCCGTCGAGGTGGTCCTTGCCGTCGTCGCCGTGGAGCATGACGTTCGCGGAGCCCTTGAGGCGGTCGTCGCCCTTGCCGCCGTGGATCCGGCCCCATGCCTCGCCGTCGGCGGGCAGGGTCGCGGTGTCGTCGCGGTCGCCGAGGTCGACCTGGTAGGTGTCCGAGTCGTCGGAGCCCAGGGGGACTTCGAACGCGCAGCGGACGACGGTGCGGTCGCTGGGCGTGGGGTACGCGCACTCGTCCCACTCCGCCGCGGCGGCGCTGATGGTGATGGCGGCGCGGTCGCGGAAGGTGACTTCGAAGTACTGCTCGAACTCCCCGCGGCTGACGATCTTCTCGTCGACCTTCAGCTGGTTCTTCTGGCCGGGGGTGGCCTTGTAGAGGAGTTCGTCGCCGTCGTGGACGATCGCGGCCGAGGTCGTCGGGGCGGCCTGGGCGGCGGGCGCCGCGAGGGCGGCTCCGCCGAGGGCGAGGACGAGGGAAGCGGTGGCAGTGAGGGTCCTGTAGGTGCGCATGCGGAAGTGCCCTTCGAGGTGTCTGTGTGCCGTGGTGCTTCTGTATGTCCCGTTAGACCAGAGGCATATGAAGGGAGTTGTGCAGTTGATCATGAACATAGGCGGTCCACGCCGTTGCCGGGACGTGGACGCCCTGGCGGCGCCACGGGCCAGTACGGGGGCGGGTGGGACGACAATCCCCTCATGACGACACCCACGTCCGAGTCCCCCGCCACTCCCGAGCCCGCCGCCGCACCCGAGTCCACGTCCCCCGTCACGCCCGCGTCGGAGTTCCGGCGGCTGCTGCGCGCCCAGAAGGTGTGGGACGTCCGCCTGCCGGAGTTCGAGGAGCTGCCGGAGTTCGACCCGGAGCAGGCGCCGCCCGCCCCGGTGGGCCTGTTCCACCGGTGGTTCGCGCAGGCCGCGGAGGCGGGGCAGCCGGAGCCGCACACGATGGGCCTGGCGACGGTGGACGCGGCGGGCGACCCGGACGTGCGGACGGTGATGCTGCACGACGTCGACGACGAGGGCTGGCACTTCGCGTCGCACGCGACGAGCGTCAAGGGCCGACAGCTCGCGGCACACCCGTACGGGGCACTGCACTTCTACTGGGCGGCGCAAGGACGCCAGGTCAGGGTGCGTGGCCCGGTGCGGACGGCCCCGCACGCCGAGGCCCTGGCCGACCTGCACGCGAGGTCGGCGGGGGCGCTCGCGGCGGCGCTCGTGGGGCGGCAGAGCGAAGGCCTTCCGGCGTACGAGGAGTTGGCGCGGGCCTCGGACGCGGCGTGGGAGCGGGCCGCGCGGGAACCGGACGCCGACGCGCCGAGCTGGACGCTGTACGTACTGGCGCCGCAAGAGGTGGAATTCTTCCAGGGAGACGCGCGGAGGCGGCATGTGCGGCTGCGCTACCGTGCGGCTGAAAACGGGGGCTGGTCAAGGGAGTTGATGTGGCCGTGACGACCCACGAGGAACCCGTGGTGGCCCTGCGCCCCGCGACACCGGCCGATGTGGCGGCCATCGCCCGGATCTGGCACGAGGGCTGGGCCGACGGCCACCTGGGCAACGTACCGGCGGCGCTGATGGCGGTGCGCACGGCGCAGTCGTTCGGGCTGCGGGCGCCGCAGCGGGTCGCGGACACGGCGGTGGCAACGGTCGGCGACGAAGTGGCCGGTTTCGTGATGGTGGTGGACGACGAGGTGGAGCAGGTGTACGTCGACGCGCGCCACCGGGGCACCGGCGTGGCCCGCGCGCTCCTCGCCGAGGCGGAGCGCCGGGTGGCGGCGAAGGGCCACACCCGCGCCTGGCTGGCTGTGGTCAACGGCAACGCGCGGGCCCGCAGGTTCTACGAACGCAGCGGCTGGACCGACGAGGGCCTCTTCGAGTACCTGGCGGCGAGCGACAGCGGCCCGATCCATGTGCCGTGCCATCGGTACGTGAAGCGGGTCGGGGGCTTCTGAGTCCGGGCTGGCCGGGCGGGCACGACGGCCGCGTCCGGAGGGGCCCGAGGAGTCACACGGCCACGACGGTCACGGCTTCCTCCAGGCCCTTGAAATCCTCGGTGTTGCGCGTGAAGAGCGGGATTCCCTGGACCGAGGCAATCGCGGCGATCATCAGGTCGAGTCTGCGCGGGCGCGGATTCCGGCGGGCTGCGAGGACCAGTGCCACGAGCGTCCCGTACCGCGTGGCCGCCGCCCCGTCGAACGGCAGCGGGTCGAAGGCCGAAACCGCGTCCGCGAGCCTCTCTGTGCGTCGCGCCCGCTCACCGGGGTCCTTGGCCATGGCGACACCCTGCTGAAGCTCCGCCATCGTCACCGCGGTG
Source organism: Streptomyces sp. NPDC127108 (assembly GCF_042677545.1). NCBI lineage: Bacteria > Bacillati > Actinomycetota > Actinomycetes > Kitasatosporales > Streptomycetaceae > Streptomyces > Streptomyces sp. NPDC127108. The sequence goes on along the minus strand of NZ_JBHXTE010000041.1, from coordinate 52,237 downwards.
AGCTTCGGCCTGGCGGGCAGGCGCGCGGGGTCAAGGTCCGCGAGATCGACATACACGCACGTGTCGAGGACTCCGATCGGGTGCCGCCGGTCAGTCACGAGTGGCCCCCCATGGGTCCTCGTCGCCAATGCGGTCCTCGCCGCCGAAGAGTTCGTCGGCCTCACGACGCATCTGCCCGTGGTCGATACGCGGCAGCTTGCGGGCACGGGCGACGAGTTCTTCCGCGCTCAGCTCTCGCCGGCGGGAGAGGGGGCGCAGCTCTGCGACCTCTATGCCGCTACGAGTGATGTGGTACGTCTCGCCCGCCTCGACCGCGTCCATGACGGCGGCGGAGTTGTTCCGGAACTCGCGCTGCGTGATGGTCTTCATGACGCCGAGCGTAGCACCGTGGGACACAGGGCGCTACACATCCCCCCGAGGCCGGAACACCGGCACCATCACGCCCTCGGCGCACTCCCGGAACGTGACCTGGAGGGGGAGGCCGGGGCGCGGGGTGAGGCGGGGGCCGTCGGTGGGGGTGACGAGTTCCGTCATCATGCGGGGGCCCTCGGCGAGGTCGACGACGGCTGCGGTGTAGGGGACGCGGGTGCCGAAGGGCGGCAGGTCGTTCCGGTGGACCACGGACCAGGTGTAGAGGGTGGCGCGCCCGCTCGCGCGCTCCCAGGTGACGTGCTCGCTCCAGCAGTGGGGGCAGAACTCGCGCGGGTAGTGGTGGGCGCGGCCGCAGGCGGGGGCGTGGCAGCGGCGGACGAGCAGGTGGCCCTCGGCGGCGGCGTCCCAGTAGGGCCGGGTGAAGGGATCGGGTTCGGGGAGGTCGAAACGCACGCCCGGAGCCTCCGCCCCGCTCACCGGAGCACCCCCCACCCGCGCCCGGCCGCGCCGCCCGCGCCCCCGACTCCCCCCGCACTCCGCTCGAACCAGCCCTCCTCGCCCGCACCCCGCTCGAACCAGCCCTTCTCGCCCGCGCGCCGCCCGCACGCCGACCGCCCCGGTCCGAGCCCGCCACCGGGCACGGCGAGCCGCGCCCCGTCGCCGAGCGAGATGCCGAGCAAGATCCTTTCCACGCCGTGACCTCCCCAGTCCTCCACGTCAACGCCCGTCGGCCCCGGCCGCTCGCGCCGCATACGCCTCACAGAGGCATGTTCCGGGCAAGGGGCGAGACTTTCTGACGGTACGTCAGTTCAGCGCACCGGGCGGCGGGGCGCAAGACGGGGGCACGGCGGGCTTCGGGAACACGTGATCGGATCGCAACCGGTTTCAGACTTGTGCGTCACCCATCAAGTGACGGCGTGGTTACTCTCCAGAACATGGCCGACTCCACCAACCCCCCAGCGGGCCGCGAACAGCGCCCCGCGCCCGGCCGCCCGGCCGGTGACCACCCGGTGTACGTCATCGGCGGCGGCCCCGGCGGACTCTCCGTGGCGGCCGCCCTGCGCGCACGCGGCGTACGCGCCGTCGTCCTGGAGAAGTCCGACCGCGTGGGCGCCTCCTGGCGCGCCCACTACGACCGTCTGCGCCTGCACACCACCCGCCGCCTGTCCGGCCTGCCCGGTCTCGCGATGCCGCGCTCCTTCGGCAGGTGGGTCGCGCGCGACAATGTGATCCGCTACCTGGAGAAGTACGCGGAGTACCACGAGCTGGAAGTCGTCACGGGCGTGGAGGTCTCCCGCCTGGAGCGCACCGCCGACGGCACGGCCTGGCTGCTGCACGCCACCGGCGGCCGCGAGCTGACCGGCAGCGCGGTCGTCGTCGCCACCGGCCACAACCACACCCCGCACCTGCCGGACTGGCCGGGCCACGACACGTACACCGGCGATCTGCTGCACGCGAGCGCCTACCGCGAGCCCGCCCCGTACGCGGGCAAGGACGTGCTCGTCGTCGGCGTCGGCAACACCGGCGCGGAGATAGCCGTCGACCTGATCGACGGCGGCGCGGCGCGGGTGCGGCTCGCGGTGCGCACGGCGCCGCACATCCTGCGCCGCTCCACCGCGGGATGGCCGGCGCAGCGCTCCGGCATCCTGTGCCGCAGGCTCCCGGTGCCCGTGGTCGACCGCCTGGGCCGCGCCGTCGCCAAGGTGAGCGTGCCCGACCTGTCCGCGCACGGCCTTCCGCGTCCGGCCACCGGCCTGTACACACGGGCCCGCGAGGGCGCCATCCCGGTGCAGGACGTCGGCCTGGTGGACGCCGTCCGCAAGGGGCGGGTCGAGCCCGTCGCGGCCGTCGAGTCCTTCGACGACGACAAGGTGGTCCTCGCGGACGGCACCCGCGTCGGCCCGGACACCGTCATCGCCGCCACTGGCTACGTCCGCGCCCTGGAGCCCCTGCTCGGCCACCTCGGCGTGCTCGACGGCCGAGGCCGCCCCCGCGTGCACGGCCCGCGCACCGCCCCCGAGGCCCCCGACCTGTACTTCACCGGCTTCACCAACCCCATCAGCGGGATGCTCCGGGAACTGGCCAGGGACGCGGGGAAGATCGCCGGGGCGGTGGCGAAGCGCCGTAAGTAACCGGCCAGTTCGCCTCCGCACCCTTGGCACGGGCGGGCTTCTGCGGTTCCGTGGTGGTACCGGTGTTACCGGGCGTACGCCCCGGTCGCACCCACCACGGCAGCACCACGTACGTCACGTACGCCACGCACCCGAAAACGAAGCCACCCCACGCACCCCGCGCGCCACGCACCCCACACACTCACCGCACCAGGGCAGCTCCCGTGCCACGGCAAGTCGGCCTCCCCCGCGCCGTCGTACAAAACCCGCAGCCCCATTCCTGACACAGCGTCAGTTCAGTAATCTGACTATGCGTCAGTTATGTTGCTGTCACACAGGAGCGGGCGGACCGATGCTTGGATCGACATACGGCACCTTCACCTCCGACCCCCGCCGCGCCCGCGCGGTGGCCTGCGGCAACCTCCCCGCCGCCACCGTCCACGGCCGCGCCGCGGCGACCGGCGACCTGGACGTCGGCGGTCGGCCGCTGGCCGCCGACGTACCCGACCTGGACCGCTTCTTCCGCCCCGAGTCGGTCGCCGTGATCGGCGCCTCGGACGCGGAGGGGCGGCCGAACACCGGCATCACGCGCCAGCTCGTGGCGTGGGCGGAGCGCGTGGGAGCCCGGCTGCACCCGGTGCACCCCACCCGCGCCTCGGTGTTCGACAGGCCCTGCTTCCCGTCCGTCGCCGACCTGCCCGAACCGATCGACCTCGCGGTGCTCCTGGTGGGCGACCCGCTGCCGGTGATCGAGGAACTCGCCGAGGCGAAGGCCAAGTTCGCGGTGGCGTTCGCGTCCGGCTTCGCGGAGACCGGCGAGGCGGGCGCCCTGGCGCAGGAGCGGCTCGCGGCGGCCGTCAGCCGTTCGGGCATGCGCCTGCTCGGCCCGAACACCAACCTCAACGCCTTCGAGCGGTTCCGCGACGACCTCGAAGGCCCGGCCATCGCCCTCATCACCCAGTCCGGCCACCAGGGCCGCCCCGTCTTCACGCTCCAGGAGCTCGGCGTACGCCTCTCGCACTGGGCGCCGACGGGCAACGAGGCGGACCTGGAGACGGCCGACTTCCTCTCGTACTTCGCGGAGCGGCCCGAGGTGGGCGCCATCGCCTGTTACGTGGAGGGGCTCAAGGACGGCCGCTCGTTCCTGCTCGCCGCCGACCGGGCGGCGCGGCGCGGGGTGCCGGTGGTCGCCGTGAAGGTCGGCCGGACGGAGACGGGGGCGCGCACGGCGGCCTCCCACACGGGGAAGCTGACCGGGGCCGACGCGGTGGTGGACGCGGCGATGCGGCAGTACGGGGTGATCCGCGTCGACGGCCTGGACGAACTCCAGGACACCGCCACGCTGTTGGCGCGGGCGCGCCCGCCCCGGGCCGACGGAGTCGTCGTGTACTCCATCTCCGGCGGCACCGGCGCCCACTTCGCCGACCTGGCCACCGAGGCGGGCCTGCGGCTGCCGACGCTCTCCGCCGCGAAACAGTCCGAACTCCACGACTGGATCCCGCACTACCTGAACGTCGCCAACCCCGTCGACAACGGCGGCCACCCCGTGGGCGACTGGCGCGGCCGGAAGATCATCGACGCGATCCTGGCGGACCCCGAGGTCGGCGTCCTCATCTGCCCCATCACGGGCCCCTTCCCGCCGATGAGCGACAAGCTGGCGCAGGACCTGGTGGACGCGGCGGAACAGACGGACAAGCTGGTGTGCGTGGTGTGGGGTTCACCGCTGGGTACGGAGGCGGCGTACCGCGAGACGCTGCTCGGCTCGTCCCGCGTGGCCACCTTCCGCACCTTCGCCAACTGCATCGGCGCCGTCCGCGCCTACCTCGACCACCACCGCTTCACCGCCTCCTACCGCTCCCCCTTCGACGAGGCGCCGCGCGCCGTCTCACCCTCCTACCGCAAGGCTCAGGCGCTCCTTCGTCCTGGCCAGCGGCTCAGCGAGCACGCGGCGAAGCAGCTCCTTCGGGCGTACGGGATCCGGGTGCCGCGCGAACAGCTGGTGACCAGCGCGGCGGCATCGGTCCGGGCGGCAGGCCTGGTCGGCTACCCGGTGGTGATGAAGGCCTCCGGCACCCGCATCGCCCACAAGACCGAACTCGGCCTGGTCAAGGTAGGCCTCACCTCCGCGAGCCAGGTCCGCGACGCCTACCGCGACCTCACCGACATCGCCCGCTACGAAGGCGTCGACCTCGACGGCGTCCTCGTCTGCCAGATGGTCGAACGCGGCGTCGAGATGGTCGTCGGCATCTCCCCCGACCCCCTCTTCGGCCCCACCGTGACGGTCGGCCTCGGCGGCGTCCTGGTGGAGGTCCTGCGCGACGTCGCGGTGGGCGTCCCCCCGTTCGGCGAGGAGGAGGCCCGCCGCATGCTGTCGTCCCTACGCGGCCGGGCCCTCCTGGACGGCGTCCGCGGCGCGCCACCGGCCGACCTGGACGCACTGGTCGAGGTCGTCCTGCGGGTCCAGCGCATGTCCCTGGAACTGGGCGACACCCTCGCCGAACTGGACATCAACCCCCTCCTCGTCCTGCCGCGGGGGCAGGGGGCGGTGGCGCTGGACGCGCTGGCGGTGTGCCACTGATGCCCACACCGACTCCCACCCCTGTCCTCCTCCACACCCTCACCCCCAACGGCGTCTCCTGGATCACCCTCAACCGCCCGGAGGTCCTGAACGCGATCACGGCGGAGCAGCGGGACCGCCTGATCACCCTCCTCGAAGAGGCCACGTCGACCCCCTCGATCCGAGCGGTGGTCCTCACGGCGACAGGCAGGGGCTTCTGCACGGGTGCCGACCTGCGCGGCCCCGGCACACCCCCGCCCCCCACCGGCGGCACCGGCGCCTCGGCGGAGGGCCCCGAACGCACGGCGGGCGACATCTCCCGCACCCTCCGCCAAGGCGCCCAACGCCTGATCACCGCGATCCTGGACTGCGAGAAGCCCGTCCTGGCGGCGGTGAACGGCACGGCGGCGGGCCTCGGCGCCCACATCGCCCTGGCCTGCGACCTGGTCCTGGCCGCGGAGTCAGCCCGCTTCATAGAGATCTTCGTACGCCGCGGCCTGGTCCCCGACGGCGCGGGCGCCTACCTCCTCCCCCGCCTGATCGGCCCCCAACGCGCCAAGGAACTCATGTTCTTCGGCGACGCACTCCCCGCGTCGGAGGCGGAACGCCTGGGCCTGGTCAACCGGGTGGTCCCCGACGCGGACCTGGAGAAGACGGCCCAGTCCTGGGCAGACCGCCTGGCCACGTCCCCGACCCGGGCCCTGGCCCTCACCAAGCAACTGGTCAACGCGTCCCTGGACTCGGACCGGGCGGCGGCGTTGGCGGCGGAGGCCGCGGCGGTGGAGATCAATATGGCGTCGGCGGATGCGAAGGAGGGGGTGGCGGCGTTTGTGGAGAGGCGGGGGGCTGTTTATCGGGGGAGGTGAGGGGGCGTTCCAGTATGCCGCGCTCACTGGAGGGCTTCGATTGCCTTCACGATCAACGCCCTTGCGTCGGCTCCGTAGACAGCGATGGCACGTAGCTGATCGAACGCCTCCTCGTAGAGGGCGATCTCGCTCGGCTGCGTCACGGTGACTCGGGCGGAGAGCAGTTCGACGGACACGAGGGTGTCGTCGTACACGTGAAACGTCTCCATCGGCCAGATGGATCGGCCTGTGGTCGACATCGGGATGATTCCCAGGGCCACGGAAGAGATCGCGCCTGCTGTCAGCAAGTAGCCCAACTGGGCGGCCATCGAGTCGGAGTCGCTCACCTGGTGCCGCAACGCGGCCTCCTCGATGAGCAGCACGAACCTGCGGCCCGGTTCATGGAGGATCTGCGAACGCGCGAGACGGGCGGCGACTGCTTCGGCGACGTCGTTGGGAATGTCCCGGAACTCCGTGATGGAGGACAGCAGGCCCGTCGCGTATCCCTCCGTCTGGAGCAGGCCGGGGACCAGGGTCGCGGAGTAGACGCGGAACAGCTTGGTCGATTTGAACAGCGGGAGGTAGCTGTTCTGGAGCTGCTTCAGTCCGGCGCGGGACTTTCGGCGCCATTCCACGTACAGGGATTCGGCATTGCGGGACTGGGCGATGATGTCGCCGGCCTGGTCGGGCACGCCGCATGCCCCGCACCAACGGCGGATGTCGTCCAGGGACGGCGGCGTACGCGCGTTCTCGATGCGGTAGGTCTTGGGATGAGACCAATCGCAGCGAGAGGCCAGCTCGGACCCGGTGATTCCTGCGTCCAGACGGAGTTCCCTCAGACGTTGGGCGACGCTCTCGCGTGCCGCCTGTGCCGCGGACGACGGGGACATGGGCATGAGCCGACCTGCTCGCCTTCGCGCTAGTCGATCCGGAATTCGTCGTGCGGGACCCCGCGCTCCCACACCGCTTCGAAGGCGTCGGCGCACAGCTTCGCCGCTGCGGGGTCGGTGCTGATCTCCCCGCCTGCTGAGGCGCCATCGCCGGTGAAGTGGTTCCACCGGATGACGCGACCGTCCATCAGCCAGAAGTCGTTTCCTGGCAGGGCGAGATCGGAGGCACGTCGCCGGGGCAGCCACCGCACCTGTTCGCCTGCGGCCACGTTCGTGAAGGTGCCCGAGTGCTCGTACCGGATGTACTCGCTCACCGGCTCGGACACGATACGGGCGCGACGCACCGCCACGCCGCGTCCGACGGTCTCCTGGATGAGGTCCAGCCAGGGGCGCCACCACGAGGGCCGGTCCGCCGGGTCATGGCGGAACCCCTGACGCCAGCGGGCGAACGGCTCCGACTCGTAGTCCACGGCGTAGCTGTCACGCATCTCCAGATGAACCGCCGACTCCGTTGCGCTGCCCAGCAGTTCAGGGAACGTCGGCACGCTGCTCGACGACATCGCACGCCTCCCTCAGCATCGCGACCATGCGGGCCGGGACCCGCACCACTTGCTCGTGCTCCGGGATGCCGGCGGAGTGGCCCGGCACCTCGAACGCCGCGCACTGATCCTTCAGTTCGGGTTCCGGCTTCCACCCTTGAATGACGATCTCGCCCTTGGCCTGGTCGACCCACACGGTTGGGCTCTCTCCGTCACCAGTATTGGGGTCGATCCCGATGAACCGTAACGCCATGGTTGCCTCCACTGGGGAGTGGTGTGCACGGATGAACACCACTGTCAGTCCCCGGAGCCAGACGGTCAAGAGCCTCACCAGGCCATAGATATTGGCGTGTACATCGGTGCACATTCCTGGCGGCGGCTCACGTCTCGCTCCTAGCGTCGAAAGAGGCAGCGAAGACCCCGGCGGCCGCGCGAACAGTCCCGGGGTGTGGCCGACCATTGAGGAGTCGACATGGGCGAGGCTACGGCGCCCGGGCGAGGCCCGAGGAGCAGCAGCGAACGGGAGCGGACGCCCGACCGCGGCGCCATCTCCGACTGGCTCGCGAGGGCCCATCCATCCCCACGCGAGGCCGTGACCGACTGGGCGAATCGAGGCGTGTCGCTGCTGCCTCTCGGTGTGCGGTTCGACGCGGTACGCGTCCCGGCATCACGCATCCACCGCTCCGTGTGCAGCGAAGACCCGGCGACGGTGGCCGCCGCCCTCGACGACTGGCTCTGCGGGCCCGTGGTCCGCGACCTGCGGGCGTCCAGCGGCGACTACTACGTACTCGTGGCGCCGGGAGCCGAGTGGAACGGCAAGGAGGAACGCCTCGGCAAGGGCAGCTTCCTCGTCGTCCCACGCATCGGGAACCTCTCCTTGATCACCCATTGGGTCGTGCCCCCGCGACACCCCGGAAACCTGTGCTCCACCGCCCGCCTGCGCGCGCTGCTCACGCTCGCCGAGACGCTGAAGGCGACCGAGTCATGACCGTCACCCACGGTCCCACCTCACACGCGGACGAGCTGTACCGGATCCACCTCCGCCACCTCGACGACTGCCCGGCATGCCGTACGGGCGTCGAGTGCGACCAGGGCATCCGCCTACGCAGAGCCGTACGCGCGGCCCGGCTCACCGCCGACAACCGGCGGCCACGGTGGCCATGACCGGCTGACACGATGGCCGAATGACGACGAAACACGGGGAATCCCCACCCCCCGGCCCTCACGCCCCCTGGACCAGCCTCGGCCCCGTCCACGACGACCTCCTCGCCGCAAAGGCGCTCCTCTACGACCCCCTCGGCCTCACCTGCTCCCAGCCGGTGCCGGAGGCAGAGAGCGCCGAGTACGGAGCCCACGCGTTCACCCTGGACGGCCTGGCCGTACGCTTCCGTGTCGCCAAGACGACGCCCACCAAGGTCGGCCAGTTCGTCACCGTGTGGCAGCGGTCCGAGGCTGGGCCCATCCGGCCCTTCGACGACGCCGACCCCGTCGATCTGTTCGTCGTCAGCAGCCGGGAGGGCGAGCACTTCGGGCAGTTCGTGTTTCCCCGGGGCGTGCTTCGCGAGCGCGGCATCGTGTCCGAGGGCGGTGTGGGCGGGAAGCGGGGCTTCCGCGTGTACCCGCCGTGGGTCGTCACGGCCAGCCGTCAGGCTGAGCGCACTCAGGGCTGGCAGCGGGAGTGCTTCCTGCCGGTGCCCGAGGGCGGGGGCCTCGACGTCGAGCTTGCTCGGAAGCTGTACCACCCGTAGGCGAGCTGGGGCGGTTCCGCACGGCTGCAGGGCTTCGGGGGTTCCGATCTGACGGGCCGTCAGCTTCAATGGGTTCATGATGGGACACGCAGGGATGGCCGCCACCGTCGTCCGGTACCTCAGGTCGGTCGGGGCCCCGACCACCGCCGCCCAGCCGGTCGACGCACTGCCGCGACCCCACCTGCGGGCCGTCCGCGAGGACGAGCGCGCGCCGGTCGACGCGGCTGAATTCCGTCGGGTGCTCGGGCACTTCGCGACCGGGGTGACCGTGGTGACCGCTCCGGCGACCGAGGCCCCCTCGCCCCCGCAGGGCCCCGCCGGCTTTGCCTGCCAATCCTTCGCCTCCCTCTCCCTCGACCCGCCCCTCGTCTCCTTCATGGTGGCCCGCACCTCCACCACCTGGCCCCGCATCGCCCGCGCGGGCGTCTTCTGCGTGAACATCCTGGGTGCCGGGCAGGGCGACCTCTGCCGCGCCTTCGCCGTCAGCGGGGCCGACAAGTTCGCGGGGGTCGAATACGACGACGCCCCCGTCACCGGGTCGCCCCGGCTCGCGGGCGCCCCGGCCTGGATCGACTGCGTCGTGCACGCCGTCCACACCGGCGGCGACCACCTCATCGTCGTCGGCCGTGTGGAAGCCCTCGGCACCGGCGAGGGCGGTGACGCGGAAGGGGACGTCGAGGGCACCGGCGCGCCCCTCCTCTTCCACCGCGGCGCCTTCGGCGAGTTCACCCCGCACGCGGGGAAGTAGGCACACGGGGCACAGGCAAGCAGGCACGGGCAAGCAGGCACGGGCAAGCAGGCGCAGGCAAGCAGCCGCCCTCACGCCGCCAGCTCCGCCGCCCCGCCCCCGACCCCCCGCCTCCGAATCACCAACACCATCAACGCCGCCGCCGCACACAGCGCCCCGGACGCGTACCAGACCACGTCGTAACTCCCGAAGACATCCCGCGCCACCCCACCCAGGAACGCCACCACCGCCGCGCCCACCTGGTGCGACGCCAGGACCCAGCCGAAGACGATCGCGCTGTCGTCGCCGTAGTGCTCGCGGCACAGCGCCAGCGTCGGCGGCACCGTGGCGACCCAGTCGAGGCCGTAGAAGATGATGAAGAAGACCATCGGCGGGTGCACGGTCGGCGCGAGCAGCATCGGCAGGAAGAGCAGGGAGATGCCGCGCAGGCCGTAGTACACCGCGAGGAGGCGGCGGGACTCGAAGCGGTCCGTCAGCCAGCCGGAGGCGATCGTGCCGATCACGTCGAAGATCCCGATGACCGCGAGCAGCGAGGCCGCCGCGGTGATCTGCATGCCGTGGTCGTGCGCCGACGGCACGAAGTGCGTGCGGATCAGGCCGTTCGTCGACGCGCCGCAGATCGCGAACGAGCCTGCCAGGAGCCAGAAGGGACCCGTCCGCGCCGCGTCCGCGAGCACCCGCAGCGTCCGCCGCGCCGCGCCCCGCGTGGGCTCCGGCTTCGGCGTGAACTCCCCTCCGTACGGGGCGAGTCCGACGTCCGCCGGATGGTCCCGCAGCAGCAGCCACACGAACGGCACCACGACCAGCGCGGCCAGCGCGACCGTCACCGACGCCGGGCGCCACCCGTGCTCGTCCACGATCCACGCGCACAGCGGCAGGAACACCAGCTGGCCGGAGGCCCCCGCCGCCGTCAGGATGCCCGTCACCAGGCCGCGCCGCGCCACGAACCAGCGGTTGGTGACCGTCGCCGAGAAGGCCAGCGCCATCGATCCGGTGCCGAGGCCGACGAGCAGGCCCCAGTAGAGCATCAGCTGCCAGCTCGCCGTCATCCATACGCTGAGCAGCGCGCCCGCCGTGACCAGGCTCAGCGCCGCCACCACGACCTTGCGGATGCCGAAGCGGTCCATGAGCGCGGCGGCGAACGGCGCGGTCAGGCCGTACAGCGCCATGTCGATCGAGACCGCGAAGCCGATCTCGCCGCGCGACCAGTCGAACTCGTCGTGCAGCGGGTCGATGAGCAGGCCCGGCAGGGAGTTGAAGGCGGCGCCGCCGATGATCGTCACGAAGGCGACGGCTGCGACGAACCAGGCCCGGTGGATCCGGAATTTCCGCCTCCGGCCACCACCACCTTCACGCTCCCGCTCCCGCGACTGCGGCAACTGCGGCGACTGTGGCGGCTTCGACAGCTCGGGCCCGTCCGTCCGCTCCACGCCAGTGGTCCGCACCTGCGGATCGGTTGTCTCGTTCACGTCACACAGCATCCGCAGCAGCGACCCCTGCCATCGAGTGGCCCGAAGGACAGCATTCACTAGGATCGGGCCATGAGCGAAGCTCGGGAGAAGGCAGCGGAGCAGGCGGAAGCGCCCACACGGACACCACGACGCCACCGCGTCGTCGTCCTCGCCCTCGACGGCGTCATCCCCTTCGAACTGGGCATTCCGCAGCGCATCTTCGGGCGGGCGCGGGACGCCGCGGGCGAGCTGCTGTACGAGGTCGTGACCTGCTCCGCCCGGCCGCCGGGCCCCGTCCGCACGGACGCGGACTACGCGATCCTCGTCGAGCGCGGGCCCGAGGCGCTGGCCGAGGCGGACACGCTCGTCGTCTCCGCCTCGTACGAGCTGGGGCCCGTGTACGAGGAAGGGCGTCTCACCGAGGAGCTGGCCGCCGCCCTCGCCCACCTGCGGCCCGGGGCCCGCCTCGTCTCCATCTGCACCGGCAGCTACGTCCTGGCCGCCGCGGGCTGGCTGGACGGGCGCCCCGCGACCACGCACTGGTCGTCGGCGGACCACTTCCAGCGGCTCTTCCCGCGGATCAGGGTCGACGCGGACGTCCTTTTCATCGACGACGGTGACGTGCTGACCTCGGCCGGGGTCGCGGCGGGCCTCGACCTGTGTCTGCATCTGGTACGCCGCGACCACGGCACCGCGGTCGCGAACGAGGTCGCCCGGCGCACCGTCGTACCGCCGCATCGTGACGGCGGGCAGGCGCAGTACATCCAACGTCCCATCCCCGAACCCCAGTTGGCGACGACCACCATGGCGCGGGCGTGGGCCCTCGGGCGGCTGCACGAGCCCATCCAGCTGCGGGACATGGCCGAGCAGGAGGCGATGTCCGTGCGCACGTTCACGCGGCGGTTCCGCGAGGAGGTCGGCGTCAGCCCCGGGCAGTGGCTGACGCGGCAGCGGGTGGAGCGGGCGCGGCACCTCCTCGAGTCCAGCGACCTGTCGGTGGACCAGGTCGCGCGGGACGCGGGGTTCGGTACGGCGCAGTCGATGCGGCAGCACTTGCAGGCGGCGCTCGGCGTGACGCCCACGGCGTACCGGCGGACGTTCCGGGCGGAGGACGCGCACCAGAACCGCTGACGGCGCGCCCGCCAATAATGGGCGCACGAACCACGAACCACGGGGAAGGTACCGACCATGTACGCGATATCCCTGGGTGCCGACGGCGCCGAGCTGCGCCCGTTGGAGCCCTGGCAGGCCGAGGAGTTCCTGGCCCACATCGACCGGGGGCGGGAGTTCATCGGGCGGCACAACGGCCTGCCGGACGTCGTCCACGACCTGGCCTCCAGCCGGGCCTACCTCCAGGCGTACGCCGACAAGGCCGCCGCCGACACCGGCCGGATCTGTGGCATCCACCTGGACGGCGAGCTGGTCGGCGCGGTCATCCTGCGCACCATGGACGTGGCCCAGCGCACCGCGGAGGCGGGCTGCTGGCTGGAGCCCGCGGGGGTCGGCAAGGGCCTGGTGACCCGGGCCGCCCGCGCCCTCATCGACTGGGCCGTCGAGCACCGCGGCATCCACCGCGTGGACTGGTGGGTCTCCTCGGCCAACGCCCCCAGCATCGCCGTCGCCCGCCGCCTCGGCATGACCCGCGACGGCGTCCTCCGGGAGAGCTATCTGTACCGGGGGCAGCGGTACGACGAGGAGATCTGGTCGGTCCTCGCCCCGGAGTGGCGCGCGTCGAAGTCGGCGGCCGAGTCGGCGGGTTGAGCCGCGGGGGCGGGCGGGGACCCCGGGGACCCCGCTCAGCGCCTCCGCCCCGGCCGCCCAGCGCCTCCGCCCCGCCCCCTCAGCACCTCCGCCCCGACCCGGGGCTCTCCACATCCACCGCACCCTCCACCGGCCCCGCCTCACCGCGCCCCGAGTCCGCACCGTCCGCCGACCCGGCCTCACCACCCCCCGAAGCCTCCGCCGGCCCCCCACCCCCCGAAGCCGCGGGCCCCCCACTCCCCACCGGCCCCGGCCGCACCTCCGCCAGGGTCCCCACCAACGTCAGGACGACCGTCAGCGCGACCCCCGCCAGGATGGCCGTCGACGGAGTCGTGACGCTGAGGAGGCCCCCGGCCATGGACCCACTGACGGCGTAACCCGCCCCCACCGCCGCGTACATCAGTGAATAGCCCGCCGCGAGCGCGCTCGGGGGCAGGACCTCGCGCAACGTCAGGTTGCGGGTGAGCATCGAGCCCGCCTGGAGGAAACCGGCGCAGGCGAGGCCGATCGCCAGCCACATGGCCGTGGGCAGGACGGCGACGACGGCGAGGCAGCCGCTGACGCCGAGCATGCACACCAGGCTCTGCGTCCGCAGGCGGCCGGGCCACTTCCGCAGTCCGTACACGAACGAACCGGCCGCCGAGCTGACCGCGAGACCGGCGAGCAGCGGGCCCGACATGCCGACGGATATCTCGCGCTGCTCCAGGAGCGCGGGCAGCACCAGCTCCGCGAGGGCGAGCAGCGACAGGCCGGCCGCCCCGGTCACGTACACCGGCCAGGCGCGGGCCATGATGCGCAGCATCGGCTCGCCGTCCCGGTCGGACGCGTCCGCCTTCCAGCCGACGGGCAGCAGCCACAACCCGGCCACGGACAGGGCCATGAGGACGGCGGCGAGGAGCAGGGGCAGGCCGGGTGTCACGCCGAGGGCGAGGCCCGTGACGGCCGCGGGCGCGAGGGCCCATATGCCGAAGACCAGGACGGACTCGGCGGACAGTGCCTGCGCCACGGCCCGCTCCGGCACCAGGGTGTTGAGCAGCGCGCGCAATCCGCCGGGCGCCGCACCGGGCGCGCCGCCCGCGACGAACGCGCAGGCCGCGAGCACCACGGCGGGCGCGTCCGGCAGCGCGCCGAGGGCCGCGAAGCCCACGGCGCCCACGCCGAGTCCGACGGCCAGCTGCGGCCGCGCCCGCTCGGCTCGCATCCGCATCCCGAGGAACGCGGCGCCCGCGATCTCTCCGATCACGTACACCGCGGCCAGGATCGCGCCGAGCGCGTACCCGCCCTCCCGCTCGCGGACCAGGAACACCACGGCCAGGGGCGCCATGGCCACGGGCATCCGGGCGCCCACGGCCACGACCGCCCAGGCGAGGGTCCCCCGCGACGCGATCTCCCGATAGCTCATGCGTACGACGGTAGGACACCCCACTGACATCGCCCCACGGCTTTTGTCTCAGGGGTGAGGGGTCGGAACGCGGAACGGCAACTCGGTTGCGGCGAGGACGTGTTCGGGCGCGTCCCCGCCGGTCGCGGCGCTCTCAGAACACCAGCACCCCCCGCGCCACCCGCCCCGCCTCCGCGTCCTCCCGCGCCGCCGCGAACTCCGCCACCGGATACGTCCGCGTCACCAGCTCGTCCAGGAGCAGCCGCCCGGCCAGGTACAGGTCGGCGTACAGCGCGAAGTCCCGCTGCGGGCACGCCGAGCCGTAGCGGCAGCCCAGGATCGACTTGTCCAGGAACAGGGACGAGACGAGGAACGAAGCCTCGGCCGTGGCGGGCGGCACGCCGAGCAGGATCGCCTGGCCGTGGCGGTCGAGGAGGTCGACGGCCTGGCGGATCAGCTCGACGCGGCCGACGCACTCGAAGGCGTGGTCGGCGCCGTTCGGCAGGATGTCGGCGACGCCCTCCGTGGAGGGCAGGAAGTGCGTGGCGCCGAACTGCCGCGCCACCGCCTCCTTCTCGGGGTTGGCGTCGACGGCGACGACGGTCGTGGCCCCGGCGATGCGCGCGCCCTGGAGGACGTTGAGGCCGATGCCGCCCGTGCCGATGACGACGACGGAGTCCCCGTGGGCGACGCGCGCGCGGTTGAGCGCGGCGCCGACGCCGGTGACGACGCCGCAGCCGATGAGGGCGGCCGACGTCAGCGGGATCTCCTTGGGGATCCGGACGGCCTGCACGGCCTTGACGAGGGTGCGTTCGGCGAACGCCGAGTTCGCGGCGAACTGGTACAGCGGCTTGCCCGCGCGCGAGAAGGGCTGTTGGGGCATCCCGATGGCCTTGCGGCACATGGTGGGGCGGCCCCGGTGGCACTGCGCGCAGGCCCCGCAGTTGGCGATCGTGGACAGGGCCACGTGATCGCCGGGCGCGACGTGCGCGACCCCCGGACCGACCGCCTCGACGACGCCCGCGCCCTCGTGCCCGAGCACCACGGGCGGCGGGAACGGGATGGTGCCGTCGATCACCGACAGGTCGCTGTGGCACAGCCCGGCCGCCGCGACGGCGACGAGCACCTCCCCGGGTCCCGGCTCGCGTATCTCCAGGTCGTCGACGACCTCGACCCGCGCCCCGTCGAACACCACGCCCCTCATGGCGTACCCCTCACCGGCCCCTTGGCCTCTCTCGGCAGTCCGAGCACCCGCTCGGCGATGATGTTCCGCTGGATCTCGTCCGAGCCGCCGTAGATCGTGTCGGCGCGGGAGAACAGGAACAGGCGCTGGAGCGCGTCCAGTTCGTACGGGGACTCCGCGCTCCAGTCGGCGGGTCCGACGGCGGCGGCCGTCCCGCGTACGGCCATCGCGAGATCGCCGAGCCGCTGGTGCCAGCCGCCCCACAGCAGCTTCGCCACGCTGGGCGCCCCCGCGACCCCGCCGCCGTCCCCCAGCGTCCGCAGCGCGTTCCACCGCATCACCCGCAGCTCCGCCCATTGCCGCACGAGCCGGTCCCGCAGCACCGGATCCGCCGCCGTCCCGCCCCGCAGCGCCTCCCGTACGACCCGCCCCAACTCCTCGGTGAAGCCGATCTGCTGGGCCAGCGTCGACACCCCGCGTTCGAAGCCGAGCAGGCCCATGGCGACCCGCCAGCCGTTGCCCTCGCCGCCGACGACGTGGGCGCCGCGCGCGCGGGCCCCGTCGAAGAAGACCTCGTTGAACTCGCTGGTGCCGGTGAGCTGCCGGATCGGGCGCACGTCGACGCGGCCGGGCTGGTCCATGGGCAGGAGCAGGAAGGACAGGCCGTGGTGGCGGCGCGATCCCGGCTCGGTGCGGGCCAGGACGAAGCACCAGTCCGCCTCGTGCGCGAGGGACGTCCAGATCTTCTGCCCGGTGATCCGGTACGTCCCGTCGGCGTCCCGCACGGCCGTGGTGCGCAGGCCCGCCAGGTCGGATCCGGCGCCGGGTTCGCTGTACCCCTGGCACCACAGGGTCTCGCCGCGGGCGATGCCCGGCAGGAACTCGTCCTGCTGCTCCCTGCTGCCGTGCGCGAGGAGGGTGGGCGCGAGCAGGTTCTCGCCGATGTGGCCGCACCGGCCCGGCGCGCGCACGCGCGCGTACTCCTCGGCCCACACGACCTGCTGGGTCAGCGTGGCCCGCCGGACGCCGTACGCGGACCCGTCGGCGCCCCGGCCCGTGTCCCGGTCGGCACTCCGGCCCGTGTCCCAGCCGATGCCGATCCACCCGCCCCGGCCCAGCTCCCGCTCCCACGCCCGCCGCACCTCGCCGCGCTCGTGCTCGCTGCCGGGCCCACCGCGCCCCGCGGCCCCCGCGAACTCCCCGGTCAGCCGCTCCTGGAGCCACTCCCGCGCCTCCCGCCGGAACGCCTCGTCCGCGGCCCCGAACTCGAAGTCCACGGCGCGGCCTAGGCGTCGGGCCGCGAGGACGGGGCGGGGGCGGCACCGGGGACCGGAACGCCCGGCCTGCCCCCGGGCGGCGCCCCCGCGTTGGGCCGCTCCTTGGCCGCCGCGGCCCGCGCCATCTCCTCCAGCTTGGCGAGCAGCGGCATCGGGTCCGTGCCGACCGTCCCGGGCAGGAACTCCGCGATCCGCTCCGGCGTCCAGCCGCCCTCCGCGTACCCGGCGCGCAGCTCGCGCGGCTGCGCCCAGACGGCGATCTTCGGGCCCGCGATCGTGTACACCTGGCCGGTGATCCGTTCCTGGCGGGCGCGGTCGCTGAGCAGGTAGACGACGAGCGCGGCCACGTCCTCGGGGTCGCCGATCTCCGTCAGCTCCATGGGGACGTTCGCGGACATCCGGGTGCGGGCGACGGGGGCGACGGCGTTGGCGGTGATGCCGTACTTGTGCAGGCCGAGGGCGGCGCTGCGGACCAGGGAGATGATGCCGCCCTTGGCGGCGCTGTAGTTGGCCTGGGCGACGGAGCCCTGGTGGTTGCCGCTGGTGAAGCCGATGAGGGTGCCGGAACCCTGTTTGCGCATGACGGCGGACGCGGCCCTGAAGGCGGTGAAGGTGCCTTTCAGATGGGTGGCGACGACCGGGTCCCACTCCTCCTCGGCCATGTTGAACAGCATGCGTTCGCGCAGGATCCCGGCCACGCACACGACGCCGTCCACGCGTCCGTAGCGGGCGAGCGCCACGTCCACGATCCGCTGGCCGCCCGCCATCGTGGAGATGTCGTCCGCGACGGCCACCGCCTCGCCGCCCGCCGCCTCGATCTCCTTGACGACGGCCGCTGCGACCTCGCTGGTGGGCTCGGCGCCCCCGACGGACACTCCGTAGTCGTTGACGACGACCTGCGCGCCCTCGGCCGCCGCGGCGAGCGCGACCGCCCTGCCGATGCCCCGTCCGGCGCCGGTGACGGCGACCACCTTGCCTGCCAAGAAGTTCCCCACACCGGCCCCTTCCCGCGGTTTCTGACGGACCGTTAGATTTTATGACCCGTCAGATACCGGAAGACAAGCCCCGGGGAGCACTCATGTCAGCGCCGTCCGAACCCGCGGCCGCCCCGGCCGCGCCACCCGACCCGCCCCTGCCGACGCCACCCGACCCGCCCCTGCCACCCGAGTTCCTCGCCATCGCCAAGCGCGTCAACAACTGGGGCCGCTGGGGCGCCGACGACGAGATCGGCACCCTGAACCTGATCACCGACGAGGTGGTGCGCGCGGCCGCCGCCACGGTCCGCTCGGGCCGCCGCGTGCCGCTGGCGCTGCCGCTGCGCCGGGACGGGGTGCAGACGGGCT
Source organism: Streptomyces sp. NPDC127108 (assembly GCF_042677545.1). Taxonomy (NCBI): domain Bacteria; kingdom Bacillati; phylum Actinomycetota; class Actinomycetes; order Kitasatosporales; family Streptomycetaceae; genus Streptomyces; species Streptomyces sp. NPDC127108. The sequence continues at coordinate 34,031 of NZ_JBHXTE010000041.1, read as the reverse complement.
CGATCCCCGGCCGCGTCAATCCGCTGCACACGATGGTGCAGATCAACCAGCCGCTGTTCGCGCCCGGTTCGGTCGCGACCAGCGACGACATCGTCACGATGGGCCTGCAGGCGGCCACGCACTGGGACGCCCTGCCGCACGTCTCGCACTCGGGCCTGATCTACAACGGCCGCCCCGCTGACACGATCACCGCGCACGGGGGCGCCCGCTTCAGCGGCATCGGCACGGCCGCGTCCGTCGTCTCGCGCGGCGTCCTGCTCGACGTGGCCCGCGCCAAGGGACTCGACCGGCTGCCCGCCGAGCACGCGGTGACGCCCGAAGACCTCGACGAGGCGGCGGAGTTCGCGGGCGTCACCGTCGGCGCCGGGGACGTCGTCCTCGTACGGACGGGGCAGATGCAGGCTTATCTGGCGGGTGACCGGCGCGGTTACGGTTATCCGTCGCCGGGCCTCTCGGTGCGGACGCCGGAGTGGTTCCACGCGCGGGACGTGGCGGCCGTCGCCAATGACACGCTGACCTTCGAGATCTTCCCGCCGGAGATCGAGAACCTGTGGCTTGCGGTGCACGCCCTGGATCTGGTCGAGATGGGCATGCCGCAGGGCCAGAACTGGAATCTCGAAGAGTTGTCCACAGCCTGTGGAGAAGAGCGCCGCCACAGCTTCCTGCTGTCGGCGACCCCGGAGCCCTTCACGGGCGCGACGGGCGCACCGGTGGCACCGGTCGCGATCTTCTGAGTCCGCGGGCCCCGGGTCCGAGCATGGACCTTCGGGTCGGAGTTCGGGTGGCGGCGCGTCGGCGCCCGCCCCGAGCGCTGTACCGCGCGCCGCCATCCGGCTCCGGCGTACGAGCCCCCGCCCCCCTTCTGCCCTGAAGGAGCGCCACGCCGAATCGCGATCCGCACCTCGCCAAGGACCGGGCCACAGGCGCCAGCGCCCCTCGGCGTCCCCTCGCGGCGAATCACTGCTGACCAGCGTGATCAATCGGTCACGGTACGTCAACACCGAGTCGGGGATTTATGGGGTTTGTCGCATTTAACCCTGCCCGCGCACGGCCGCGCATCGTGGCACGGAACGGCGCATGCGACGGCACACCGGGCGGCGCGGGTGCGCGGGGCGGCGGGCGGGCGCAGGGCGAGGCAGGTGGGGAGCGGGGGCGGTCGGGGGTCACACGGTTTGTACGTGGACGGCTCGGGCGCACTACACCGCTTCGTAGGCGACGTCCTCGTGGGTGGTCCCGTCGAAGGTGGCGGCGGGGGTGCCCGCCTCGCACCGGTCGACCTCGCACCAGATGCTCTTGCCGGCGCCCTCGTGCCGCCAGCCCCAGCGGTCGGCGAGTCCGTCGACCAGTTCGAGGCCGCGGCCGTTGGTGTCGTCACCCTCGGCGTGCCGGGGGCGGGGCGGGCGGGCGCTGCGGTCGGCGACCTCGACGCGGACGGTGCCCGGCTCGTCGGCGGGCACTCCGGGCAGCAGCATGCGCAGGACGGCCGGACAGCCCGTGTGCACAACGGCGTTGGTGACCAGCTCCGAGATCAGCAGGATCAGCGTCTCCGCGACCGGCTCGTCGGCAGCTATGCCCGACCCGGCAAGCCGTGACCTGGCCCATCTGCGGGCCCGGCCCACTTCCGCGGGATCGGGACCGACTTCCAGCTGAACTTGAAGCACCTGCACCGCTCACACCATCCGAACCGGCGGACACATCGCCTCGTGACTCCACAAGGTCACAGAACGTGAAACCCTTGAGAGACAGCATGGTTGACGTTCAGTCACCCCAACAAGCGCTTCGGGCATATTCCAGCGCGAAGGAGTACGCGTGCGGCATACTGTGCGACGCGCGCCGCAGGGTGTCGAACAGGCGGGCGCTCGGCCTCGTCCTGCGCGGCGAGAGGAGCGCGTTACCAGGCACGGAGTTGCCTCGGGGGCAACACCGCCACGGCTCGGCCTCAGGACCTCTCGCATTCGACACAAGGTACCGGAGCCGGGCGCGGACTCCGCGTCGTGACGAGTCACGCCTAGGACACAACCCGATATCGACGCTCGGTGCGACGCTCAGTAGCCTCACCGCCTTTCCCCGGGCGCACAAGTCGATCATGGGGCCGGGCCCGTGCCGCGCCCCCGCCACCCCTGGGCCAGGCCGTGCGGGACCGCACCGGACCGCTCACAGGGCCGCCGCCAGCGCTTCCTCGGCCCGCGCGGCGCCACCACCGAGCTCCGCCCGCACCCACGCCCGCTTCAGGTGGAGATGGACGTCGGACTCCCAGGTGAACCCCATGCCACCGTGCGCTTGCAGACAGTCACGGGCGTTGCGCACGGCGGCGTCATCGGCGAGCAGCCGGGCCCCGACGGCCTCCAGGGGGTCGCCGGTGACGGCGGCGGCGTACACGGCGACGCGGGCCAGCTCCGCGCGGACCAGCATGTCGGCGCACAGGTGCTGCACGGCCTGGAAGCGGCCGACGGGGCCGCCGAACTGTTCCCGTTGCCGGGCGTGTTGGACGGCGAGCTCGGCGGTGCGGGCGGCGGAGCCGAGCTGTTCGGCGGCGGTGAGGAGGAGGGCGCGGGGGTTGCGGGGGTCGCGGGGGTCGCGGGGGTCAGGGGCCTCGTCGCCGGGACCCCGTTCCCGTACCCGGTGCAGGGGCGTCAGCGGATCGACGGACCGCACGGCCACCGCCCCCGCCGCGTCCCCGCGCACCACGTCGGCCTCGTCCAGCCACGGCACGAACGGCCCTTCGACGGCGGTGACGACCACTTTCCCCTCGGCGGCGCCCGCGACCTCCCCGGCCGCGAGGAACGTCGCCACGGCGGGCCCGGGCAGCAGCACCCGGCCCGCCTCCTCGAAGGCCAACACGGCCTCAGGAAGGCCCAGTCCGACGCCACCCGCTTCCTCGGGCAGGCAGAGCGCGAAGAACCCCGCGTCGCCGAGCGCCCGCCACGGCTTCCGGTCCAGGCGGGGCTCCTCGACGGCGGCCCGCAGCACGTCCCGCCCGAACCGCCCTTCGAGGACGTCCCGCAGCCCGCGCCGCAACGCCCGCTGGTCGTCGCTGAGTTGGAAGTCCACGCGCCGCTCACCGCCCCTTCGGCAGGCCGAGGATCCGCTCGGCGACGATGTTCCGCTGGATCTGCGAGGTCCCGGCGGCGATGGTGTACGACAGCGAGGAGAGGCGTTCGCGGGTCCAGGGCTCGTCGAGGTCGAGGGCGCCAGGGCCGAGCACCTGGGCCGCCGTGTCGTACAGCTCCTGGCGGGCGTGCGAGTAGCGCAGCTTGAAGACGGAGCCGCCGACACCGGGGACCCCGCCGGCGTGCTGGGCCTCGCTGACGTTCCACTGGGTGAGCCGCCACAGGGCGGCGAACTCCGCGCCGAGACGCCCGAGCCCGCGCCGGAGGACCGGATCGTCCCAGCGCCCGTTGGCGCGCGCCGCGCGGGCGAGTTCGCCGAGCAGCCGCCGGCAGGCCACGACCTCCCCCACGAAGGCCGTGCCCCGCTCGAACGACAGGGTCACCATGGTCACGCGCCACCCGTCGTTCTCGGCGCCCACCCGGTTGCCGACGGGCACCCGCACCTCGTCGAGGAACACCTCGGCGAACTCGGCGGAACCCGCGAGGGTCCGCAGCGGGCGCACGGTGATCCCGGCCGCGTCCATGGGCATCGCGAGCCAGGTGATGCCCCGGTGCTTGGGCACATCCGCGCTCACGGGGGTGGTCCGCACCAGGAGTTCGCACCAGTCGGCGACCTCCGCGTGCGAGGTCCAGATCTTCGAACCGCTCACTACGTAGTCGTCGCCGTCGCGCCACGCGCGCGTGCGCAGCGACGCGAGGTCGGATCCGGCGTCCGGTTCGCTGAAGCCCTGGCACCACACCTCGTCCCCGCGCAGCATCGGCGGCAGCCACCGCGTCCGCTGCTCGGGGGTGCCTTCGGAGGCGATGGTGGGTCCGGCGTGCAGCAGACCGACGAAGTTGGCGCCCACATAGGGGGCGCCCGCCTTCTCCGTCTCCTCCAGGAAGATCAGCCGCCGGGTCGGAGACGCGTCCCAGTGCACCTCGCCGTACCCCGCGTCGTACAGCGTCCGCTGCCACGCGGTGTCGTACGCCCGCCGCCCCGGCCAGTCGTCGGCCGACGGCTTCCCGGGCAGCTTCGGCAGTACCTCGGCGAGCCATCCCCGCAGCCCCGCCCGGAAGTCTTCCTCTTCCTCCGTGTACGTCAGGTCCATCGAGGTCCCCTCGCCCGACCATTTCTGACGGATCGTCAGGGAGCAGGCTAGCCCCGCACCCCTGGACCGACAAGGAGCGGGGCTCTACGCTCACCGCACGATCTGACTGTCCGTCAGACATTGCCGTTCCGAACCGTCCCGGGCACCACCGCGACCACGAGGGGGCCGCCGTGCACGACGACACCGCCCATGCCCTGAGCGCCAGCGGAACGCTCTGGGAGCTGATCGAGCGCCGCGCCGCCCTCACCCCGGACGCCCCCGCCCTGATCCAGGCCGCCGCCGACCCCGCCGCCGACCGCGTCCTCACCTTCGGCGGGCTGCGGGACGACTGCGAGCGGGTGGCGGCGGGGCTCCACGGGATGGGGGTGCGGCCGGGGACGGTCGTCGCGTGGCAGTTGCCGACGCGGATCGAGACCGCCGTCCTGTCCTTCGCGCTCGCCCGCATCGGCGCCGTCCAGTCACCCGTGATCCCGTTCTACCGGGACCGCGAGGTCGGCTTCGCGCTGCGGGAGTCGAAGGCCGCGTACTTCGCGGTGCCGGGGGTGTGGCGGGGCTTCGACCACACGGACCTCGCCCGGCGGCTCGGCGCGCGCGGCGTGTTCACCGCGTACGACGCACTGCCCGAGGGCGACCCCGGCGTCCTGCCCCCGCCGCCCGCCGACGGCCGCGCGGTGCGCTGGATCTACTGGACCTCGGGCACCACGTCCGACCCGAAGGGCGTCCTGCACACCGACCGCTCCCTGATCGCGGGCGGCTCCTGCCTCGCGCACGCGCTGCGCCTGACACCCGCCGACGTGGGCTCGATGGCCTTCCCCTTCGCCCACATCGCGGGCCCCGACTACACGGTGATGCTGCTCCTGTACGGCTTCCCCGCCGTCATGTTCGAGCACTTCGCGCTGCCGGACGCGCTGGACGGCTACCGGCGGCACGGGGTGACGGTCGCGGGCGGCTCGACGGCGTTCTACTCGATGTTCCTGGCCCAGCGGCGCGAGCGGCCCGCCGAGCCGCTGATCCCCACGCTGCGCCTGCTCGCGGGCGGCGGCGCCCCCAAGCCGCCCGACGTCTACCACGCCGTCGTGACCGAACTCGGCTGCCAACTGACGCACGGCTACGGCATGACCGAAGTCCCCATGATCACCATGGGCGACCCCGACGACAGCGCCGAGAACCTGGCCACCACGGAGGGGCGCCCGCCCGCCGGGATGGAGATCCGCATCACCGACGCCGACGGCAAGGAGCTGCCCGTCGGCACCGACGGCGAGGTGCGGCTGCGCGGCGAGGCCGTCTGCCAGGGCTACTTGGACGCGGCGGCCACGCGGGCCGCCTTCGACGCGGACGGCTTCCTGATCACCGGGGACCTCGGCCACGTGCGGGAGTCGGGGCATCTCGTGCTCACGGGCCGCGCCAAGGACATCATCATCCGCAAGGGCGAGAACATCTCCGCCAAGGAGATCGAGTACCTGCTGCACACCCACCCCGCGGTGGCCGACGTGGCCGTGATCGGCCTGCCGGACCCCGAGCGCGGCGAGCGGGTGTGCGCGGTCGTGGAACGGGCCCCGGACGCCCCCGCGTTGACGCTCCCGGAGGCCACCGCGTACCTGCGCGGCCAGGGCCTGTCCGTGCACAAGCTCCCGGAGCGCCTGGAGCTGGTGACGGCGCTGCCCCGCAACGAGGCGCTGAGGAAGGTCCTCAAGTACAAGTTGCGGGAGCGCTATTCGGCGTGAGGGGCACGCGCGCCCGTGCTGCGGCCCGCCCGGTTACTCGGGAACCGTGAAGTACGAGGCGAAGGCGGTGACGACCTGGTCCTCGGTGACCGTGCCCAGGTCCGTGGCGGCCTGCGCGGCGACGCCCTGCTGCACGCCGAGGACCCGAAGGACCCGCTCGACCTCCGCGCCGGTGACCGACCCGTCGCCGTCGCCGTCCGCGAGGACGATCAGCGCGTGCAGGAACGGCCGGGCGATCTCCGCGAACCGCGCGGGGTTGTCGCGCAGCCGCTTCACGGCGCCGCCCACGAACTCGTCCCGGGTGATCCGCTGGTCCCCGTCCCGGTCGGCGATGCCCGCCATGCCCTGCCAGAACGCCTCGGCCCCGATGTAGAGGGCCTGGCCCTTCTCGGACCGCGCCGTCACCCCGAACTCCGCGAGCAGCGCCTGGGCCGCCGTGCTGAAGTCCTCACGGGAGATGTAGCCGTTGCCGTCCTGGTCGAAGGTGGCGAAACGGGCCGCGATCCTGCGTTCGTACTCGGCACTGTCCATGGTCTTCGGGCCGCCTCACTTCTCATGCGGTTGGGGGGTTCGGCCACCGCGACCGAAGTCACGCAGCCGTCCTACAGGTATCTGTTCAGGAGCGTACGACGCCGTAGCCCGCCGGGAGGCGGAAAAGCGACGCCTGTGCCAAGACCGCTGGAATTCCGGGACACAGGTGTGTCATGGGCGCGATCCCGACGCGGCGCGCGCCCGCCGCGGCATCCGCTCGGGACGGTTGTATCAGCATTGCGATCTTGACCGGGACCTGGGGCTCCGCTTGTCCTCCGGTCCCGGCCGCGCGGGCTACGCGGTGAGCGGCGCGGAGCTGTCGTCGACCGCCGACTCGGCGTCCGGATACACCTCGAAGAGGCGGCGTACGCCGAGGGCGGCGAGGACGCGGTTCACGTGCGAGCCGTCGACGGCGCCCTGCGCGGGCAGGATCAGGCGCAGACGGCCGCGGCAGGAGCGCATCAGACGGCGGGTGGTGATCAGTACGCCGACGCCGCTGGAGTCGCAGAAGAACACGTCGGACAGGTCGAGGACCAGGCTGCGGCGGCCGTCGGCCACGGCGTCGTGCACGCGCTGGCGCAGCACGGGTGACGCCAGGAGGTCCATCTCCCCCGACACCCGCAGCACGACCCAGTCGCCCTGCTCGCCCACGGCCACCTTCAGCGCCACGCGTCAGCCTCTCGTCCGTGGATCCGACGCCAGTCCGCGGATCCGCCCCTCGTCCTTCGTCTTTGGTTCCGGCTCTCGTCCCCTGATCCGTTCCGGCTCTCGCTGCCTGATCCGGAAGCCGCTCCTTCGGTTCCTCTTTCCCGGCTGCCCCACGGCTCTTCCATGAAACACCAGAGCCCCACGCGTCCCGGAAGCGGGCCGCGGAACGAGGCCGAGTTCAATATCATTCGCGGCCCCGTCCGGGCCCGCTTTGCCGCAAAGAACGGGAAAGCGCGAGGAAAGGGCGGTGCGCTGTCAGCGCCGCCGACTACATTCGATGTAACGGTGAGGATGAGGACGGCGAGCGCACGAGGGGGCCGCATGCCGAAGGACGCGCCGCGTCGCTGGGACCGCCGCATGCAACAGCGCCTGGCGCACGGAGAGGCAGCCGCGCTCGGCGAGCTGTACGACCACTTCGCGTCCCTGGTGCACGGCCTCGCGCACCGCGTCCTCGGCGACGTGGCGGCGGCCGACCGCATCACGCGCGAGGTCTTCGCGCACGTCTGGGAGAACCCCGAGGCGTACGACCCCAAACAGGGCCCGCTGCGCTCCTGGATCGCCATGCTCACCCACCAGCAGGCCGTGCGCCGGCTGCGCCAGACCGAGGCCGCGGCGCTCGCCCGGGGCGGCGAGGGCACCACCGAGGACCTGGAGCGCACGGTCCGCCGCGCCTCCGCCGCCGCCCGCGCCGACTACATCGTCACCGCCATGCCCGCCCCGCTGCGCGCCGCCCTCGAATTGGCCTATTTCCAACGCCGGGACTACCGCCAGACCGCCGCCGACCTCGGCGTCACCGAGGACGAGGCCCGCCGCAGACTCCGCCTCGGCCTGCAACTCCTCTCCACCGCACACGACACCGCCCCCACCGACGATCCCACCGACACCGGAGCCCACGGCTACGGGAGAGCACTGTGACCAGGCCCGACCAGCCGGACCCGTACGAGGACGACGGGGCGGGCCGCCCCGACGGCACGGAGGGGCGCTCCGGGGCAGAGGGACGTCGCGGGGCGGAGGGACACTCCGGGGCACAGGGGCGCCCCGAGACCGGGAGCGGCACGCCGCGCATACCCGCGCCGCGGATCTCGGTGGAGGACGGCGGGGGTCCGCTGCCGGAGGGGTGGGGGTCCCCTGGGCGGGACGCGGGGCCGGGGACCGGCGCGGGGGTGCCGGATCCGGGGACTGGCGCGGGGGTGCCGGATCCGGGGCCGGAAGCGGGTTCAGGGCCGGAGACGGCTCCGGGGCCGGAAGCAGGTCCGGAGGCCGAAGCCGAGCCGGATGTGAGGGCTGGAGTTGAGGCTGGCGCGGTGGTGGGTGTGGGGTCGGGAGCGGGGGCGGGGGCCGTGTCGGACGAGGGTGCGGGGATGGGGGCGGGGGACGCCGGTGGGTTCGACCATCACGTGTTGAAGTCGCTGCTCGGGGCCTGGGCGCTCGCCGCCTGCTCCGCCCAGGAGTCGACGGCCGTCGAGGAACACCTGGGCACCTGCGGGCCGTGCGCGGAAGAGGCGCTGCGGCTGCGCGAGGCGGTCGGCCTGCTGCACCCCGAGGAGAGCCTCGACCTCGACCCGGGCCTGCGCACACGCGTCCTGGAGAGCTGCCTCGGGCGGCGCCCACCACGCATCCCGCTGCCCGAGTGGGCCGCTCCGTACGACGCCGAGACGGCACGGCTCGACGCGCTCCTGCAGGACATCGGGGACTCCGAGTGGCACGCGCCGGTGCGGCTGCGGTGGTTCGAGAACGATGGGCCCGTGAGCCGCAAGACGACGGTCGCCGGGGTGATCGCGCATCTCCTCGCCGTCGACGGCCTGGTCGGCACGGCGCTCGGCCTCCCGGATCCGCTCGGCGAGGAGGCCCCGCCGGTACCGGACCCGACCCGGCGCACGGAGGCGTACTGGCGCGCCTCGCACCGCCCGCCCACCCGCGCGGTACGCGGCCCCTGGCGGGACCAGACGCACGAGCTGATCCGGACCGTGTCCTTCGCGGGCGGCGGGTCCGGGCGGCTCGCCGTGGAGTACGGGGTGGCGGGCGACGCGCCCGGCGAGGACGGCACGCGGGTCGAACTGCCCTTGCGGGACTCGATGGTGGAGCGGGCATTCGAGTGCTGGATCCACGCGGAGGACATCGCCGAGGCGGTGGACTACCCCTACGAGCCGCCCTCGCCCCGGATTCTGCACCACATGATCGACCTCGCGGCCCGGATGCTGCCGACCACCCTCGCCGAGCGGCGGCGCTCCGGCCGGGCCGCGCCCTCACGCGAGCTGGTCGCGGCCGGAGCGCCGGGGCGCAGCCTGCGCCTGGAGGTCGAGGGGGTCGGCGGCGGCGAATGGTTCATCCCGCTCGACTCCCCCGGAGCGAGCGGGTCCGCCGAGTCCGAGGTCGCGCACATCGCCCTGGACGGCGTGGAGTTCTGCCGCCTGGCGGCGGGGCACGTGGCGCCCGAGGAGGCGGCGGCAGGTCAGCTCGGGGACCGCGAGGCGATCAGGGACGTGCTGTTCGCGGCGGCGTCCTTGAGCCGCCTGTAGCCCGGCGCGCGCCGCCTCCGGCCGGGGCTACCGGGGGCTAGGGCCTGTCCGGCGGATCTTCGCGGAACAGCCCGCGGCGTCTGGTGCATGCTCTCGGCGTGCGCCCGGATCGCCCTCGTACTGGACGTACTTGGGTGATTCGGGCGTGCGGCGAGAGTGCGTGCCAGGCGTCGCGGGCCCGCGAAGATCCGCCGGACAGGACCTAGGCGAAGACGACGGTGCGGTGGCCGTTCAGGAGGATGCGGTGCTCGGCGTGCCACTTCACGGCCCGCGCCAGCGCCTGGCACTCCACGTCCCGGCCGACGGCCACAAGCTGGTCGGGGGTGACCCCGTGGCCCACCCGCTCGACCTCCTGCTCGATGATCGGGCCCTCGTCGAGATCGGCGGTGACGTAGTGCGCCGTGGCCCCGATCAGCTTCACACCACGGGCGTGCGCCTGGTGATACGGCTTCGCGCCCTTGAAGCTCGGCAGGAACGAGTGGTGGATGTTGATGATCCGCCCGCTGAGCTGCTTGCACAGGTCGTCGGAGAGGACCTGCATGTACCGGGCGAGCACGACCAGCTCGACGCCCTCGTCCCGCACGAGCTGCAGCAGCCGCGCCTCGGCCTCGGCCTTGGTGTCCCGCGTCACCGGAATGTGGTGGAAGGGAACGTCGTACGAGGCGGCGAGCTCGGCGAAGTCGGTGTGGTTGGAGACGACCGCCGCGATCTCGACGGGCAGCGCGCCAATGCGGGAGCGGAAGAGCAGGTCGTTCAGGCAGTGCCCGAACTTCGACACGAGGAGGACGACCCGCATCTTCTGGTCGGCCCGGTGGAGCTGCCAGTCCATCTGGAAGGAGTCGCCGATCGCCGCGAAGCTCGCGCGGAGCTTGTCGAGGGTGACGGGCGGCTCGGCCGAGAAGTGCACCCGCATGAAGAAGAGTCCGGTGTCGTGGTCGCCGAACTGCTGGCTGTCCTCGATGTTGCAGCCGGTCATGAAGAGGTAGCTCGACACGGCGTGCACGATGCCCTGTTTGTCGGGGCAGGAGAGGGTGAGGACGTACTGTTCGGCGCGGTCGGCGCGCTGGTCACTGGCGACGGCGGACTGCTCGTTCATCCGCCCAGGGTCCCATATCCACAGCACCCCACGGACCGCCGCCGACCTCCCCACGGACCATCGCCGCTCCCGCCGCGGCCGCCCCGGCCGCGTACGAGAACCGCTTCACCCCGCCGCGTACGAGAACGCCTCAGCCCGACCGCGTGAGGATCCGCAGGACCTCCAGCGTCCGCGGCGCCCCGTCCGGATCCTCCCCGTCCGCGGCCGCGAGCCGTACATGCGCGTCCCGCGCCGCCCGCACCGCGTCCGGCCAGCCGGGGTGGTCCAGATACACGGACACCGCCGCGTCAGGCCCGACCTCGTGCATGATGCGCAGCACCCGCAGCACGGCGGCGTCGACGAGCGCCGCCTCCTGGGAGTCCCGGAAGATCGTCCCGACGTACTTCTCCGCGGACCAGTTGTCCAGCCACGTGTCCTCGACCAGGCGGTACACGGCGTCGGTCACATCCCCGTACTCCTCGCGCCCGGCGAGCCAGCACTCACGCTGGAAGACCGGGTCGGAGAGCATGTGCAGCGCCGAGCGCACGTTGCTGCGCCAGCGCCACCACGGCATGTCGTTCGTTGGCATGCCGCCTATGGTCGTCGACCGACGGCCGCGACGGGAAGACTTCTCCGTTCCTTGCACGGTCATCGATCGTACGTTCCCACATCCCCCACGCGGCTACGGCCCCACCAGTTCACCCTCTGGTCACCAACCGTTGAATACGCGTCACTCCACGGTTGGCCCGTTACCGGAATCGTGCGTGTCCATGACCGCCTTGCGACGCGTCTTCCCTCCCCGCCCCGTCCAGACCGCGCCCCGAGCGCGAAAAGCGCAGTTCGGCGTGGTGGTCGTGGCGGCGTGTGCGTCCCTGGCCGTCGGCTGCGGGGTCATCCCCGGTACCACGGGGGGTTCCGGGGATGACCCCGTCACGGTCATGACCTGGGCGCCGGAGCACACCCGGGCGACCAACAAGCCCGGCATGCCCGCGATGGCCAAGGCGTACGCGCGCTGGGTCAACGACAACGGCGGGCTCGACGGCCGCAGGCTCGAAGTCGTCACCTGCAACGAACGCAACGACGCGGTCGGCGCGGGCAACTGCGCCCGGCAGGCCGTGAAGGAGAACGTCGCCGCCGTCGTCGGCTCCTACAGCCAGAACGGCCGCGCGTTCATGGGACCGCTGGAGTCGGCCGGCATTCCGTACATCGGTGGCTACGGCCTCACCGACGAGGAGTTCTCCAGCCCGCTGTCGTACCCCGTCAACGGCGGGCAGCCCGCGCTGCTCGCGGGCAACGGGCGGCAGCTCGCCGACGTCTGCGACCGCGTCTCGCTGGTGCGGCCGGACACCATAGCGGGCGACAACCTCTCCAAGCTCCTCGACTCCGGCCTCGCCCAGGGCAACCGCGCGGCGTCCGCCGACATCCGGGCGCCCGAGGACGGCACGGACTACACGGCACAGGCCGAGCAGGCGCTGCACCGCGCGTCGGGCGGCACGGGCTCGGGATCCGGCTCCGGCTCGGGGTCCGCCTCCGGCTCGGACTCCGCCAGGAGCGGCGGCGCCATCGGCACGCGGGACGCCGCCGCGCCCCGCGCCAACGGCAAGGAAGGCTGTGTCGCGGCCGCGCTCGGCGCCCGCACGGACACCTTCTTCGACTCGTTCCGGCGCACCGAGGACGCGTACCCGCCGGTGCGCACCGCCTCCGTGCTCGGCAGTGTCGACCAGTCGCTCGTCGACCGGACCGGCGGCGCGAACAGCCCGTACGAGGGGGCCTACGTCACCGGCTGGTACCCGGCCGCGAGCGACGCGCGCTGGTCGAAGATGCGTGAGGTCATCCGCGAGCACGCCTTCGGCGACAACCGGGTCGACGCGACGGACGCGGGCACCCAGACCACGTGGATCGCGTTCACCGTGCTGCGGCAGGCCGTCGAGTCCCTGAACGGCGACGCGGTCACCGCCCGTTCGCTGCGCCGCACCCTCGACCGGGGCCTGCGCGTGGACACGGGCGGGCTCACGCCGATGCTGCGCTGGCGCTTCGAGGACATGCTGGCGGCGGGCGACTATCCGCGTCTGGTGAACGCGGACGTCACCTTCCAAGTGGTGCGGGACGGCCGTCTGACCCCGACCCGCAAGCAGTTCGTGAACGTGGCGAAGACCCTGGAGTCGGCCCGCTGAGGGCTTCCGCGGAGTCGGTCCGGTAGGGGCTTCCGCCCCACCGCTTCGGGCCGACTCCGTCCCCCGTACCGCGGCCCCTACAGCTGTGTCGGGTTCCGCTTGGTGAGCCCGTGCTGCGTCGCGATGGCGTTCCACAGCGTCGCCGCCTGCTGCTTGGCGCGGGTCGCCTCGCCGCTCGCGCGGTTGCCCGCGGCCGAGTGGTTGGTCTGGCGGGCGTGGCCCTTGCGGCAGCCCTTCTTGCGGGCGACCTGGTCGGCCCACGCGGCGTAGTGGTTGTCGGCGGACGCGGAGGCCTTCCACGCCTTGTTCAGCTCGGTGGTCAGGCGCTGATTCGAGGGCAGCTTGTCGACGGTGAGGCCGGAGAGCCTGCCGACGAGGCCGTTGCGCTGCTTGGCGGCGTCCCGCAGGTCGGTGGCGGCCCGCCCCAGGTTGTCGCACCTGCCGACGTCGCGGACGGCTCCGATCACCGACTCGCGGCTGTTGTTGCTGTCCGCGAGGAGCTTGTCCAGGGCGACGGCCTGCTTCTTGGCGGGGTCGGCGCTCGGTGACGGCTTCTTGGACTCCTCGTCACCGGCCGGGGCGGTCGCGGCGAGCGGCTGGTTGTCGTCCTTCTCCTTGTCGTCGTCGCCCCCGCCGGAGAGCATCGCGCCCGCGCCGACGCCGAGCACGGCGATGGCGACGCCGACGGCCACGAGGACCGTCGTCTTGGAGCCGGTACGGCCCCGGCCCTTGCGCCCGGGCGCGGGCTCCGGCTCGGCCACGGGGCCGGGCGCGGGCGGGCCGGAGTCCGCCTGGATGCGTGGCATCTGCTGGGTGGACGCGGGGCCCTCGGGCTCGGGCTCGCGCCGGAAGAGGCTGTCGAACTCGGCGGGCGGCTGCCGGTCGCCGGGCGTGCCGGGACGCACGCCGTACGCGGCGTTCGCGGCGCCGGGCGGGCCCGCGCCGTCCGTGATCGGCGCGATGAACTGGGTGGGCGCGTTGTCGTCCGGGGCGGGGGCGGCGGGCGCGCCCGGCATGACGTCGGCGGCGCGGCCCAGGAACTGGGTGCCGTCGTCGGCGGGCATCTCGGGCGGCAGCGCGCCCGGGGCGGCGGGGCCGCCGACGGGGGCGATGAACTGGGTGGCCTCGGCGTCGGGCCCGGTGGGCACCGACGCGGACGCCGCGTGCCGTCCGCCCCCGTTCACAGCACCGGGCCCCCCGTAGCCACCGTCGTGCGGTCCGCCGCCGTGTCCTGCCTGTCCTGCCGACGGGAGCGGCATGCCACCCGGCGCGGCGGGCGGGAGGGGGGCGGGGGCGTGCCCGCCGTAGGCCGCGCCGGACAGCTCGTGGCCTTGCCCGGCGGGCGCCTGGCCGGCGAGGGGAAGCGGGTGGCTCTGGTGGCCGCCGTGGCCCGGGAAGTGGGGCTGGCTGTGGCCCGGGAACGGGGTCTGATCCGGAAGTGCGGCCTGCCCGGGGAGGGCGCCTGCCTGCCCCGGGAGCGGAGCCTGACCCTGGAACTGGCCCTGGCCCTGGTCCTGGCCCGGAAGCGGGGCGGCCTGCCCCTGGAGCGGGGCTTGGGCTTGGCCTTGCCCCTGTGCCGGAAGCGGGGCCTGCCCTGGGAGCGGTGCCTGACCCGGGAACTGGGCCTGCGCCTGGCTCTGGTCCGGAAGCGGAGCCGGGGCCTGGTCCTGCCCCGGGAACGGGGGCTGATCCGGAAGTGAGGCCTGGCCGGGGAGTGCGGCTGCCTGACCCTGAAGCGGGCCCTGGCCCGGAAGTGCGGCCTGCCCGGGAAGGGCGCCTGCCTGCCCCGGGAACTGGCTCTGGAACTGGCCCTGGTCCTGGAACTGGCCCTGGCCCGGAAGCGGAGCCTGCCCCTGGACCTGGCCGTACCCCTGCCCTTGGCCCTGGACCTGGCCGTGCCCCTGTCCCGGCCCATGGGCCTGGGGCGGCATGGGGCCGCTCTCGGCGGGTGTCGGGCCCTGGCCCGGTATTCGGCCCGAGTCCTGGCCGGGCATCGGCCCCGGGCCCTGTGCGGGCATCGGCCCCGCTCCCGGCGCGTACCCCTGCCCCGCCCCCTCGGGCGGCAGCGCGGATCCGTACGACCCGCCGTACGCGGCGGGGTCCTGGTACGACGCGGTGTCCGGCGGCCCCGCGGGCGGCAGCGGCGTGCCCTCCGGAGGCAGCGGCATCCCGGATCCGGGCGGCGGCGGTGCGGCGGGCTCCTGGTAGGGCGCGGCCTGGGGTGCGCCCCAGGCCTGGCCCGCGCCCGGTGCGGGGGCCGCGGTGTCGGGGCCCCAGGGGTCGCCCCAGGGGCTGCCGACGGGTGGGGCGGCGTGGTCGCCGGTGGTGCCCGGCATCAGCGGCTCGCTGCCGTCCGCGGGCAGCACGATGCCCTCGTGCGCGTGCCGCGCCGCGGGTTGCTGCGGTTCGGAGGAAGCAGCGCCTTGCCCGCTCTGCTGCGTCACCGGGACTCCTACGAATGGGGGACCTTCGGAACGTCGGCTCACGCTACCGGGTCCCCGTGGCGCTCGGCCACGCAGCTCAGAGCACGCCGGACGCCTCCCCTGACGCGGATGTCACACGAGTAACAGAAGTCGTACGGCAGACGCTGTTGAAGGGGGCGTGCGTCCCGGCGCAGGGCACCCTGCGCCCCTTTCTCGCCACACGCCCCCCAACAGGCCATCAGCGGCCGTGCTCGCCGTGGCGGCCGTCACGCCGCCTGGAGGTCGAGCCGCGCCCCGAACTCGCGTACCACCGGCTCCTCCCGGAACGGTTCGAGCCGCTGCTGGAAGTCGTCCAGGTACTCCGCGCCGCGGTTGGACCGCAGGGTGCCGAGGAGTTCGACCGCCTTCAGACCGGTGTGGCAGGCCTGTTCGACCTCGCGGCGCTGCACCTGGGCCGTGGCGAGCAGCACCAGACCGATGGCGCGGCGGCGCGCCCGGGTCGGCGGATGCCCGGCCAGGGACTCCTCCGCGCACCGGGCGGCGGCGTCGGCCTGACCCAAGTCGCGGTGGCAGTGCGCGAGTTCGTCGGCGAGATACGCCTGGTCGAAGTGGCGGATCCACACCGGGTCGTCGCCCGAGTCCTCCTCACCCACGGCCCGTTCCATCGCCTCGACGGCGCGCCCCGCCACGATCTGCGTGGACCGGGCGTCACCGAGCAGGGCGTGGCCCCGCGCCTCCGCGGCGTAGAACATGGACTCCGCGCGCGGCGAGACCCGCCCGCGCGCCCCTTCCTGCGCCGCCCGCGCCAACTGCGCGATCTCGCGCGGGTTGCCGAGCTGCGCGGCGAGGTGACTCATCGACGCCGCGAGTACGTACCCTCCGTACCCCCGGTCCCCCGCCGCCTGGGCCAGACGCAGGGCCTGGATGTAGTAGCGCTGGGCGAGGCCGGGCTGGCCCGTGTCGACGGCCATGTATCCGGCCAGTTCCGTCAACCGCGCGACCGCGGCGAACAGTTCGCGGCCCACGGCCTCGCGGTAGGAGCCCGCGAGCAGCCCGGAGACGACGGAGTTGAGGTAGTGCACGACGACCGGGCGCACGTGCCCGCTGCCGTACTGGTGGTCGAGTTGCGTCAGGGCCTCCGTCATCGCCTTCACGGCGGCCACGTCCGAGAGCCCGACGCGCGGCCCCGCGGTCCGGCCGACCTGCGCGTCCGGCGAGGAGATCAGCCAGTCCCTGCTCGGCTCCACGAGCGCGGACGCGGCGACGGACGAGCCGGACAGGAAGTCCCGCCTGCCCACGTCGCTGCGCCACAGCTCGCAGACCTGCTCGATCGCGCCGAGCACGGTGGGCGAGAACTGCAGGCCCACGCCGGAGGCGAGGTTCTTGCCGTTCGCCATGCCGATCTCGTCGATCGTGACCGTGCGCCCCAGCTTGCGGCCGAGCGCCTCGGCGATGATGCCCGGCGCGCGCCCGCGCGGCTGCTGGCCGCGCAGCCAGCGAGCCACCGACGTCTTGTCGTATCGAAGGTCGAGACCGTGCTCCGCGCCGCACATGTTCACGCGACGGGCCAGGCCGGCGTTGGAACAGCCGGCTTCCTGAATGAGCGCCTGCAGCCGTTCGTTCGGCTGCCGTGCGACGAGAGGCCTGGCGGCCATGGCGTACCCCCTGTGTGCACCGTGGACCATCTGGAACTTCGGATGTGGATGTCGAATGAGGAACGGTCCGGGCCGGTTTGCCCGCATCGCCCAGATGATCAATGCCCTGGGAACAACCGGAAGATGCACCACATACACCACAGATGCACAGCAACCTGTCGATATTTGATGTTTCGCACCTCAACACGGCAGAGTGCGGCACACGTCAGCGAGCCGGGTGAACGTGGCTGCCCGATGAACAAGGATGAACTCGGTCGAACTCCGACTGCCCCAGACCTGGCTACCCGCACCCGGCCCCGCTTGCCCGTGCGCGCCCCCACTCGTGCACCCATGCGCCCCGCAGCAGGACCGATGCTCCTCCCCCGCGCACGTGACACCCCGTAACCCGACATGGCGCGCGCAGTTGAGAGGTTCGTGGAAGAGACCATCGGAGTCACGTCAGCCGCGCAGATCCCGAAGCAGCGCGGAGAGGCCCTGCAGGACACGGCCGTTCGGTACGCGGAGGAACGCCACTGGGATGTCTTCCCCGGCGCCTGGCTCGACTCCGTCGAGGGCACCTGGCGCTGCTCGTGCGGCGAGGTCGCCTGCCCCGCGCCCGGCGCCCACCCCGTGCGCGACGACTGGCCCACGCAGGCCACGGGCAGTGCGACGGTCGCCCGGCGGATGTGGGCCAAGCAACCGAACGCCTCGATCCTGCTGCCCACGGGCCGCACATTCGACGCGATCGACGTGCCCGAGACGGCCGGTTTCCTCGCCCTCGCCCGCATGGAGCGGATGGAGCTGACGCTCGGCCCGGTGACCTGCACGCCCGACCGGCGCATGCAGTTCCTCGTCCTGCCCGGCGCCGCGGCGAAGGTCCCGGACCTGGTCCGCAAGCTCGGCTGGCCGCCCGCCGCCCTCGACCTCGTCACCCTCGGTGAAGGCGGCTACGTGGCCGCGCCCCCCACCCGCTTCGGCGCCTCCGGCGCCGTCCAGTGGGCCAACCGCCCCACCCCCGCCAACCGCTGGCTCCCCGACGCCGAAGAAGTCATCTCCCCCTTGTCCTACGCCTGCGGCAGGGAGGCCCGCAGGAAGTAACGGCCTGCGGCCGCTCCGTCAGCCCTGCGGCCGCTCTGCTCTGCCCTGCGGGCGACTGGGCCGCCAGGGGCGGCACGGGCGGGCGCAGCCCGGCCGACGGCCACCATCAGTCCAAGCTCCGCCAAGCCGACGTATCGTGCGCACAGGACGACGGCAAGGACAAAGGGGCAACGGTGGCCGACCCGACGGAAACCCCCGCGGCAGCGGTGCGCGTGCACAACCTGTGGAAGGCCTTCGGCCAACAACTCGCCGTGGCCGGCATCGACCTCACCCTCCCCGCGGGAAAGTTCATCGGCCTCGTCGGCCCGAACGGCGCGGGCAAGACCACCACCCTCTCCATGGTCACCGGCCTCCTCCGCCCCGACCAGGGCACGGTCGAGGTCGTCGGCCACGACGTCTGGCGGGACCCCGCCGAGGTCAAGGCCCGCATCGGCGTGCTCCCCGAGGGCCTGCGCCTGTTCGAGCGCCTGTCCGGCCGCGAACTCCTCGCGTACACGGGAAGGCTGCGGGGCCTGCCCGGCGAGGAGGTCGACAAGCGGGCCACCCAGCTCCTGGACGTACTGGACCTCGCGGGCGCCCAGCACAAATTGGTCGTCGACTACTCCACCGGCATGCGCAAGAAGATCGGCCTGGCGGCGGCGCTGCTCCACAATCCCGAAGTGCTGTTCCTCGACGAGCCGTTCGAGGGCGTCGACCCGGTCTCCGCGCAGACCATCCGCGGCGTCCTTGAGCGCTACACCGCCTCCGGGGCGACGGTGGTCTTCTCCAGCCACGTGATGGAGCTGGTGGAGTCCCTGTGCGACTGGGTCGCCGTCATCGCGGCGGGCCGCATCCGCGCCCAGGGGCCCCTCGCCGAGGTCCGGGGCGAGGCGGCGACGCTCCAGGAGGCGTTCCTCGAACTCGTCGGCGCGAACGGCCGCGACGCGGGCTCGGACCTCGACTGGCTGGGCGGCGGCGCCCGATGACGGCCCCGGCACCCGCCCCGGCCGCCGCCGCGGCCCCGAGCACCGGCCTGACCCCCGTCTTCGTACGCCTGAAGCTGTCCCTCCTGCGCAACGGCCTGCGCCAGTCATCCGGCCGCCGCGCCGCGTACGTGGCGTCCGCCGTCGTCGCGCTCCTGTTCGCCGCGCTCCAGCTCCTCGGCCTGATCCTGCTGCGCGGCAACGAGCACGCCGCCACCGTGTCGATCATCCTCGTCGCGGTCCTCGCGCTCGGCTGGGCCGTGATGCCGCTGTTCTTCCCCAGCGGCGACGAGACCCTGGACCCCACCCGCCTGGTGATGCTGCCGCTGCGCCCGCGGCCCCTCGTCCGCGCCCTGCTCGTCGCCTCGCTCGTCGGCATCGGGCCGCTGTTCACGCTCTGTCTGGCGCTCGGCACGGTCATCGCGGTGGCCGACGGCGGGGCGGCCCTCGCCGTGGGCGTCGTCGCCGTACCGCTGACACTGCTCGTCTGCGTGGCGCTCGCGCGGGCCGTCGCCGCCGCCAACATCCGCCTGCTGACCAGCCGCAGGGGCCGCGACCTCGCCGTCCTCAGCGGGCTCGTGATCGCCGTCGGCGCGCAGCTCGTCAACTTCGGCGCGCAGCGGCTCGGTTCGTCGGAGTCGGGCCTCGGCGAGCTGGATCCGGCGGCGGACGTGCTCGGCTGGATCCCCCCGTCGTCGGCGCTCTCCGCGGTGCACGCGGCCGGCGAGGCGCGGTACGCCACGGCGGCCGCCCAACTCACCCTGTCCTGCGCCGCCCTCGCCCTGCTCCTGCACCTCTGGCAGCGCAGCCTC
Source organism: Streptomyces sp. NPDC127108 (assembly GCF_042677545.1). Lineage (NCBI taxonomy): Bacteria > Bacillati > Actinomycetota > Actinomycetes > Kitasatosporales > Streptomycetaceae > Streptomyces > Streptomyces sp. NPDC127108. Next base: position 14,170 of record NZ_JBHXTE010000041.1, on the reverse strand, counting down.
ACCCGCCTCATGACCGCGCCCGACGGCTCCACGCTCGCCGCGGCCGAGCCGTCCCGCAAGGGCCGCGGCACCACCGGCGGCCTCTTCGCCCGGCTCCCCGCGGGCCGCACCGGCCCCGTCATGGAGCGCACCCTGCGCTATGTCTGGCGCGACCCCAAGACCAAGGCGGCCTGGGTGACGTCCCTGGCCATCGGCCTGATCGTGCCCCTCTTCAACGCCCTCCAGGGCACCGGCTCCGTCTACATCGCGTGCTTCGCCGCGGGGATGCTCGGCATCCAGATGTACAACCAGTTCGGGCAGGACACGTCCGCGTTCTGGATGGTCGCGATGACGATCTCCTCAGCCCGGGACGCGTACGAGGAACTGCGGGCCCGCGCGCTCGCCCTGCTGGTGATCACACTGCCGTACGCGGCCCTCGTCACCGTCCTGACGGCGGCGCTCCTCGGCGAGTGGCAGGCCCTGCCGGAGGCGCTCGGCCTGTCCTTCGCGCTCCTCGGCGCCATGCTGACCACCGGCGCCTGGTCGTCGGCCCGCTTCCCCTACTCCATCCCGCAGCAGGGCTACAAGAACGTCGCCCCCGGCCAGGCCGGCCTCGCCTGGATCTCCATCCTCGGCGGGATGATCGCCGCCGCCTTGCTCTGCACGCCCGTCCTGGCCTTCACCATCTGGCTGCACGTCGCGGACCACGGGTCCTGGAGCTGGATCCTGCTGCCTCTCGGGACGCTCTACGGAGCCGCCGTCACGGCGGCGGGCCTGCGCCTCGCGGCGCCGCGGGTGGCGCGGCGGCTGCCGGAGATCCTGGCGGCGGTGAGCAAGGGGTGAGGTGAGTCCCGGGGAGTGGTGGGCCCCGGGGAGGGAATGGTGGATCCCGAGGGCGCGGGTCCCGGTCCCGGCCCGGACACGGAGCGACCCGCGAGCCGTGGTTCCCCTGCCGTGAGGCCGGGGAAGCCGGCCGGACGTACCGGCGGCTCGCGGGTCGGGTGACTGCTTGGAATTTCGGCCGGCCGCGTGCCTGTATCGCACGCTGGTCCGGCACCGCACTGAGTGTGGTGGCGGGCCGCTAGCCCGCAGTCACCTCTTCCGTCCGGTATTCATACATCTGCCGAACCACCTCCTCTCCGAAGTGACACTCACCCTAGGAACCCCGCCCGAGCCGTTCAACTGTTTTTCTGAGAGCTTGGTCCGACAACGATTTGCCTCAACTTCCGGGAACTTACTGTGGGCTGTGTCACGTTCAAGTTGAATGATCTGGCGACGAGGACGATGAGGACACAGCCTGCAGGGGGGTCCGGGTGAGTGCTTCCCGACAGAGCGGAACCACCGACGAACTTGGCCCCGAGGAGCCCGAGCCCGGCGGGGCCGAGCTGCTCGCGGCGCTGCTCGACGGAATGGACGCCGCGTTGTGCGCGTTCGACGCCGACGGGGTCGTGACGCACTGGAACCGCGAGGCGGAGCGGATCCTCGGCTGGTCGGCCGCCGAGGCGGTCGGACGGCGCGGGTTCGCGGGCTGGGCGGTGCGCAGCGCCGACGCCGAGGACGTCGAAGGGCGGCTCCTTTCCGCCATGCACGCGCCGGGGCGGCAGGTCGACGAGTTCGCGCTGCTCACCAAGGACGGCGGGCGGGTGCTCGTGCGGACCCAGACCTCGGCCGTGCGCGGCGGCGACGGCAAGCCCAGCGGGGTGTACTGCGCCTTCAGCGAGGTGCACACCCAGATCGACCTGGAGCGGTCCATCGCCCTGAGCGAGGCGCTGTTCGAGAACGCCTCGTGGGGCGTGGTGCTCGTCGACGCCGACCTGCGGCCCGCCGTCGTGAACGCCCACGCCGCGCGGGCCCTCGGCATGGGGCGCACGGCGCTCCTCGGGCGGCCGCTCGGCGAGGTCCTCTCCCAGGGCGTCGAGGAGCTGGAGAGCGCCCTCACCCACGTGCTCGCCGAGGGCGCGCCGCCCGCCCCGGCGGAGATGTGGCTGGCCGTCCGCGGGGACGGCGGCGGCGAGCCCGAGCGGCGCTGCTGGCGCAGCGGGTTCCTGCGCCTCGGCTCACCCCTCGCCGAGGAGCCCGTGCCGCTCGGCGTCGGCTGGCTGTTCCTGGACGTCACCGAGGCCAAGCAGACCGAGCAGGAGGCGTCCCAGCTGCGCTTCCGGTCGCAGCAGCTGCATCGGGCCGCGCGGGCCGCCGCCGAGTGCGAGGACCCCATGGAGGCGGCCACCGTCCAGCTCGACTTCGCCCTCGCCGGATTCGCCGACCACGCCCTCATCGACGTCCTCGACAGCGAGGAGCCCCAGCTCCGGCTCGTCCGCGCCGCCGTCACCCCTGCCGGGGCGCCCGGGCCCTGCCAGCCCTCGGGCAAGGCGCGGTTGCCTCTGCGGTACACCGAGGGGCATCCGGCGCCGCAGTGCGTCGAGCGTGTCGGGTCGGTGCGGGCCACCGCGGGCACCGATGATCCCGCGCGGGCCCGGGAGTGGGCCCTTGCCCGGCAGTGGCCCGAGTCGTCCGTCCACGCGCTGTGCGCCGTGCTCCGGAGCCGGGGGCGCACCCTTGGGGTGATCACTTTTCTGCGGGGGGCGGCGCGGGCCCAGTTCGAGCGGGGGGACGCGTCGTACGCGGAGAGTGTGGCCGCGCGGGTTGCGGCTGCGCTGGATCTGGCGGGGGTGGGGGGGTAGGGCCTCGCGGGTGCGCCCCAGTCCCGCCCCTTCCCGAAACCGGGGCTCCGCCCCTGGACCCCGGGGCTGGGGGTCCCGGGTGGGTGGGACAGCCCCCGCCGAATCGCCGCTTCGCGGCTCGTCCTCAAACGCCGGACGGGCTGAGACGTTGCCGGGGCGGGCTGGGAATGTGCGGGTGAATCCCAGCCCTTGGTGTGCCGGTGAATTTCAGCCCGTCCGGCGTTTGAGGACGAGGCGCGGAGCGCCGATAGCGGGGGTCCGGGGGCGGCAGCCCCTGGGTTCGGGAAGGGGCGGGGTTGGGGAGCTCCCAGCCAGGCCCCCTACGCCGCGTGCAACGCCAACGTCGGCGACAGGCGCGCCGCCCGCACCGCGGGGTACAGCCCCGCCACCGTCCCGATCGCCAGGGTCGCGCCGAAGCCCGCGGTGACGGACCACAGGGGAACCACCCACGGCAGCCCCCCGGACGCGGCGTACGCGGCCGTCGCCGCCGAGCCGAGCGCGACACCCGCGAGACCGCCGAGGCCGGACAGCATGAGGGACTCGGTGACGAACTGGACGCGGATCTGGCCGCGGGTGGCGCCCAGGGAGCGGCGCAGGCCGATCTCGTAGCGGCGCTCCAGGACCGAGATGATCATGGTGTTGGCGACGCCCACGCCGCCCACGAGGAGGGCGATGCCACCGAGGCCGAGGAGCAGCGTGGAGAACGCGCCCTCCGTGTCGGCCTTCGCCTGGAGTGCGGCCGACGGGTCGGTGACCTTGACGTCGCGGGGGCTCTCGGGCGAGATCGAGGCGGCGAGCAGCGCGCGCACGTCGTGCACGGAGTCGTCGGCCGAGCGCTCGTACAGGGAGGTCGGGTGCCCGTCGAAGCCGAGCAGCGACTTCGCCGCGGCCCAGCCGGTGAGTGCGGAGCGTTCGACGTCGGGTGCGAGGGGCAGCGGCGCGAGGATGCCGATGACCGTGAAGTACCGGTCGTCCACCCACACCTGCTGTCCCGGCGAGGTGATGCCGAGGCGCCGGGCGGCGACGTGGCCGAGGACGATCGAGGGGTAGCGGGAGTTGGCCGCGTTCAGCCAGGTGCCGCTCGCCGTCCGGCCGCGCAGGACCTTCAGGAGGTCCTCCGTGGCCGCCTTGACGGCGATGCCGCCCGTCTCGCCCTCGGGGATCTTCTCGCTGCGCCGCACGGTGCGTTCGAGGTCGCCGGTGGCTCCGACGTCCTCGACGCCCTCGATCCGGGACACCCGCCCCACCGCGTCCTTCGGCAGCTTCGGGTCCTCACCGGAGAACAGCGGGTCGCCGGGCGCGGCGACCAGCATGTTCGTACCCAACTTGTCGAGTTTTTCGAGGAGTTGGGCCTTGCTGGAGGCCGAGACGCCCACCACGGCGACCATCGTGGCGATGCCGATGGCGATGCCGAGCGCGGACAGGACCACGCGCATCGGGCGGCTGCGCAGGCCGGACGCGCCGACGTGGGCGATGTCGCGCGGGCTCAGCCGGGCGGCGCGCAGCCGCTTCGGCTGCGTACGGTCAGCGGTCATCGCGCCACGGCTCCCTGTGCTCGTACGTCGTGGACCGCGCGGGCGCCGTCGTGCACCACCCGGCCGTCGCGGATCCGCACCTGCCGGGGCAGCCGGTCCGCGATCTGCCCGTCGTGCGTGATGACGGCGATGGTCGCGCCCTCGGAGTTGAGGCCGTGGAGGAGTTCGATGACCGCCTCGCCGGAGGCGGAGTCGAGTGCTCCGGTGGGTTCGTCGGCGAGCAGCAGGTCCGGTTCGCCGACGACCGCGCGGGCGATGGCGACGCGCTGCTTCTGGCCGCCGGACAGCTCGTGCGGCCGGTGCCGCATCCGGTCGGCGAGGCCGACGCGGTCCAGGGCCTCGGCGGCGCGGGCCCGGCGCACGGCGCGCGGCAGGCCGGAGTAGAGCAGGCCCTCGGCCACGTTGTCGCGGGCGCTGACGCCGGGGACGAGGTGGAAGGCCTGGAACACGAAGCCGATGCGGGAGGCGCGGAGTGCGGACAGGCTGCGGTCCGAGAGGGACGCCACGTCGTGTCCGGCGATCTCGACCGTCCCGGCCGTGGGCCGGTCCAGCGTGCCGACGATGTGCAGCAGCGTCGACTTGCCCGAGCCCGACGGGCCGACGATGGCGAGGAGTTCGCCCTCCTCGACGTCGAGGTCGACACCGCGCAGGGCGGCGACACCGCCGGGGTACTCCTTGGTGACCCCGGTGAGGCGGACGACCGGCCGGGGACCGGGGCGGCCGCCCCCGGGCGCCCCCTCCTCGTGCGTGTGCTCCAGATGCCGCGCGCTCATATCTTCGGCACCCCGACCTTCATGCCCGCCCGCAGCCCCCCGCCGCTGACCTCGACCCGTCCCGAGCCGAACATGCCGAGCTTCACGCGCACTTGGCGGGCCTTCCCGTCGGCGACGACCTGGACGCCGTAGCCGCCGCCGGGCAGCGCGAGGAGGGCGTTGACGGGGACGGAGAGGACGCCCTCGCGGGTCTCGCCGGTGAGGTTCACGGTGACCGGGGACTGGTCGAAGCCGCTGACGTCGGAGGGGTCGTTGAAGGACACCGTCACCGGGATCTTCGGGGTCTTGTCGGCCGGGTCGTCGCCGGGCTTCGCGGTCCTGCCGACCGCGGCGACCCTGCCGGACGCCGTCGAGCCGTCCGGGAGCGACACCTCGACCTTGGTGCCGACCTTCGCCAGCTTCCCGTCGGACACCTCCAGCTGGAACCGCACGACGCGCTCGGACGCGGTCGTCGTGAGCACCGGCCGGCCGGGCGACACCTGGTCGCCGACCGCCGCGGCCACGGACTTCACGCGCACCGCGGCCGGCGAGAAGGCGATGTCGCCGGGCTCGACCCGCCCCGTCTGCCGCCGCTCGTGCGCCTTCTGCCAGCGCTTCACGGCGTCCGCGGTGCCCGTCGTGTACTCGTCGTCGACGGCGAGCCCGGCCGCGTACCCGAGCGCCTGGAGGTTCAGCTCCAGCTGCCGTACGTCCTCGCCCTCGGAGCCCGGCTTCAGGGTGCGGTACATGGGCACGGTGCCGTACATGAGGCGGACGGGCACGCCGTTGACCTCGTACAGGCGTCCGTCGCGCCGGATGGTGTCGCCCGTGCCCGGGGTGCGGGTGAGGATGCCCGCGCCGCCCGCGTTGACCTTGCGTTCCTTGGCGTAGCCGAGGGTGCCGTCGACCTGGGTGCCGCTGCTGAGGTCGCCCCGCTCGACGGCCGCGGTGGCGGGCGGCAGGTCCGCGCTCCGCGTCGACCCGCCGCCGTCGCCGCCGGATCCGCCGATCCCGGTGACGGCGAAACCGGCGCCGGTGACCGCGAGCAGCGCGACGACCGTCGAGACGACTGCCGTGCGCCGCCTCATCCGACGATGCCCTTGCACGCCTTGGCGGCCTTCTCCATCTTCTTCATCTCGGCGCCCTTCGGGGCGGGCATCGCGCGCGCCATCCCGTCCTTGAACTCCGGGTCCGGCATGTTGAAGCCGTTCTTGCGCATGCACTGCGCGTACTTGACCATCTTGTCCTTGTCGGCCTGCGAGATGCCGCCGCCGCCCGCCCCGGGGCCTTTGCCGGTGCACTCCTTGAGGGCCTTCTGCATCTTCTCCTTGCTGAGGTCCCCGCCGATCGTGATGCCGTTGCCGTCCTGGCCCGACTTCGGCTCGGGGACCTTGAGGCCGTGCTTGCGCAGGCACTCGCGCTCCTTGAAGGCCTTGTCGGCGGCGTTCTCCTTGCCGCCGCTGTCCTTCTTGCCGCCGTCGCCGTCGTCGCCGCCGGAGCAGGCGGTCGCGAAGAGCGCGAGGGCGGCGGCCGCGGCGGCCAGCAAGGCTGAGCGCGGGTGCGGACGCGTACGTGTCGTGGTGCGCGTGCGTATGGTCATGGCTTCCCCTGGTTCCGTCGCCGGTCCTGACGCGGCCCAGACTCACGGGAAGCGGGGTTTCGTCTCTCTCACGGCAAACCTTTACACCGGCGAAAGGTGGCCCTCGGGTACACAGGGCGGCATGCGCGTACTGCTGGTGGAGGACGAGGAATTCCTGGCCGAGATGATCGCCGTCGGGCTGCGCCGCGACGCGCTCGCGGTCGACGTGGCCGCGGACGGCCTGACCGCGCTGCGCAAGCTCCAGCTCGGCGAGTACGACGTCCTCGTCCTCGACCGGGACCTGCCCGGCGTGCACGGCGACGAGGTGTGCCGCCGGGTCGTACGGCAGCGGCTGCTCACCCGGGTCCTGATGCTCACGGCGGCGGGCACGGTGCGCGACCGGGTCGCGGGCCTCGGGCTCGGCGCCGACGACTACCTGACCAAGCCGTTCGCGTACGACGAGCTGCTCGCCCGGGTCCTCGCCCTCGGGCGGCGCGCCCGGCCCGCGCTGCCGCCGGTCATCGAGCGCGCGGGCGTCGTCCTGGACACCGCACGCCGCCAGGCGAGCCGGGACGGCCGCCACCTGTCGCTGTCCCGGAAGGAATTCGCCGTCCTGGAGGCGCTGCTCCGCGCGGACGGCGCGGTCGTCAGCGGCGAGGACCTGATCGAGCAGGTCTGGGAGGAGGACACCAGCTACCGCACCAACGCCGTCCGCGTCACCCTCTCCAAGCTCCGCGCGAAGCTCGGGGAGCCGGGAGTGGTGGAGACGGTGCCGGGGGCCGGGTACCGGATATCGGGGGTGTCGCCGTGAGGCGGGCGACCGGCCTGTGCGCCTGCGCGGCCCCCACGTACGCCGCTCGCGCGGTCCGGGTGCCCCGGGCCCGGAGGGCGCCGTGGTTCCGGCGGCTGCGGGACGCCCTGCGCGCCCACGACGAGCGCGCCCGCCTGACCGCGCTGTACGGCGTCCTCCTGGTCCTCGCGGGCGCGCTGCTCACCGGCGTGGTCTACGTCCTCGTACGGCAGGGCCTGTACTCGTCGATCAGCACGGCCGTCACCACGGCCGTGCCCGGGACCCGGATGGACAGCGACTCCTTCGGCCCGCCGTGGGCCATGCCGACGCAAGGGGTGACGGCCGCTCCCGCGCGGCCCGTGAAGCTCTCCGACACCGTGCCCGCACAGGCGGTGACCCGGGTCAGCGACGCCGCCGGGGAGGCCGCGCTCGGCCGGCTGCTCTCGGTGTCCGTGATCGTCCTCGCCGTGTACGTCGTGCTGTCCGTCGCCCTCGCCTGGTGGATGGCGGGGCGGGTGCTGCGCCCTGTCGCCGTGATCACCGAGAGCGCCCGCCGTCTCTCCGGCTCCAACCTGCACGAACGCATCGCCCTCGACGCGCCGCCGGGCGAGCTGAAGCAGCTCGCCGACACCTTCGACGCGATGCTCGACCGGATCGAGCGGCTGGTCGGCGCGCAGCAGCGGTTCGCGGCGAATGCGGCGCACGAGCTGCGTACGCCCCTGGCCGTGCAGCGGGCCGCCGCCGAGATCGGGCTCGCCGGGGAACCGCCGCCCCAGGACGTCGCCCGCATCCGTACGAAGCTGATCTCCGTCGCCGACGACAGCGAACGCCTCATCGAGGGGCTGCTGCTGCTCGCCACCGCCGACGCGCCGAGCGGCCCCGAAGGCCCCGGCCGGGCCCTGGAGCGGCACGAACCCGTCGCCCTGGACGTCACCGCCCACGAGGTGGCCGACGCGCTGGCCGACGAGGCCGCCCGGCGTGACGTCACGGTCGCCGTACGGACCGCCCCGCTCACCGTCCACGGCGACGGCGTGCTCCTGGAGCGCCTGGTGCACAACCTGGTCGCGAACGCCGTGCGCCACAACGTCCCCACCGGCGGCCGCGTCGAGGTGACCACGACGTCCGACGGCGTCACCGTCACCAACACCGGCCCCGACATCCCGCCCGCCACCGTCACCCACCTCTTCGAGCCGTTCCACCGCCTGCGCCCCCGCACCCACGCACACGGCGAGGGCGCGGGCCTCGGCCTGTCGATCGTGACGGCGATAGCGAGGGCACACGGGGGGACGACGGAGGCGGAGGCGAACGGGACGGGTGGCGGCCTACGGGTCCGGGTGCGATTCCCCCAGAGCGCCGACGCAGGCGTGCCCCGTAGGGGCGCGGGGAACTGCGCGACAAGCCCCCACCGCCCCGCAGACGAAAATCTGCCCACCGAGCGGAGCCCTCAGTGCCGGTAAAAAATCCGATCCCCGTACTCGGAGAAGACCCGCCCGTTCCAGTCATGACCGCCGTCGACGTTCGCCGAGCGCAGCAGCGGCGGCTGGATCCCCCGCGCGGCCAGAGCGGCCGCGGCCGAGGCCATCATGGCCTGCATCAGCGCGCTCGCGACCATCGTGGAGGCGGGCCCGAACGGCGCGTCCACGGAGTCGAGGGCCAGCTCCGCGTCCCCCACGGCGATCTTGGAATCGAGGACGAGGTCGCAGTGGTCCTTCAGGAAGGTGCCCGTGACGTGCCGCGACTTCGTCTCCGTGGCGTACGCCACCGAGGTCACGCCGATGACCTTGAGGCCGAGGGCACGGGCGTTGACGGCCATCTCCACGGGCAGCGAGTTCCGCCCGGACAGGGAGATGATCACCAGCACGTCGCCGGGCCGGACCGGGCTGGAGTCCAGGACGGCGCCCGCGAGGCCGTTGACCCGCTCCAGGGCCGAGCCGAGCGTCGCGGGCATCACGTCGACGCCGACGACGCCGGGGACGGAGAGCAGGTTCATCAGGGCGAGGCCGCCCGCGCGGTAGACGACGTCCTGGGCGGCGAGGGAGGAGTGGCCCGCGCCGAAGGCGAAGAGGCGGCCTTCCGCGGCGACGGCGTCGGCGATCAGCTCGCCCGCGGCCGTGATGTCTTCGGACTCCTCGTCCCGGACCCGGCGCAGCAGGTCGATGGCGGCGTCGAGGTAGCGCGCGGCGAGCAGGTCACCGCTGCCGCCGTCCGATGCCTGGCCGCCCTGGGGGCCCTTGCCCATCCGCGAACCTCCTTCGTCCGGTCGTGTCGCGGATCACGGTGCGGTCTGGACCAGCGCCCTGTCAATACGGCCTTGGGCCGCCTCTTTTCCCGGCGCAACCCGGTTGTCAGTGGTATGCGTCAGAATTGAGGGCAGGGCCAGCGCACGAGCGAAATCTGAGGGGCACCCATGTCGGGGCTTATTGACACCACTGAGATGTATTTGCGCACCATCCTCGAGCTGGAGGAGGAGGGTGTCGTCCCCATGCGCGCCAGGATCGCCGAGCGGCTCGACCAGAGCGGTCCGACGGTGAGCCAGACGGTGGCACGCATGGAGCGCGACGGCCTGGTGGCCGTCGCCAGCGACCGGCACCTGGAGCTGACCGAGGAGGGCCGCCGTCTCGCCACGCGCGTGATGCGCAAGCACCGCCTCGCCGAATGCCTCCTGGTCGATGTGATCGGCCTGGAGTGGGAGCAGGTGCACGCCGAGGCCTGCCGCTGGGAGCACGTGATGAGCGAGGCGGTGGAGCGCCGCGTCCTGGAGCTCCTGCGCCACCCCACCGAGTCGCCGTACGGCAACCCCATCCCGGGCCTGGAGGAGCTGGGCGAGAAGGACGGCGCCGACCCGTTCCTGGACGAGGGCATGGTCTCCCTGATCGACCTCGACCCGGGCACGGACGGCAAGACGGTCGTGGTGCGCCGGATCGGCGAGCCGATCCAGACGGACGCCCAGCTGATGTACACGCTCCGGCGCGCGGGCGTGCAGCCCGGCTCCGTCGTGAGCGTGACGGAGTCCGCCGGGGGCGTGCTCGTCGGCAGCAGCGGCGAGGCCGCCGAGCTGGCGGCCGACGTCGCGTCGCACGTGTTCGTCGCCAAGCGCTGACCGCGCCCGGCTCCGGATCCCGGCGGGTCTCGTCACTGGCATCAACTCCCGTTACCACAGGGGCAGTTGAGGCGAGTCCGAGACCCGCCGGAGTCCAAGATTCAGTGTGCCGAATCGCAGCGGCCGGACGATTTGCGTGCGAGGCTGTCGCGTGAGGCATATGACCTGAGGGCTCTTGACCGTGTCGGCACCGGGGCGGCGCCGGAGAGGGGACAGAGGATGTGCCCGGCAGGTGGACCGGAGCGCGCGAGGCGCGGTGCGTCGCGCCCCGCGCACGCAGAGGGCCCCGGCGCCCTTGGGCGCCGGGGCCTGTCCTCCCCTGTGCTGACCCGGAGCCCCGAGCTCCCAGGGTCATCCCCCTCGGACCGGCTTCCCCGAGCGGCCCGCCCCCCGTTGAAGATCTCCCCTCGGCGGCGGCGGTCAATCCTTGAGCATGGTCACCCGAACGAGGGGTGTTGGCGGCAAGACGGCCGCTACCGAATGAGAGTTCGATAGCGTGCCGGGACGCGTGAGTGAACGACCCGAGCGGAGTCAAGGGGGGTGCCTGAGACGATGGTGCGGCGCATCGACGTGACCGGCGCGGGCGGCGTGAGCCTCGCCGCCTGGGAGTACGCGGACCCTCCCAAATCCAGGGAGGCCGACTCGCCCCCGGGCGGAGTGCTGTTACTGCACGGCCTGATGGGCCGCGCCTCGCACTGGGCGGGCACGGCACGCTGGCTCTCCGAGCGCCACCGCGCGGTCGCACTCGACCAGCGGGGGCACGGCCAGAGCGACAAGCCGGCCGACGGACCGTACGACCGCGAGGCGTACGTGGACGACGCCGAGGCCGCCCTGGAGCAGCTCGGCCTCGCGCCCGCCGTGCTCATCGGGCACTCCATGGGCGCGCTCACCGCCTGGCAGCTCGCCGCGCGCCGCCCGGACCTGGTCCGGGGCCTGATCATCTGCGACATGCGCGCTTCGGCCCTCGGCGCCGCCTCCCAGCGGGAGTGGGAGGACTGGTTCAAGTCGTGGCCGGTGCCGTTCGCGACGCTCGCGGACGTGCGCAAGTGGTTCGGCGAGGACGATCCCTGGGTGGAGCGGCCGAACCCCTCGCGCGGGGCGTTCTTCTCCGAGGTCATGACCGAGGGCGAGGACGGCTGGCGGCCCGTCTTCGACCCCGCGCAGATGCTGAAGTCCCGGGAGACCTGGGTGTACGACGCGCACTGGGAGGAGCTGGTGCAGGTCCAGTGCCCCGCGCTCGTCGTGCGCGGGCTCGACGGCGAGCTGGGCCGGGCCGAGTCCCAGGAGATGGTCCGCGTCCTGCCCCGCGGGGCGTACGCGGAAGTGCCGGACGCCGGCCACCTCGTCCATTACGACCAGCCGGAAGGCTGGCGGCAGGCCATCGAGCCGTTCCTGGACGGCGTCCTGGCGGGCTCCTAGCACCGGCCCGCCACCACCGCCCGGACCCGCCCGCCCCGCGAGGCCGCCGCCCCGGTCAGGGGCTGAGGCGCTGGAGGGCCCAGGGGGCGTCCGGGGTGTCCCGGCTGTAGACGAGGCGGTCGTGCAGCCGGTTCGTGCGGCCCTGCCAGAACTCGACGGTCAGCGGGGTGACCCGGTAGCCGCCCCAGTTGGGCGGGGCCGGGACCTGCTCGCCCTCCGGATAGCGCGCCGCCAACTCCGCGTACGCGGCATCCAGTTCGTCCCGGGAGGCGATCACCGACGACTGGGCGCTGGCCCAGGCACCGAGCTGCGACCCGTGCGGCCGCCCCCGGAAGTAGCGCACGGTCTCGTCCCGCCCGATCCGCTCCGCCGTACCGGCGACGATCACCTGCCGCGCCATCGGATGCCAGGGGAAGAGCAGCGAGACGTGCGGGTTGGCGTCGATGTCCCGGGCCTTGCGGGACTCGTAATTGGTGTAGAAGACGAAGCCCCGCGCGTCGTAGCCCTTCAGGAGCACCGTGCGGGAGCCGGGCCGTCCCTGCGCGTCGGCGGTCGACACGACCATGGCGTTCGGCTCCCGGATCACCCCCTCCTCGGCCGCGGCCTCGGCGGCCGCCGCCGCGAACCAGTGCCCGAACTGTTCGACGGGATCGGCGGGGAAGTCGGCCTCGGCGATGCCCTCGGCGCGGTACTGCGCCCGCATGGCGGCGACGTCGGAAAGGGCACCGCCGAGGCCGGAAGCAGCAGGCCCGGGCGCGTCGGGGGCGGTGGCACGGAAGTCGGTCACGCGGTCATCTTGCCGTATACGAACACCTCGCCCCACAGCGGCAGTCGGCGGGCGCGCGGACCCACCTGAAGGTGATGTGTGGCACTGGGTGCCGCAGTCCATCGCCAAGGGTGGCACCAAGGGTTATCGTTCCGAAGCCGTGTCGGTTGGGTGACCTCCGGCCGCGCGGGGCATCACCGGGTTACCCCGACCCCAGAGCCCAGGCCTCGGGTCGCACACATGCCAGTCGTACACACACCGCCGTACACACCGTGTCGCCCACATCATGAGGAGCCGCCTGATGTCCGACTTCGTACCCGGACTTGAAGGAGTCGTCGCGTTCGAGACGGAGATCGCCGAACCCGACAAGGAAGGCGGCGCCCTGCGCTATCGGGGCGTCGACATCGAGGACCTGGTCGGCGACGTCTCCTTCGGCAACGTGTGGGGCCTGCTCGTCGACGGCGCCTTCGACCCCGGACTGCCCCCGGCCGAGCCCTTCCCGATCCCCGTGCACTCCGGTGACATCCGCGTCGACGTCCAGTCCGCGCTCGCCATGCTCGCCCCCGTCTGGGGCCTGCGCCCGCTCCTCGACATCGACGAGGCCCAGGCCCGCGACGACCTCGCCCGCGCCGCCGTCATGGCCCTCTCCTACGTCGCCCAGTCCGCGCGCGGCCAGGGCCTGCCCATGGTCCCGCAGCGCGAGATCGACAAGGCCGAGACCGTCGTCGAGCGCTTCATGCGGCGTTGGCGCGGTGAGCCCGACCCCCGCCACGTCCAGGCCGTCGACGCCTACTGGACGTCCGCCGCCGAGCACGGCATGAACGCCTCCACCTTCACCGCCCGCGTCATCGCCTCCACCGGCGCCGACGTGGCCGCCGCCCTGTCCGGCGCCGTCGGCGCCATGTCCGGGCCGCTGCACGGCGGTGCGCCCTCCCGCGTCCTCGGCATGATCGAGGAGATCGAGCGCACCGGCGACGCCGTCGCCTACGTCAAGCACGCCCTGGACAAGGGCGAGCGTCTGATGGGCTTCGGCCACCGCGTCTACCGTGCCGAGGACCCGCGTGCCCGCGTCCTGCGCCGGACCGCCCGCGATCTCGGTGCGCCCCGCTTCGAAGTCGCCGAGGCGCTGGAGAAGGCCGCCCTCGACGAGCTGCACGCCCGTCGTCCGGACCGGGTGCTCGCCACCAACGTGGAGTTCTGGGCAGCCATCGTGCTCGACTTCGCCGAGGTCCCCGCGCACATGTTCACCTCGATGTTCACCTGCGCCCGCACCGCCGGGTGGTCGGCCCACATCCTGGAACAGAAGCGCACCGGCCGCCTGGTGCGACCGTCCGCCCGCTACGTCGGCCCGGCCGCGCGTGGGCCGCAGGAGATCGGCGGGTACGGGGATCTCAAGGGCTGAGGGGTGGGGGCCCTGCCGGGGGCTCCCCAACCCCGCCCCTTCCCGATCCTGGGGCTCCGCCCCAGACCCCGCTCCTCAAACGCCGGAGGGGCTGTAACTTACCGGCACATTTTCCAGCCCGTCCGGCGTTTGAGGACGAGCCGCGGAGCGCCGATAGCGGGGGTCCG
>NZ_JBHXTE010000040.1:93153-100530 GCF_042677545.1 Streptomyces sp. NPDC127108 | reverse complement strand
GGCTTAAAACCACCCGCCAACACACTAGCCCGCCCGGCGTTTGAGGACGAGGCGCGAAGCGCCGACAGCGGGGGTCCGGGGGCGCAGCCCCCGGGTTCGGGAAGGGGCGGGATTGGGGGCTACGCAGCCGCGACCCCCGCCACATACCCCTCCGCCAACTCCGCCTCATAGAAGAAGTTCTCGAAGTCCGCCGGATCGTTGAAGCCGTTGGCGAAGCGGTCGGCGACCGGCTGGAGGTCGCCGGCGGCGCCGAGGAGGTTGAGGACGTGCTCGGGCGGCACACCGAGCATCGCGTTGGTCCACTTGGTGACGTGCCGAGCGGTGTCCCAGTACCGATCGAACGCACTCTGCATCCAGACCTCGTCGAACGGCCGCTCCCCGTGGGAGACGATCGACGAGAGGTAGGAAGCCGCGCACTTGGACGCGGAGTTGGACCCCTGCCCGGTGACGGGGTCGTTGGCGACGACGACGTCGGCGACGCCGAGGACGAGCCCCCCGCCGGGCAGCCGCCCGATCGGCTTGCGCACGGTCGGGGCGTACCGCCCGGCCAACGTGCCGCCGGAGTCGGTGAGTTCGACCTTGGTGGCACGGGCGTACTCCCAGGGCAGGAACTTCTCCAGGAGTTCGAGGGTGAGGGCGAGGTGCTCGCCGGGGTCCTTGATGCCCTGGAAAACGTCGAGGGGACCGCCGGGAATGCCTTCCCAGAAGAGGATGTCGGCGCGGCCGGACGTGGTGAGCGTCGGCATGACGAAGAGTTCGCCGACGCCGGGCACGAGGTTGCAGCGTACGGCGTCGAATTCGGGGTGCTCGGGGCGCGGCCCGAGGCCGTGGACGTAGGCGACGGCGAGGGCGCGCTGCGGCGCGTCGTACGGGGAGCGCGCGGCGTCCCGCTCGAACATCGAGACCAGCTCGCCCTTGCCCGCGGACACGAGCACCAGGTCGTACGTACGGGAGAAGTAGTCCAGGTCGGAGACGGCCGCGCCGTGGATGACGAGTTGCCCGCCGCGCTGTGCGAACGTCTCCATCCAGCCCGCCATCTTCACGCGCTGGTCGACCGACTGCGCGTACCCGTCGAGCCTGCCGACCCAGTCGATGACACGAGCGGAATCGGGACCGGCGACGGAGACGCCCAAGCCCTCGATGTTCGGGGCCTGCGACTCCCAGAAGTTCAGGCCGAGCTCCCGCTCGTGCTGGAGGGCCGTGTGGAACATGCACTGGGTGGACATGACCCGGCCGGACCGGATCTCGTCCGCCGTGCGGTTGGACATGAGGGTGACCTCGTACCCCTGCGACTGGAGTCCGAGGGCGATCTGGAGACCGGCCTGACCGGCTCCGACGATGAGTATCTTCCGCATGCTGAAAGGGATCCTTCTGTTCAGGGCTGCTCGGGGGTGCGGTCCAGCGCGTGCCCCACCAGGGCGAGCAGCGACTCGATCGCCGAGATCCGCTGCCGCGCGTCCATGATCAGGACGGGGATGTGCGCGGGCACCGTCAGCGCCTCTCGGACGTCATCGGCCTCGTACCGCTCGGTGCCCTCGAAGTGGTTGACGGCCACGACGTACGGCAGTCCGCAGCTCTCGAAGTAGTCGAGCGCGGGGAAGCAGTCGGTGAGGCGGCGGGTGTCGGCGAGCACCACGGCGCCGATCGCGCCGCGCACCAGGTCGTCCCACATGAACCAGAAGCGCTGCTGGCCCGGTGTGCCGAAGAGGTAGAGGACCAGGTCGTCGTCAAGGGTGATGCGGCCGAAGTCCATGGCGACGGTGGTCGTGGTCTTCGCGGGGGTGGCGCTCAGGTCGTCGGTGTCGGCGCTGGCCTGCGTCATCAGCGCCTCCGTCTGGAGGGGCGTGATCTCGGAGACGGCGGTGACGAGCGTGGTCTTGCCCACGCCGAAGCCGCCCGCGACGACGATCTTCGTGGCGATCGGCGCGCGGGTGTGGTCGGTCTGCCAGGCCTGCACGCCCTCCTCGTGGGCGAGGAGTTCGGCGACGGTGGAGTCGGACACAGGGGACTCGGAGGCGCTGGGGTCAGAAGCGGTGGTGTCAGAGACGGCGGAGTCCACTCAGCACCCTTTCGAGCAGTGCGCGGTTCGGCTGCCCGGGGCCGTGGCCCGTTCCGTACACGCGGATCTTTCCCTGGTCGGCGAGGTCGCTGAGCAGGACGCGGACCACACCGAGGGGCATCTTCAGGAGCGCGGAGATCTCGGCGACCGTACGCATCCGGCGGCAGATCTCGACGATGGCCCGCATCTCCGGCATGACGCGGGTGCTCAGCGGGTCGCCCTTGCCCAGCTCGCGCCGCGCCCCGGGGGCCTCGAGGGCGGGGGTCGCGGCCACGAACGTCTCGACGAGCAGGACGTGCCCGAAGCGGGTGCGGCCGCCGGTCAGCGAGTACGGGCGCACGCGCGCGGGCTTCCCCTTGGGGGCGCCGCGCCGGGGCAGTTCGGGCACGGCGCTCATCACGCGTTCTCCATCGACTGGCGCAGCTCGCTGCGGAGTTCGGGCGTGAGGACGTGTCCGGCGCGGCCGACGAACAGTGCCATGTGGTACGCGACGACCGTCATGTCGCAGTCGGGCGTCGCGTGCACGCCGAGGAGCGAGCCGTCGCTGATCGCCATCACGAAGAGGCTGCCCTCCGCCATGGCGACGACGGTCTGCTTGACCGAGCCGCCGTCCATCAGCCGGGCCGCGCCGAGGGTGAGGCTGCCGAGCCCGGACACGATGGTGGCCAGGTCGGCGCTCGATCCCCTGGGCCCGGTGGGTCTGGTGGCGGGGCGACGCTCGGCGTTGCGCACGGGGTCGGAGGAGAGCAACAGGAGTCCGTCGGACGAGACGACGGCGACCGAGAGGATTCCGGGAACCTCCTCGACCAGGTTGGTCAGGAGCCAGTGGAGGTTCTTGGCCTCACTGCTGAGTCCGTAGGCGATGGGTTCGTCGGACGCCGACGCGGGGTCGGCGCCCGGGTCGGGTTTCACTGGCTTGGCGGAAGAACCGGGTGTGCGCATGGGCGCAGTCAACTGCTTGCCTCCTCGACTGGGTCCCCCGGAACATCTGCGGCACGGTGGCCTTCGGCACTCTCTTCGGTCCGGGCCCGCGCCCCTTCGGTGCGGGCCGATTCCTGCTCTGTACGCGCCAGTTCGGCCGCCACATCGCGGCGGCCGCTGTTGGCCCCCTGCTGGAACCCGCCCAGCCTGCGCCGCAGTTCCTCGGCGTCGACGGCGGGCCTCGGCTGGGGCGTGGTGCTCCCGGCGGTCGCGCTGATCCTCGGGGTCCGCTTGGGGAGGCCCTTGGCGGTGAAGACGGGGGCGTCGGCGTCCGGGGCGTCGGCGGTGACCGTGCCCTGTACGTCGGCGGCTTCCGCGTCCGGTGCGACGACGGCTTCCGCGCCCTGTCCGCCGGCGGCTTCCGTGCCCTGTCCGCCAGCGGCTTCCGCGTCCCGTACGACGACGGCTTCCGCGTCCCCCGACAGCGCCTCGGTCTCCCGTATGAACTCGGCTTCCGACTCGGCTTCCGAAAGACCCCCGCCTTCCGGCAACCCCGCCGAGAGCCCTTCCGGCATCCCTTCCGCCGCCGGGGCCGCGTCCCGCTCCCACGGCGCCTGCGCGTCCGGCTTCGGGCGCGCCTCCTGCTCCGGCCGGACCTCGTCGTCCGGCCGCGCGTGCGGCTCCGCGTCGTCCGGGTGGTCGGCCGGGACGGGCGGTGCCAGGAGTTCGAGGGTCGTCTCCGCGGCGGCGATCAGGGGGTCCCGCTCGCCCGAACGGGACGGCAGGACATTGGAGTTGGCCTCGGCCTCGGAGCCGGGCAGGTGCACGAACGGCGTCTCGGCGCGGGCGGCGGGCACCGCTCCGGGCGCCCCCACGGCGGGCGGCGCGGCGAGGATGCCGTCGGGCAGGACGACGACCGCGGCGACCCCGCCCTGCTTCTGCTCGCGCAGCCGCACCCGCGCCCCGTGCCGGGCGGCGAGCCGCGCCACCACGTACAGGCCGAGCCCGAGGCCGTCCCCGCTCTCCTGGTCGTACACGTCGTCGGGGGAGAACTCCGCGAGCCGCGCGTTGAGTTCGTCGAGTCGTTCCGGGGCGACGCCGATGCCCTCGTCCTGTACGGAGAGCATCACCTCGCCGTTCTCCAGGAGCCAGCCGGACACCTCGACGGCGGCGTCGGGCGGCGAGAACGAGGTGGCGTTCTCCAGGAGTTCGGCGACCAGGTGGCTGATGTCGTCGGCGGCGAACCCGGCGATGTGCGCGTGCGGCGGCAGCGCGGCGATACGGACGCGTTCGTACCGCTCGATCTCGCTGACGGCGGCGCGTACGACGTCGACGAGCGGCACGGGCCCCGCGTGCTGGTGGCCGTGCTCGGCGCCCGCGAGGACCAGGAGGTTCTCGCTGTGGCGGCGGGTGACGGTGGCGAAGTGGTCGAGCTTGAAGAGGGTGGCGAGCCGGTCGGGGTCCTGCTCGCGCTCCTCCAGGCTCTCGATGACGGCGAGCTGCCGCTCGACCAGGCCGAGCGTGCGCAGGGCGAGGTTCACGAACGTGCCGTGGATGCTGCGGCGCACCCGTTCCAGGTGGACGGCAGCCTCGGCGAGTTCGGCGCGCAGCGCGTCCCGCTCGTCGGCCATCTCCTGCCGGGCGTCGGCCATCGTCTGCCGCTGGCCGATCAGGTGCTTGCGGTCGGCCTCCAGGGTGGTCAGACGGTCCTGGAGGGCGACGGCGTGGCCGTGCAGCGCGTTGACGGAGCGCACGACCGCGGCGAACTCGTCGTCGCGGCCGGTGAAGCGCACCGGTTCCTCGGTCGCGGGCGCCGTCGCGACGCGCTCCGAGCCCCGGCGGAGGGCGGCGAGCGGCCGGGTCAGCGAGCGGGCCGTGCCCATGCACACGCCGACGGCGACGAGGAGCAGCACGCCGACGAGCGCGATGCGGATCTCCAGCGCCGTGACGTCGTCGTCGCGCAGCTCGCCGAGGCTCTGGGTGCGGGCGTCGGCGAGCGCGTTCTCGGCGCCGCGCATGGCCTCGATGCGGGCGGACAGCGCGCTGTCGAGCTTCTTGCGGTCCAGGCGCTGGTCGGCGGCGGAGAGCCGGGGCCGGTCGGTGAGGCGCGTCAGGTACTGCTCGGCGGTCGTGACGCCGTTCCCGGTGACGGTGGACTCGTAGGTGGCGCGGGCCTTGGCGGGCGCGGTGTCCAGGAAGTCGGCGAGCGCGGCCAGCTCCCGTACGTGGGCCTGCTGTGCGGCGGCGCTGAGGCCGTCGCGGCGCCCGTCCTCCTCGCTGTCCCCGGTGCCGGAGTTGGTGGGCAGGCCGGTGACCGGGTCGACGGTGGAGCCGGTCGACACGGGGCGGGGCACGGCGAGCGCGGCGAGCAGCAGGCCGCGCGCGGATCCCGCCTGGTCGACGGCGTGATCGAGGTCGGCGAGGGCGTGGGCCCCGGAGCCCGCGCGCGGCGGGAGCCGCTCGGCCAGTTCACGGGTGAGGCCGTGCAGTTCGGCGATGGCCTTCCCGTACGCCTTGTGGGTGTCGAGGGCGCTGGACTCGCCGGTGAGCGCGGCCCGGCGCACGGACGCGAGCTTCGCGAGGTCGCGGCGCAGCTCGGCGGTGACGGAGGTGTTGGTGTTCGCGTCGGCGGCGGCGTCGCGGAGCTCCTCGATGCTCCGGTCCACGCGCGCGCTGTGGCTCTCCGAGAGGCCCTTGTCCTCGGGGCGTCCGGCGGCGATGTACGCGGTGACCTCGTCGCGCTCGTCGGCCAGGGAGTGACTGAGGGTGATCGACTGCTGGGTCAGCTCGGCGAGCGTCACCAGGCCCTGGGACTCGTTCAGTTGGCTGGACGCGGTCACGATGACGGGCGCGCCCGCTCCGGCCACGGCGGCGGCGACGACCGCGACGGCCACTATGAGGCGGTTGCGGACGCGGGCTTTGGGCGGGGCGGAGGGTGCGGGGGGCACGGGCGAGTTGGGGGCGATCGTCGCGGGGGCGGGGGGTGTGGAGGCGGGTGGGGTCGACTCGCTTGTCGGGTCGACGGGGGCCGCGCTGGAGAGGGCGCCCGTCGTGGACGCGGTCGCACCCTTCACGGAAGGAGCCGCGCCCGTCGCGGAAGCGGTCGCACCCGTCGCGGACGGAGCCGCACCCGTCGTGGACGGAGCCGCACCCGTCGTGGACGGAGCCGCGCCCGTCGCCGGAGCCGTACTCGCCGTCGTTGAAGCCGTACCCGCGCCGGGCTCCGCCGTGCCCTCCGCTGCGGCGGGCCCCCGCTCCGCGGGAGTGGTCGCGCCCGGCGAGTCACCTGCCGGGGCCTTCCGCCTGCCTTCGCGCCGAGGCCGCATCTCTTGCACCGGTGCTCGCATTCCTGTTTTCGTCTGCCCTAGGGCCCAGGTGACGATCCGTCAACGCGAGCGCTCCCGGCACGGTTCCCGACCTTCGCAGACGATTCCAGTGCCGGAGCGCGGCAGTCGAGCATCGTCTGCCTGGCCACCTGAAGGAGTGAACATCGGCAGGGAGTTGGTGGGCAAGTCACCCTGCGTGTCGTGAGGGCCGCGCGCGGTGTGCCAGTTGGACGTCTGTGGGCGGCTTTGGCAGGATGCGCCGCCACACCGACGTCGGAGTTGATCATTCCGGCCGAAATCCGGCGCCTGACCTGCCGACTCCCCCGCTCCACCGCCCACCACGCCCGTCCAGGGCGTGTGCGCGCGCCTCGGGCAGACTGGCCGAATGCGCATCGAACTGACCACCGAACCCGGTGACCCGGACCGCCCCAACGAGGACTACGTGTCAGTGGCGCTCCCCGCGTCCGGACAGGGCGGATCACTGGTGCTCCTGGACGGGGTGACGCCTCCGTCCGGCGACGCCGGCTGTTCGCACACCGTCCCCTGGTTCACCGCCCGGCTCGGCGGCGCCCTGGGCGAACTGTCCGTTTCACGGCGGGATATGACGCTGCCTGAGATCCTCGCGGCGGCCATCGCGCGCACCGCGGACACCCACCGTGACACCTGTGACCTTTCTCACCCGCGCACCCCGCAGGCGACGGTGGTCCTCGCGCGGTGGGACGCGGAGCGCGTGGAGCACCTGGTCCTGTCGGACTCCGTGCTGCTCGTTGCGGGTGCCGGGGACGCGGTGGAGGCGGTCCTCGACCCGCGGCTCGACCAGCTCCCGGACGCGGTCCGCGCGCAGCGCGACGTCGTACGGGCGCTGCCGCGCGGCTCGGCGGAGCGGCAGGCGGAGGGGCGTCGGTACGCGGCGGCGGTCGAGGCCCTGCGGAACGCGGAGGGCGGCTTCTTCACGGCGGCGGCGGATCCGGCGGTGGGCGCGCAGCGGGTGACCGGCGAACGCCCGCCCTCCGCCGACACCCCCCACCGGGCCCAGAATCACGCCGCGGGGCGCGGGGACGAGACGGGCCG
>NZ_JBHXTE010000040.1:0-93143 GCF_042677545.1 Streptomyces sp. NPDC127108 | reverse complement strand
CCCACCACCCCCCCGGCCCGGGGTGCGGGCAACGCGTGGGGGTGCGCGTGGCGGTGCGGCTGGGGGTGGGGGTGGGGTCCGGGGGGGCGGTCGTGGCCCTGCGCACCGGGGTGGGCGGCTTCTTCCGGGGGGCGGGGGACCGGGCGGGGGCCGCGCGCGGGGCCACGGGCCCACGGCCGCGCTCCGCCGTCACCGCGCTCGCGGCCCTGACGGACGGCGCGGGGCGCTGGGTCGAGACGTTCCGCGAGGGCGACTGGGCGGACTGCTTCGCGCTGCTGCGCAAGAGCGGCCCGCAGGCGCTGGTGGACCGGGTGCGGGAGCTGGAGCGGGCCGACCCGGAGGGCGCGGCGTTCCCGCGCGGGAAGCGGTACGACGACGCGGCGGTCGTGTGCGTGGAGCTGTAGCTCCCCCGCCCACGTTTCCGTACCGGCTGCCCGCGTTTCCGTACCGGCTGCACACGTTTCCGTACCGGCGAACCGGGACAGAAAGAAAACAATTCAATTCGATCCGATTCCGCAATCGCGGCGAACTGATCTCCGGAACATTTCAACTGAAGCAGAGATCAGGAATTGCCTGTTGAAATTCCATTCGGCGACAGGGAAGGATCAGCGGGCATGGGGAACGCATGGCCACATCCGGTCATGTGCCCGCGCACGAAGGAGAATTGAATGTCCCGGCGCATGGCGGTCATCGCGGGTTCGGTACTCGCGGCCGCGCTGGTGCTCAGCGGCTGTGGTTCGGAGGACGACGGCGGCGGCAGTGAGGAGGGCGGTTCGGGTTCGGCCGGGGCCGAGGCGAAGGTGCTCGCCGAGGTGGCGCAGCCGAAGGTCAGTGAGATGGCCGGTGCCATGGGCATGTGGACGACGGACAAGAATTTCGTCAAGGCCGGACTCAAGAAGATATCCGGCTATCCGCTGGCCGGCGGAAAGGCCGAGTGGGAGGTCCCGCTGACCGGCGAGATCTGCTGGTCGTCCCAGACGCCCACCAAGGACGGAAAGGTCGCCGTCGTCTTCCAGGACGACAAGGACGACCCGTCGGTGTGCACGGAAGTCGGCGTGGTCGACATCCAGCGCGGCAAAATGCTCTGGCACAAGCAGGGCGTGAACGCGGACGGCAACGCGGAGATGTTCGACGAGATCACGGTCGGCGGCGGCACGGTCGCGGCCGCGGGCACCAGCGCGAGCGCGGGCTGGAAGCTCGACGGCACGCCCCTGTGGAAGCCGTCCGACGAGACCTGCGACGCGGTCGGCCACGCGGGCGACGAGACCAAGCTGGTCGCGGTCCGCGACTGCGGCGACACCGACAACCCCAAGCTCCAGGTGGAGACGGTCGACCCGGCGACGCGCGCGGCGAAGTCCACGTACAAGCTGCCGCAGGGCACGGAGTACGTCCACGTGGTCGCCGTCGACCCGCTGGTGCTCGCCGCCGACGACGGCAAGTCGCAGGGCGGCTCCGGAATCTCGCGGTTCATCACCGTCGACGACAGCGCCGCGCGGGGCAAGGAGCTGAGCACGATCCCCGCGAGCGGCGGCAAGCACGGCAAGTACGAGGCCGATTGCCCGGCCACCGAGGTCACGGGCTGCGCCCAGCTCGCGGTCAGCAAGGAGAAGAACGCGCTCTACCTGAGCACTTCGGAGCCCGCGAGCAGTTCCTCCGAGGCCAGGAACGACCTGGTGTCCTTCGACCTGAAGACCGGCAAGCAGCTGCGCCGGACGCCCGGTTCGGACTCGGGCCGTCTGGTGCCGATCGGCCTCGACGACTCCGGCAAGGTCATCGCGTACCAGGAGGCGAACATCGCCCGCGAGGAGGGCGGCGGCGTCTGGCAGGCCGACCCGGGCACCCTCAAGGCGAAGCAGGTCCTCCAGCACCCGGCGGACAGCTACGAGATGGAGTCCCGCTTCGAGTCGGACCGCCGCGCCCTCTACGCGGGCGGCCGCCTCTACCTGGGCGCGGACCATGTGACGGAACCGTCGACGGTGTACAAGACGCCGCAGCCGCTGGCGGTGGTGTTCGGCCAGAAGTAACCCCGCAGACCGGTCCGCAGCGCGGGCAGGACATGAATGTGGATGTACCGGGCGCAAGGTTGACTGTCCGGCGCGGGGTGAACGGGTGGAGCGGGTGGGAGAATTCCGCCGCGAAGCGGGCGGCATACACCCGCCCTAGGCCTCCGCGCCAGAGTTGAGCTTGCCCAGCAACCGGGCAAGCTCGGCCACCTCCCCCCGGTCCCACCCGGCAAGCTGCCGAACGTACCGCTCCCGGCGCGCCCCCCGAACCGTCCAGAACCGCTCACGGCCTTCCTCCGTGAGCCGCACGAGCCAGGCCCTGCCATCGGCGGGGTCTGGCTCACGCGCGACCAGCCCCAACTGCTCGAGCCCCCGCAGCTGCCTGCTCATCGTCGCCTTGCCGACCCCGATGAACGCGGCGAGATCGGTGGCCCGCCGGGGCCCCGACTCGTCCAGGAACGCGAGCAGCCCGTACGCGGCCGGCTCAAGATCCGGATGCACCTGCCGGGCCATCTCTCCGGACGAGGCCCGCGCCCGGCGCAGCAACAGTGTCAACTCCCGCTCCAGGGACAGGAATTCGTGGTCCACACCACCGCCGGACCCGGCCTCGCCCACCCCGGTACCCTCGCCGCGGGCCGCGTCCTCGCGCATGTCAGCACCCATGCCACACTTTTCCGATCCTGAAAGTTTCCGCCGACCACGGCCATCGCCGCAGCTCGACCAGTATTTCGCAGGCGTAGACCAACGGCGGGCGCGAGCGCCTCTTCCCCTCCGGGGTCTACGTGCGTAGCGTCATTGATGACATGTCCACACCAGCGACATGTCGACAGGTCCCCCCACCGAGTCCCGTACCCACCGCACGCCCTCCGTACGACGGGGGAACCGTGAACCCCACGTACGGAAGAAGCGCGCCTGCGCACGGGACTCCACGAGGCCAAACGGAGGCACGCCATGCCCGTGCACAGACCTGGTACCGCCCGCCGTACCCACCCCGCGGCCGGCATTCTCCTCGCCGTCCTCTCCGCCCTGACCCTCCTCATCACCCTGCCCGGCGCGGCCCGGGCCGCCGACGGTGACGACGTCCCGCCGCGCGGCTCCGCCCGCATGGGCATGGGCGTCCTGGAACACGACGGCCAGGGCGGCCGGCCCAGCGGCGGCGACGCCGTCCAGACCGAGGGCGTCGACGTCAGCAGCCACCAGGGCAACGTCAACTGGTCCGCCCTGTGGAACAGCGGCGTGCGATGGGCCTACGTCAAGGCCACCGAGTCCACCTCCTACAAGAACCCGTACTTCGCCCAGCAGTACAACGGTTCGTACAACATCGGCATGATCCGCGGCGCCTACCACTTCGCCACCCCCGACACCTCCAGCGGCGCCGCCCAGGCCAACTACTTCGCGAGCAACGGCGGCGGCTGGTCCCGCGACGGCAAGACCCTGCCGGGCGCCCTCGACATCGAGTGGAACCCCTACGGCGCGGCCTGCTTCGGCAAGTCCCAGTCCGCGATGGTCGCCTGGATCCGCGACTTCCTCAACACCTACAAGGCACGCACCGGCCGCGACGCCGTCATCTACACCGCCACCAGCTGGTGGAAGCAGTGCACCGGCAACTACGGCGGCTTCGGCAGCACCAACCCGCTGTGGATCGCCCGCTACAACACCAGCCCCGGCGAACTCCCGGCCGGCTGGGGCTTCCACACCATGTGGCAGTACACGTCGACCGGTCCCATCGTCGGTGACCACAACAAGTTCAACGGCGCGTACGACAGGGTGCAGGCCCTGGCCAACGGCTGACCGGGCCCTCTCCCGCCCACGAGCACATCACCGCCCACCGGGCAGCCGACGCCACGCGGGTGAGGCTGCCGCCTCACGCGTGAGTGACGGCCGCACGGGGTGAGCGGCAAGGCCCGGACCCTCCTGGGGGTCCGGGCCCCGCCCTTCCCCGCCGCGCCCGTCACGCCGCGGCGGGAAGCCGCGTCACGCCGCCGCCGGAACCCGCACCTCGGCCGGTGCGAGGGCAAGCTCAAGGACCTGGCGGACGTCCGTCACCGCGTGCACGTCCAGCTTCTCCAGGACCTCGGCCGGGACGTCGTCCAGATCCGGCTCGTTCCGCTTGGGGATCACGACGGTGGTGATCCCCGCCCGGTGTGCGGCGAGCAGCTTCTGCTTCACACCGCCGATGGGCAGCACCCGTCCGGTCAGCGACACCTCACCGGTCATCGCCACGTCCGTACGGACCAGGCGGCCGCTGAGCAGCGACGCCAGCGCCGTCGTCATCGTGACGCCCGCGCTCGGACCGTCCTTCGGCACGGCGCCCGCCGGGAAGTGGATGTGCACGCCCCGCTCCTTCAGGTCACCCACGGGCAGCTCCAGCTCGGCGCCGCGCGAGCGCAGGAAGGACAGCGCGATCTGCGCGGACTCCTTCATCACGTCACCGAGCTGTCCGGTGAGGGTCAGACCCGCCGCACCCGTCTCCGGGTCGGCCAGCGACGCCTCCACGAACAACACGTCGCCACCGGCCCCGGTGACCGCGAGCCCCGTGGCCACACCGGGCACCGCGGTCCGCCGCTCGGCCGGGTCCTGCGCCGACTCCGGCACGTGGTGCGGCCGCCCGATCAGCCCGCGCAGCTCGTCCGCGCCGACGGTGAACGGCAGCTCCCGCTCGCCCAGTTCGTGCTGCGCCGCGACCTTGCGGAGCAGTCTGGCGACGGACCGCTCCAGATTGCGCACGCCCGCCTCGCGGGTGTACTCCCCCGCCAGCTTGCGCAGCGCGCCCTCGTCGATCGTCACCTCGCCGTCGCCGAGCCCGGCCCGCTCCAGCTGTCGCGGCAGCAGGTGGTCACGGGCGATGACGACCTTCTCGTCCTCCGTGTACCCGTCGAGCCTGACCAGCTCCATGCGGTCGAGCAGCGCCTCCGGGATGGCTTCGAGGACGTTGGCGGTCGCCAGGAACACCACGTCGCTCAGGTCGAGTTCGACTTCCAGGTAGTGGTCGCGGAAGGTGTGGTTCTGCGCCGGGTCGAGCACTTCGAGGAGCGCCGCCGCCGGGTCGCCCCGGAAGTCCGAGCCGACCTTGTCGATCTCGTCGAGCAGCACCACCGGGTTCATGGACCCGGCCTCCTTGATGGCCCGCACGATCCGCCCGGGCAGCGCGCCCACGTACGTACGCCGGTGCCCGCGGATCTCCGCCTCGTCCCGCACGCCGCCGAGCGCGACCCGCACGAACTTGCGTCCCATGGCGTGCGCCACGGACTCCCCGAGCGAGGTCTTGCCGACTCCGGGCGGGCCGACCAGGGCCAGGACCGCGCCGCCGCGCCGTCCGCCCACGACTCCCATGCCCCGGTCCGAGCGCCGCTTGCGCACCGCCAGGTACTCGGTGATGCGCTCCTTCACGTCCTGCAGCCCCGCGTGCTCCGCGTCGAGGATCTGCTGGGCGCCCTTGATGTCGTACTCGTCCTCGGTGCGCTCGTTCCACGGCAGTTCGAGCACCGTGTCGAGCCACGTGCGGATCCAGGAGCCCTCGGGCGACTGGTCGCTCGCGCGCTCCAGCTTCTCGACTTCCTTCAGCGCCGCTTCCCGTACGTTCTCCGGCAGGTCCGCGGCCTCGACCCGGGCGCGGTAGTCGTCGGACTCCTCCTCGCCCTCCTTGCCGTCCAGCTCGCGCAGCTCCTTGCGCACCGCCTCCAGCTGGCGCCGCAGCAGGAACTCGCGCTGCTGCTTGTCGACGCCCTCCTGCACGTCCTTGGCGATGGACTCGGCCACGTCCTGCTCGGCCAGGTGCTCCCGCAGCTGCTCGGTGGCCAGCTTCAGGCGCGCCGTCGGGTCCTCGGTCTCCAGGAGCTGGATCTTCTGCTCGGTGGTGAGGAACGGCGAGTACCCGGAGTTGTCCGCCAGCGCCGACACGTCGTCGATCTGCTGCACGCGGTCGACCACCTGCCAGGCCCCGCGCTTCTTCAGCCAGCTCGTGGCCAGCGCCTTGTACTCCTTGACCAGCTCGGCGGTGGCACCGGGCAGCGGATCCGGCACGGTCTCGTCGACCCGCGCGCCCTCCACCCACAGGGCCGCGCCGGGCCCGGTCGTGCCCGCACCGATGCGCACCCGTCCGCGAGCACGGATCAGCGCCCCCGGATCCCCGTCCGCAAGCCGGCCGACCTGCTCGACCGTACCGAGCACGCCCATGCCCGCGTACGTCCCGTCGATCCGCGGAACAAGCAGCACCTTCGGCTTGCTACTGCTTCCACTGGACCGCGCGGCGGCCTGCGCGGCCTCCACCGCGGCTCGCACTTCGGCATCGGACAGGTCGAACGGCACCACCATGCCGGGCAGCACGATCTCGTCATCGAGCGGCAGCACGGGCAGAGCGAGCGGTGTGTACGACGTGGACTCAGCAGCCATGATCTCCCCTTCGGCATTCAAGTTGAGCTATACCGACTCAATGCTCCTGAGTCCCTGAATGTTCCCCCGGACTTGTTCGCTGTCAGCGATCACCTCTGTCGCCGCCGAAATCCCCCTACGTAAGGTTCTCTCAGCAGTTGCAGCCATTACACACTGGTCCCGATCTGAAGGGTTGCCCCATGCACGCGACACAGGGAGCAGAGGGAGCCCCCCTCGCGGGCCGCGACGCCGTACGGGCCTGGATCGACGGCTGGGGCGTCTCTCGCGGCGCCGCTCCGCCGACCGTGGAGCCCTGGGGTTTCACGATCGACGTCGGCCACATCAAGCACCCGTCCCGGCACGTCTTCGGCGCCACAGGCACGGACGTCCAGGAGTCGGACGTACGCAAGGTCGCCTCATCGGTGACCGGCGCCGACGTATGGCTGAAGGTCTTCGACTTCCCGGACCGCGTCGCCCCTTGGCTCGGCCCCGAGTGGTGGATCGACCCGGAAGACGGCTACCTGATGACCGTGCCGCTCACCCCGGTCCCCCCGAACCACCTGGTGGTCCCGGACGGCTATCAGCTCCGCACCTGGTCGCGCGGCGGCGTCTTCCGCGCGATGGTCACCACCGCCGACGGTCACTGGGCAGCTCGCGGCCAGATCGCCCCGACGGGCCGCACCGCCGTCGCCGACCAGATCGAGACGTCTCCGCAGCACCGCCGCAAGGGCCTGGGCAGCCTGGTCATGCGCACCCTCGCGGTCGCCGCCGTCGACCAGGGCGCGGAGATCGGCGTACTCGCCGGGACCCCGGAAGGACGCGCCTTGTACGAGTCGCTGGGGTGGCAGGTGGTCGCCGGCCTGACGAGCGCGCGCCGGAAGGGACCGGAGGAGGCCTGAGCGCCCCGACTACTCGGCTACTCGGCCGCCGCAGCCGCGGCCTTCTTCGCGCGTATGTCCCCGTAGGCGTAGGGCATCCCGGGCAGCATCAGGAGCAGCGTCGCCCACAGAGGCAGATGGAAGAGCACGTCGTCGCCCGCGAGCCAGGTGGTGAGCTGCGCGAACCCGATGCCTATGACCCCGACCAGCAGCCATCTCACGAAACCGAGGCTTCCCCGCCGCAGCTCCAGGGTGACGCCGACCGCGATTATCACGGCGTAGAACGCTATGCGCGGGGCCTCGACGGGCAGCGTGAGGGTCCGGTCGATCAGGTGCGTGAGGAGCAGCAGCACACCGAGGGCGAACGGGATCAGCGCGGCCATCCGCAGCACACGCAGATGCAGGGGCGTGCGCGCCCGGGCCCAGGAGGCGGCGAACCCCGGCACGTCCGTGCCCACCACGTCCTCGGGGGAGCGGCCCGCCGCCGCGGCCTCCTCCAGGTGCTCGGAGAGCTCGGCCAGCATTTCGCGCACGGAGGCGTCGTCGATGCCTCTGTACTCCCAGTTGCTCCGGCAGACCGCCAGCACGCGGGCGCGCTCGGCCTCAGCGGGCGCGCTGTCCCGCACGCCATCGTCCGTGGTCACGCCGCCGCTGATCGTCGTCTCGGTGGTCGTCTCGGTGGTCGTCTGATGTGTCATGCCGTGTCCCCCGTTTCCCCCGTGTCGCTGTCCTGTGCGCCGCCCTGGCCCTCCAAGGTCCTGGAGACGGCCACCGTGAAGGTGCTCCAGGTGGCGCGGCCCGCGGCCAGCTCGGCCGCGCCCGCGTCAGTGAGGCGGTAGTACTTGCGTGGCGCCCCGCCCGCCGCGGACGGAGCGCGGTAGGAGTCGACCAGCCCGGCCCGCTCCATCCGGGCGAGCAAGGGGTAGATGCTGCCCTCGCTCACCAGGTCGAGGCCGCTCTCGGTGAGGGCCTCCACGAACTCGTATCCGTACCGAGGTCTTTCGCCGATGAGCGCGAGCAGGCACAGGTCGAGCACCCCGCGCAGCAACTGACTACGACGCTGGTCGTGCATCGCGGACAGTTCCTTTGTCATGCGGTACAAGATAGTCACGAAGTACCTTGCACCGCAAGACATTTATCCGGAGGATGTCACTCCACGTACATGGCGGCAAAGGACCCGGTCCCATCGGCCACACGGGTGACATAAAGCCCCTCGGACCTCACAGGCCGCACAAGCCC
This sequence comes from Streptomyces sp. NPDC127108, assembly GCF_042677545.1. Classification (NCBI taxonomy): domain Bacteria; kingdom Bacillati; phylum Actinomycetota; class Actinomycetes; order Kitasatosporales; family Streptomycetaceae; genus Streptomyces; species Streptomyces sp. NPDC127108. The sequence goes on along the minus strand of NZ_JBHXTE010000040.1, from coordinate 84,652 downwards.
CAGAGGCAGGCCGGACGGCTTAAGCGGGAGTGCCCCGCCCGTGCCCTCGCAGCACCGGCCACGTCGCGATTCCCACGACCAGAGCGAGCAGATGGCCCCAGTTGGTCATCGGGTCCGTGAAGGCGATGAGGTCCTGGACCAGCATCCAGCCGAACCCCGCGAGGACGGCCCAGCGCAGCCACGGTGTGAGGAGCCCGGCGAGCGCGCCGACGCTGGCGGCGACGCCGAAGCTGATGCCGTAGTCGAGGCGGTATGCGGAGCTGCCGGGCAGATGGCCAGCCAGGACCGAGAGCCCGACCGGGACCTCGGTGGCCAGCGTGGCGACGGCATGCCCGAGCAGGAAGACGCCCGCGGTGCGCAGGCCGCCGACGCGGCGCTCCAGCGCGGTGAGGACCAGCAGGAAGACGATGGCGTACGGCGAGGTGACCCCGCCCGCGATCCACAGCGCGCTGGCGACGAGGACGAACATCGGCCGGTCGGCGAGGTGCGCCACGTCCGTGCTCGACCCCTGGTGCAGGGAGGAGACGAGGGCGGGGTCGCCGTATTCGGCGAAGAGCGAGGTCAGGAGGAGGACGACGGCGTATCCGAAGGTGAAGGGCGTACCGGTCGGCGACGGCAGCAGCCGCCACGGCCGCAGCCCGCGCAGCCCCCGGAGCCCCGCCCGCACACCGCAGGCCCCGGCCCGCGCCCCGGCACCCGGGCCCTGGGCCACCTCCCCGGGCACCCCGGACGCCGACCCGCCGACAAGGGCGGCCTCGCCCGCGCGGCCCGGCCCACTCGACCCGACCGCCTGACCCGACCCGGCCTGGAGCGGCTCGGCCTCAACCGGCTCGGCCTGGCTCGGCCCCGCCTGGCTCGGCATCGCGTCCAGCGTCACGAGCCCCGCGGCCCCGAGCAGCGCCTCCGCGCCCGCGCCCCCCGACAGACCCACGGCGCCCCCGGCAACCGCAGCACCCCCAGCGCCCACAGCGCCTCCGGCACCCACCGGAACCTCGACCGCCGCCCCGCCGCCGTCCTCACCCACGGCGGCGCCCCCGCCCGAAACCCGCACAGACCGGTCCACGCTGAGGCGCTCCTTCCATCACGGCTTCACTGATCTTCCATCACAGAAAGATCACGGGATCACGCTTCACCGAACTTTCCCCTGCTGTCTATGACCGACGCCACGTGAGGCGCGATTCACAGGAACTCACAGCAACCCCACACCATTCCCCGGCGTCCCGCAGCGCACGTCTGCGAGGCGGCAGCAAAATGGGCCGATGCACACCCCGTACCGACCCGATCCCCCCGTGGTTCTCGACCGGCACGAAGGCCCCTACGGCGAAGTCGTGCTGCGCCGCCACGGAGACCTGTTGCAGATCATTGCCAACGGCATGTTCCTGATGGACACCTCCGACGGCCGCTCGGAGCGACTCCTCGTCGACGCGGCGTACGACGCCCTGGACGGACGGCCCCGGCCGTCTGTCCTCATCGGCGGTCTGGGCGTCGGCTTCTCCCTCGCCCATGCCGCCGCGGACCCGCGCTGGGGCCGTATTTCGGTGGTCGAGCGCGAGCGGGCCATCATCGACTGGCACCTCGGCGGACCGCTCTCGGAGCTGTCCCGGGAGGCGCTCGCGGATCCGCGCACGGAGATCCTGCACGCCGACCTGATCGCATATGTCAACGGCTCATTCGCAGGCGCCAACACCCCTTCCGGCACCTACGACGCCCTGTGCCTCGACATCGACAACGGCCCCGACTGGACCGTCACCGAGGGCAACGAAAGCCTCTACTCCCCCGCAGGTCTCGCCGCCTGCCAGGCCCGTCTGAACCCCGGCGGAGTCCTCGCCGTGTGGTCCGCGCAGCCCTCACCCGCTTTCGACTCCGCTCTACGGAATGCCGGGTTCCAACAGGTACGTACGGAAGAGATCCCCGTTGCCCGGGGCGTACCGGACGTGGTTCATCTCGCGACAAGGGCTGCGTAGCCGAGGTGCCGTTACGCCCCGTACTCTGCTGACCGGACACCAAGCGATCACGTCAGGGGCGGGGCGATGGAGCAGACACACACCTCCCACAACGGCGCCACGGCAGCGATGCCCGGCGCTCAGCGCCGGGTTCTGGTGGTCGAGGACGACCCGACGATCGTCGACGCCATCGCCGCCCGGCTGCGCGCCGAAGGTTTCGTCGTGCAAACGGCGGCGGACGGCCCGGCAGCGGTGGACACCGCGCAGGCATGGCAGCCGGATCTACTGATCCTCGACATCATGCTGCCGGGATTCGACGGCCTGGAGGTCTGCCGACGCGTGCAGGCCCAGCGACCCGTACCGGTGCTGATGCTCACCGCGCGGGACGACGAGACGGACATGCTGGTCGGGCTCGGCGTCGGCGCCGACGACTACATGACCAAGCCGTTCTCGATGCGCGAGCTCGCCGCGCGCGTGCACGTCCTGCTGCGTCGGGTCGAGCGGGCCGCGCTGGCCGCCACGACGCCGCGCAGCGGCATCCTGCGCCTGGGCGAGCTGGAGATCGACCACGCGCAGCGGCGTGTGCGAGTGCGCAGTGAGGACGTCCATCTGACCCCCACGGAGTTCGACCTCCTGGTGTGCCTCGCCAACACCCCGCGCGCGGTGTTGTCACGCGAGCAACTGCTCGCCGAGGTGTGGGACTGGGCCGACGCGTCCGGCACCCGCACCGTCGACAGCCACATCAAGGCCCTGCGCCGCAAGATCGGGGCGGAACGCATCCGTACGGTGCACGGGGTCGGGTACGCCCTGGAGACACCGACGCCATGACGGCGGACCCGGGCGCCGCCGGCGGTACGGCTCGCGGCGCCCTGAGCGGTACCCCGGGCAGTGCGCACGGCACCCCGGGAGGCACCCCCGGCGGCACGGCGGACGCCGAGCGGGGCACGGTCCGGAAGTGGCGCTGCGACCGGGGCGGGAGCATCGGCCTGAACGGCCCGTTCGCGGGCGTGCGGCCGTTCTCCATCAAGACCAAGCTCGGCACTCTGGTGGTCGTCTCGGTCTTCATCACCACCGGGCTGCTGATGGTGGCCATGGAGACGGAGACCGAGCTCCGCTTCATCACGGTCTTCTCCGTGATCGCGACCCTGCTGATCACGCAGTTCGTCGCGCACAGCCTCACCGCACCCCTCGACGAGATGAACTCGGTGGCCCGCGCGGTCTCGCACGGCGACTACACGCGTCGCGTGCAGGGGGCCGACCGCCGCGACGAGCTGGGCGACGTGGCGATGACGATCAACCGCATGGCGGACGATCTGGAGGCGCAGGACCAGCAGCGCAAGGAGCTCGTCGCCAACGTCTCGCACGAGCTGCGCACCCCCATCGCCGCGTTGCGCGCCGTCCTGGAGAACGTTGTCGACGGCGTATCGGCGGCCGATCCGGAGACGATGCGCACGGCCCTGAAGCAGACCGAGCGCCTGGGCCGCCTGGTGGAGACCCTGCTCGACCTGTCCCGCCTCGACAACGGTGTCGTACCGCTCAAGGCGCGGCGCTTCGAAGTGTGGCCCTATCTGTCGGGTGTCCTGAAGGAGGCCAACATGGTGGCCTCCGCGCGCAAAGGGATGACGTCGGGCTCCGGCAGTCACACCCGTACGGACGTGCATCTGCACCTGGACGTCTCTCCTCCGGAGCTGACCGCCCACGCGGACGCCGAGCGGCTGCACCAGGTCGTCGCCAACCTCATCGACAACGCGGTCAAGCACAGCCCGCCGCACGGCCGTGTCACGGTGCTCGCCCGCCGCGGCCCCCACCCGGAGTCCCTGGACCTGGAGGTCCTCGACGAGGGTCCGGGCATCCCCGAGTCGGAGTGGCACCGCGTCTTCGAGCGCTTCAACCGGGGCGCGCACGTCGGCGTCCCGCCGGGCAGCGACGGCGGCACCGGTCTCGGACTCGCGATCGCGCGCTGGGCGGTCGATCTGCACGGCGGGCACATAGGCGTGGCCGAATCGGCTCGGGGCTGCCGCATTCAGGTCACCCTTCCGGGCCTGCCCGAAGACTGAAGTTGACGTAAGGTTCGAAGCGGAAGCGACCTCTGGGCGCGCGCACGGTGCGCCGGACGGGTCGCAGCCGCGTGTCGACGTACCCAGGACGTTCACAGACGTCCCCACCAGGGCTCCACGCGGCATCTTGCTGTAGGCGAACTTCGCTTGTTTCCCGCCATTTACAGCCCCGAAACCAGCTTTCCAGTGTGACTTACGCGACGGATGACCGGCCCGGTCTGCACTGCGCGTCCTTGGAGGCGTAGCCTTTATTTCCGCTGTCCATCACCTTGTGAAGCGGAAGAGGGCGGTTGCCGCCGTGTCGCCACAGTCCCCCAGTAACTCGAGCACTTCGACCGACCAAGAAGCGCAGGGCAAGAACCCTGCTGCCGCGTTCGGTCCCAATGAGTGGCTCGTCGACGAGATCTATCAGCAGTACCTCCAGGACCCGAATTCGGTCGACCGTGCCTGGTGGGACTTCTTCGCCGACTACAAGCCGGGCGTGGGCGCCTCCGTCGCCGCCGCACCGGCCAAGCCGGCGGGTGACGCGGCCGCGGGGGTCGCGTCCACCACGTCCCCCGCCCCGGCCGCCGCGAAGCCCGCAGCCCCGGCCGCGCCCGCGCCCGCGGCGAAGCCCGCAGCCGCTCCGGCGGCGCAGGCCCCGGCTCCCGCCCCCGCGAAGCCCGCGGCCGCCAAGGCCGCGCCCGCGAAGGCGGAGCCCGCCAGGGACGCCGCGGACGCCAAGGAGAAGGCGGGTCCCGAGTACGTCCCGCTGCGCGGTCCGTCCGCGGCCGTGGCGAAGAACATGAACGCCTCCCTGGAGGTGCCCACGGCGACGTCCGTGCGCGCGGTCCCGGTGAAGCTGCTGTTCGACAACCGCATCGTCATCAACAACCACCTCAAGCGCGCCCGCGGCGGGAAAATCTCCTTCACGCACCTCATCGGGTACGCGATGGTGCAGGCCATCAAGGCCATGCCGTCGATGAACTACTCCTTCGCGGAGAAGGACGGCAAGCCGACGCTGGTCAAGCCGGAGCACGTCAACTTCGGCCTGGCGATCGACCTCGTGAAGCCCAACGGCGACCGGCAGCTGGTCGTGGCGGGCATCAAGAAGGCCGAGACCCTGAACTTCTTCGAGTTCTGGCAGGCCTACGAGGACATCGTCCGCCGCGCCCGCGACGGCAAGCTCGGCATGGACGACTTCACCGGCGTCACGGTCTCCCTGACCAACCCCGGCGGCCTCGGCACCGTCCACTCCGTGCCGCGCCTCATGCCCGGCCAGTCGGTCATCATGGGCGTCGGCTCCATGGACTACCCGGCGGAGTTCCAGGGCACGTCCCAGGACACCCTGAACAAGCTGGGCATCTCCAAGGTCATGACGCTGACCTCGACGTACGACCACCGCGTGATCCAGGGTGCGGCGTCCGGCGAGTTCCTGCGCATCGTCGCGAACCTCCTCCTCGGTGAGAACGGCTTCTTCGACGAGATCTTCGAGGCGCTGCGCATCCCCTACGAGCCGGTCCGCTGGCTCAAGGACATCGACGCCAGCCACGACGACGACGTCACCAAGGCCGCCCGGGTCTTCGAGCTGATCCACTCCTACCGCGTCCGCGGCCACGTCATGGCCGACACGGACCCGCTGGAGTACAAGCAGCGCAAGCACCCCGACCTGGACATCACCGAGCACGGCCTGACGCTCTGGGACCTGGAGCGCGAGTTCGCCGTCGGCGGGTTCGCCGGCAAGTCGATGATGAAGCTGCGCGACGTCCTCGGCGTCCTGCGCGACTCGTACTGCCGCACCACCGGCGTCGAGTTCATGCACATCCAGGACCCCAAGCAGCGCAAGTGGCTGCAGGACCGCATCGAGCGCCAGCACTCCTCCAAGCCGGAGCGCGAGGAGCAGCTGCGCATCCTGCGCCGTCTGAACGCCGCCGAGGCCTTCGAGACCTTCCTGCAGACGAAGTACGTCGGCCAGAAGCGCTTCTCCCTGGAGGGCGGCGAGTCCGTCATCCCGCTCCTGGACGCGGTCATCGACAGCGCGGCCGAGTCCCGTCTGGACGAGGTCGTCATCGGGATGGCCCACCGCGGCCGCCTGAACGTCCTCGCCAACATCGTGGGCAAGTCGTACGCCCAGATCTTCCGCGAGTTCGAGGGCAACCTCGACCCGAAGTCGATGCACGGCTCCGGAGACGTCAAGTACCACCTGGGCGCCGAGGGCACCTTCACGGGCCTCGACGGCGAGCAGATCAAGGTCTCCCTGGCCGCCAACCCCTCCCACCTGGAGGCGGTCGACCCGGTCCTCGAGGGCATCGCCCGCGCCAAGCAGGACATCATCAACAAGGGCGGCACGGACTTCACGGTCCTGCCGGTGGCCCTCCACGGAGACGCGGCCTTCGCGGGCCAGGGTGTCGTCGCGGAGACCCTGAACATGTCGCAGCTGCGCGGCTACCGCACCGGCGGCACGGTCCACGTCGTCATCAACAACCAGGTCGGCTTCACGGCCGCTCCGGAGTCGTCGCGTTCGTCGATGTACTCCACGGACGTGGCCCGGATGATCGAAGCGCCGATCTTCCACGTGAACGGCGACGACCCGGAGGCCGTCGTCCGCGTCGCGCGGCTCGCCTTCGAGTTCCGCCAGGCGTTCAACAAGGACGTCGTCATCGACCTGATCTGCTACCGCCGTCGCGGACACAACGAGTCCGACAACCCGGCGTTCACGCAGCCGCTGATGTACGACCTGATCGACAAGAAGCGCTCGGTCCGCAAGCTGTACACCGAGTCCCTGATCGGCCGCGGCGACATCACCCTGGAAGAGGCCGAGCAGGCCCTCCAGGACTACCAGGGCCAGCTGGAGAAGGTCTTCACGGAGGTCCGTGAGGCCACCTCGCAGCCCGCCCCGGCGGAGGTCCCCGAGCCCCAGGCCGAGTTCCCGGTGGCGGTCAACACGGCGATCTCCCAGGAGGTCGTCAAGCGCATCGCCGAGTCCCAGGTCAACATCCCCGACCACGTCACCGTCCACCCGCGTCTGCTGCCGCAGCTGCAGCGCCGCGCGTCGATGGTCGAGGACGGCACGATCGACTGGGGCATGGGCGAGACCCTGGCCATCGGTTCCCTCCTCCTGGAGGGCACCCCGGTGCGCCTGGCGGGTCAGGACTCCCGCCGCGGCACCTTCGGCCAGCGCCACGCCGTCCTGATCGACCGCAACACGGGCGACGACTACACGCCGCTGCTGTACCTCTCCGAGGACCAGGCCCGCTTCAACGCCTACGACTCGCTGCTCTCCGAGTACGCGGCCATGGGCTTCGAGTACGGCTACTCCCTCGCGCGTCCCGAGTCCCTCGTGATGTGGGAGGCGCAGTTCGGCGACTTCGTCAACGGCGCGCAGACGGTCGTGGACGAGTTCATCTCGTCGGCCGAGCAGAAGTGGGGCCAGACGTCCGGCGTCACCCTGCTCCTTCCGCACGGCTACGAGGGCCAGGGCCCCGACCACTCGTCGGCCCGCCCGGAGCGCTTCCTGCAGCTCTGCGCCCAGAACAACATGACGGTCGCGATGCCGACCCTCCCGTCGAACTACTTCCACCTCCTGCGGTGGCAGGTGCACAACCCGCACCACAAGCCGCTGGTGGTCTTCACCCCGAAGTGGATGCTGCGCCTCAAGGCCGCGGCCTCCAAGACGGAGGAGTTCACGACGGGCGGCTTCCGCCCGGTCATCGGCGACGACTCGGTGGACGTCAACGCGGTCCGCAAGGTCGTCTTCTGCGCCGGCAAGCTCTACTACGAGCTGGACGCCGAGCGGAAGAAGCGCGGCATCACGGACACGGCCCTCATCCGTCTGGAGCGCCTGTACCCGCTGCCGGGTGCCGAGCTCCAGGCCGAGATCGCCAAGTACCCGAACGCCGAGAAGTACCTGTGGGCGCAGGAGGAGCCGGCGAACCAGGGCGCGTGGCCCTTCATCGCCCTCAACCTCATCGACCACCTGGACCTGGCGGTCGGCGCCGACATCCCGCACGACGAGCGTCTGCGCCGCATCTCGCGGCCGCACGGCTCGTCCCCGGCGGTCGGCTCCAAGAAGCGCCACGAGCAGGAGCAGGAGCAGCTCCTGAACGAGGTCTTCGAGGCCTAGGCCACGGCGGTCACGCCGTTCGGTACGTCGGGTGGGCCCGGCTTCGAGTCCTGTACGGGACTGGGGGCCGGGCCCACCGGCGTACGGCCGTACGATGAAACGGAACGAAGCCCGGCCACCGGCCCGGGTCCGGCCCGCACCAGGAGCAAGAGTTGTACTTCACCGACCGTGGCATCGAGGAGCTGGAGAAGCGGCGCGGCGAGGAGGAGGTCACCTTCGAGTGGCTCGCCGAGCAGCTCCGCACCTTCGTGGACCTCAACCCGGACTTCGAGGTCCCGGTGGAGCGCCTCGCCACGTGGCTGGCGCGCCTGGACGACGAGGACGAGGACGAGTAATCGGCTTCTTCGGGGGACCGGTACGTCTCCGGGGTTGCTGATACGCCCCGCACCGGCCCCGGCAGAAAATCACTTGCCTGTAGGGCCCTGCCGCCCCGTACGCTGCCTCCCATGTGCGCATCCGCAGCCGCAGCCGCTGCCACGAGGACCCGCCGCGCCTAGCGGCGGGCCGACCTCACCTCACTCTGGAACGCCCCGCCGCTTCAACGCGTAAGCGCCGAGCGGCACTTCGTGCTGCCCGGCTTACCTCGAAGCCGCGGAGACCCCTGTGCGCACGCACCACCATGGCCGTCATGAGTTCGGCCAGAACTTCCTCACCGATCGCCCCACCATCAGCACGTTCGTCGACCTCGTGAGCCGCACCGACGGGCCGATCGTCGAGATCGGCACCGGGGACGGGGCCCTGACCCTCCCCCTGCAGCGGCTGGGCCGACGCCTCACGGGCATCGAGATCGACCACCGCCGGGCCGAGCTGCTGCGGCGGCGCACCGCCCCGTCGACGCAGATCGTCACCGCCGACTTCCTGCGCTACCGGACCCCACCGGAGCCGCACGTCCTGGTCGGCAACCTCCCCTTCCACGAGACGACCCCCATGCTCCGCCGCATCCTGCGCTCCCCTGACTGGACCGATGCCGTCCTGCTCGTGCAGTGGGAGGTCGCGCGCCGTCGCGCCGGGGTCGGCGGGGCGACGCTGATGACCGCCCAGTGGTGGCCCTGGTACGCGTTCGACCTCAAGGGCCGCGTTCCCGCGGCGGCGTTCCGGCCGCGCCCCAACGTCGACGGCGGGCTGATGACCATCGCCCGTCGGGACCGGCCGCTGGTCGCGGCCGCGCGGCGGCAGGAGTACCAGGAGTTCGTCCGCCGGGTGTTCACAGGCCGGGGCCGAGGACTGCCCCAGATTCTCGCCTCGGCGGCCCCCGACCTGCCTCGGCGCAGGATCCAGGAGTGGGCGCGACGAGGCGGCCACAGCGCCGTACGCCTGCCCAAGGACCTCGGCGCGGAGGAGTGGGCGGAGCTGTTCGGGATGCGGGGGCGGCCGTAGGGCTCGGCGCCGGTCAGCGGGTGAGGGCCGGCGCCAGCTCCCGCCACTGCGGCAGGGGCAGTTCGCCGGGGTCGACCGTCAGGACCTGCACGCAGACGTGGTCCGCCCCGGCCGCGGAATGCTCCGCCACGCGCGCGTGGATGTCGTCGACGTCTCCGTAGGCGACGATCGCGTCCACCAGACGTCGGCTCGGCTCGCCGCTGTCGGCCTCTTCCTGGAAGCCGAGCCGACGCAGACTCGCGCGTTGGTGGGGCGCCCGCAGGTACCCGGCGACGTGCTCCGTGGCCACCTCGCGGGCCCGCGCCCGGTCCGTGTCGAGGACGACGGCCTGCTCGACCCCGAGGTACGGCTCGGGCCCCAGGATGTCCCGTGCCCGCGCGGTGTGCTCCACCGGCACGAAGTACGGATGCGCGCCCCAGGCGCGCTCGGCCGCGAGGCCCAGCATCTTCGGCCCGAGCGCGGCCAGGAGGCGACGCGGGGCGGGGTCGGGCACGGGGCCGTAGGCGGGCGCCGCGTCCATGGCGTCCAGGTAGCCCCGCATGGTCGTGACCGCCCTCCCGCGCGCGGGCACCTTGTAGCCGTCCACGTCCATGGCGGTGTCGTCGACCCGGTGCCCGCCCAGGCCCAGGACGTAGCGGCCGGGGAACGCCTCGCCTAGGGTCCGCTCGGCGTTGGCCATGGCGAGTGGTTCCCGGTAGGCGATGTTGGCTATGCCGGACGCGACGACGATCCGGCGGGTGGCGGACAGCAGCAGCCACGCCTGCCCGACCGTGTCGCGTCCGAACGCCTCCCCGTACCAGATCGCTCCGTACCCCAACTCCTCGATCTCCGCGGCGGCTTCGCGCACCCGCCCCGTCGGCTGTCCCTCGAAGGCGAAGGTCCAGACACCCGCCCGCCCGAGCCCCTCGCCGATGGGACCGCGCCCATCGCCTTCGTGGCCGAACCCGCCGTCTCCTTGGAGGTCACTCATTCCTGCACCCCTGACTCATTACCGGAGACCTTCTCCGGATAGGTGCGGAGTACGATACGGAGAACCTCTCCGCAAGGCCAGCCCTCTTTACGCCTCTCCCCCTCGACCATCCCGACCCCGATCCCGGACCTCGACCCCGTTCGCGGATTCCCGGATCCCGCCCCGCCCTCGGAAACCCACACCCTCGGGACGCAGAGATGAACCAGCCCAAGGCCCAAGCGCAGCCCACCGCCCCCCTCACGACCGCCGCCCCCGCGTCGGGCCCGACCTCGACCGGCCGCCCCGCCCGCGCCGACGCGGTCCGCAACCGTGAGCGCATCGTCGCCGCCGCGCGGGAGGCCTTCGCCGAGGCGGGCCCGGAGGCGTCGTTGAACGAGATCGCCCGCCGCGCGGGCGTGGGCCCCGGCACGCTCTACCGGCACTTCTCCGGTCGCCCCGAACTGCTCGCCGCCGTCCTGAAGGAGCGCATCGACACGCTGTGCGCCCACGCGCAGGACCTCCTGACGGCCGACTCGGCGGGCGCCGCGCTGGCGGAGTGGCTGCGCGCGTTCCTCGACCACGCGCGCGTGAACCAGGGGTTGGGCGGCGCGCTGATGCTGGAGGAACTGGAGGCGACCGGGGCGCTGGGCACCGACTGCCACCAACGCATCCGGGACGCGGCAGGCGCGCTGCTCGTCCGGGCCCAGGACTCCGGCGACGCCCGCCGCGACCTGGCCGCGGCCGACCTGGTTCAACTGGTCATCGGGGTCGCGCTCTCCACCGCGCACAAGCAGGCGTCAACGGGGGGCGACCGGGAGCAGCCGGAGCGACTGCTCGGCCTGGTCCTCGACGCGACGAAGCCCCGCTGAGCCTCCCCTGTCCGGACTCCCCAGTCCGCACTCCCCGCCCGGCCGTTCCCTCGCGCCACTCCCCACCCGGACCTTCCCTCACGTCACTCCTCGCCCTGGACCTTCCGTCGCTCACGGACGAGTCCCAGCACTCCGTGCACCACCAGTACCGCTCCGGCCACCGCCCAGCCGGCGCCGCGGCGGCGCGGGGACCAGAGCAGGAGCGGGATGCCGACCGCGAGCTGGACCCCGGCCAGGGCGCGGGACAGAGGCCCGCTCTCGACGGCGTCGAGTTCCGCCCGTACGGCGTCCCGCCAGCCGGACCACTCGACGTGGCGGACGCCGTCGAGCACCCGCGCGACCTCCCGCAGGCGGTCGGCGGGCTCGCCGGGGCTCAGGCCGGGCGGCAGGTCGACGCCCGCCCGGGTGAGGACGGCCAGCAGCCCCCGCATCCGGGCGCGCGCGTCGGCCGCCGAGTCGGGCCGGGCCAGCGCGTCCAGGGCCTGCATGTCGAGCACCGGGTCCAGGCCCAGGCGCGCGGCGAACGACCGCATCGCCTCGTCCTCGCCGACCGGCGTGCCGTTGGCCAGCCACACGTACCCGACCGTCCGCCGGAAGCCCGCCGCGAGCGTGTAGCCGGAGCGGTCGGCGTCCCACCACAGCGCGAGCACCGGCCCCGGTGAGGCGACGGCGAGAGCCGTGGCCCAGCCGGTGAGCACCCGGTCGACCTGCTCGTCGCCGTGCAGCCACGGCTTCCCTTCGGGCACGAGCACGCTCCACTCGTCCCCCGCGGGCGCGAGCAGCATCCGCTCACGCAGCAGCTGCGCGACCGTCTCGACGGCGTCCACCCCGGCCCGGCAGAGCAGCAGCGCACCGGCGGAACCGGTCGGCCCACCGGACGCCGCGGGCCGCGAGGGCGAGGTGGGGGTGCCGGGAGTGGCAGGAGTAGCGGGGATGACTGGATCAGAGGGCCGAGAGGGAGGCCACGGCTCGGACGACATGGCTCCACGCTAGGACATTTCATGATTCGCGGCCCGCGCGTCGACCATCAGCGACCGCGGGCGACTGCGAGCGACCGCAGGCGACCGCGGGGAAGAGATAGGTCTTGACTTTCCGTATCCGCGATATATCGTGTGTATCAGAGACGCGATATGGCGCGTCGCGTCCGACCCGCTCAAGGAGGTCCGCCACCATGCCAGAGTGGTCCGTCGCCGAGCCCAGGAAGCTGACTTTCGACGAGCCCGTGAGGACACTGCGCGTGCGCGTGGTGAACGGCACGGTGAATGTCGTCGGCACAGACGAGGACTCAGCCAGACTGGAGGTCTCCGAGGTGTCGGGCCCTCCGCTCACCGTGACGCAGCACGACGGCACCTTGTCCGTCGCGTACGACGACCTGCCGTGGAAGGGCTTCCTGGAGTGGCTCGACCCCCAGGGCACCCGCCGCCACACGGTGATCTCGCTGGCGGTGCCGGCCGGGACCCGCGTAGAGGTGGGCGCGATCGGCGCGGGCGCCGTGGTCACGGGCATCGAGGGCCGCACCGAGGTGCGGGGCATCACGGGCGACACGACACTCGTCGGCCTCACGGGGCCGGTCCGGGCCGAGACGTTCTCCGGCAATGTCGCGGCCCAGGGCGTCACCGGTGACCTGCGGTTCGACTCGATCTCGGGCGACCTGACCGTCTTCGACGGCTCCGGGTCCTCCGTTCGGGCCGAATCCGTGAGCGGCTCGATGATCGTGGACCTGGACCCGGCCACGGGCTCCGCCGATGTCGGGCTCACCAGCATCTCCGGTGAGATAGCGGTCCGCCTCCCGCATCCGGCCCACGCGGAGGTGCGGGCGAACACGGCGAGCGGTTCGGTGTCCAGCGACTTCGACGACCTCCGGGTCAGCGGCCAGTGGGGCGCGAAGAAGCTCACCGGCAGGCTGGGGTCGGGCAGCGGCCAGCTGCGGGCGAAGACGATCTCGGGTTCGATCGCGCTTCTGCGCAAACCCTCGGTGGAGGAAGATCTGTACCAGCACGATCTGTACAAGGCGGAGGAGCCCTCACGGGACGCACCCCCCTCGGACTCCCCGCTCCAGACCCCGCCCTCTCCGGCCGCCACCCCGACCGGCGGCCCGGACGCGGACACCCCCGCCGATGCCCCGAAGGCGGACGCCGCCGACGGCCCGACCGACAAGAAGGTGCTCTGAGATGCCTCCCGTGTTCGCCCACGGCCGCCTGCGCCTGTATCTGCTCAAGCTCCTGGACGAGGCCCCGCGCCACGGCTACGAGGTGATCCGCCTCCTCGAGGAGCGCTTCCAGGGGTTGTACGCCCCCTCGGCGGGCACCGTGTACCCCCGCCTGGCCAAGCTGGAGGCGGAAGGCCTGGTCACCCACACCACCGAGGGCGGCAGGAAGGTGTACGCGATCACCGACGCGGGCCGCGCCGAGCTGGCCGACCGCAGCGGCGAGCTGGCCGACCTGGAGCTGGAGATCCGCGAGTCGGTGGCGGGGCTCGCCGCCGAGATCCGCGACGGTGTGCAGGGTGCGGCGGGCGAGTTGCGCCGGGAGATGCGGGCGGCCGCACAGGAGGCGCGCGCCGGCAGCAAGTCCGGCACGGGCGCGGGCTTCCCGAACCCCTCGGACTTCTTCGACAGCTCCTGGGCGGACAGCGACGGCTGGCGACAGGCGAAGGAGGAGTTCCGGCGCGCCCGGCAGGAGTGGAAGGAGCAGGCGCGGCGGGCGAAGGACGAGAGCCGCCGGGCCCGCGAGGAGGCCCAGCGGGCCCGTCGGCAGGCGAAGGACGCGCAGGAGCGGGTGCGGGCGGAGGCCCAGGAGGAGCTGCAGCGCATGGCCAGGCGGGTGCAGGAGCAGGTGCAGGACCACTTCGCGCGGGGCGACTGGCCGACGGGCGTCCGTGAGGGCCTGTCCGAGCTGGCCAAGGAGTTCGGCGACTTCGGGAAGGAGTTCGGCAAGGACTTCGGGGTCGACTTCGGCAAGGACTTCGGCTTCGGGGCGTCGGACAAGGCGTCGGGCGACAAGACGGCCGAGCCGGGGCCGGTGTTCACGGTCGAGCGGGACGAGGTGCCCGTCGAGTACGTTCCGGACTGGGCGCACGAGGAGTCCAGCGGCGAGCCCGCGCGCGACCTGGAGCGGCTCCTGGACCGCTTCCGCGACGACATCCGCGACGCGGCCCGCGACTGCGGGGTCTCCGAGGAGCAGCTCCGCGAGGCCCGCCGCCATCTGTCGGAGGCGGCGGCCCACATCGGCGTGGCCCTGCGGACCCCGAAGGCTCCGGAGTCCCCCAAGTCCTGACCTGGCGCCCATCGCCCCCCGATAACCGATCACCGGCACGTCGACCGTGGGGGGGGCCGGGGGCTGCGGGGCCCTAGGACTCAGGGGCCATGGGCGCGTGGGGCGGCAGGTGGGGCGCGTGGGGCGGCAGTGAGACGCTGGCGCCCCACGACAGGACCAGGGGCGCCGACGCCCGCCCGCACGCCTCGCCCGCGCGGGACGTGCTGCTGGCGCCAACGCGGGACATGCAACTGACCGGGCCGGGCCGGGACACGTAGACCGTGGGCGGGCAGGCGGCAGGCGGCAGGCGGCAGGCGGCAGGCGGCAGGCGGCAGGCGGCAGGCGGCAGGCGGCAGGCGGCAGGCGGCAGGCGGCAGGCGGCAGGCGGGCGGAGTGTCGGCCCGGAGGGGGCGACCTGGCAAGCCGCACACGCCGCTGCCCCCACCCCAGGGCCCTAGGCCCGATACAGCACGCGTTCCACCGCGGCCCGCGTCACCCCGTGGTCCGCCAGGGCCTCGGCGACGATGCCGGGTCGGGTCGTCAGGGCGAGGAGGATGTGTTCGTCGCCGATGCTGCGGTCGCGGCGGGCGGTGGCGATGCGTAGGGCGCGTTCCAGGGTGTCCTTGGCGTCGCGGGTGAAGCCTCGGTGGCCGATCCAGGCGCCGATGCCACGGCGTTCGCGGCGGGCGCCCACGCCCGCCAACGCTCCGGCGCCATGGGTCTGTTCGACGCGCGAGACGATCTCCTCGACGTCGATGCCGAGCCCGGCGAGGGCATCGGCGTCCGCCTGGGTGAGGCCGCCCCGGCGCCGCGCCTCGGCCAGGGCCCGGGTGATGTCCGCACGGCGTCGGTCGGCCCCGAGGGCGGCAAGGGCGAAGGAGGCACGGGTGCCCTCGACGTCCAGGAGCGCAAGCATCATGTGTCCGTCGTCGACGGAGTCGGCGCCCTCCCGTTCGGACTGCTCGACCGCGCCCGTCACCACGTCCCGGGCGCCCTTCGTGAAGCGTTCGAACATCACTGCCTCCCGTACTTCTTGTGCACGGCCTGCCTGCTCACGCCCAGTTCCGCGGCGATCTCCTGCCACGACCAGCCCTGCTGGCGCGCGCTGCGCACCTGCACGGCCTCGAGCTGCTCCACCAGGCGCCGCAGCGCGGTGACGGCTCGCAGCCCGACTCGTGGATCGCGGTCGCCCGCGCGCTCGGCGAGATCCGTTGCTTCGGTCATATTGTCAACGTAAGTTGACAAGCCCGCCCTGTCAACCATGGTTGACAGGGCGGGCGGGCTCAACGACCTCACCGGGACCTCGACCGGTCAGCGCCCGGCCGGTCAGTGCCCCAGCCGGTCAGTGCCCCGGCCAGTCAACGCCTCAGACAGTCGGCGCCTCAGACACTGAGCACGATCTTGCCGAACTGGTCGCCCGCTTCCAGGCGTTCGAAGCCCTCGCGGGCGCGGTCGAGGGGCAGCACTTCGTCGATGACGGGGCGTACGCCGGTGGCCGCGCAGAAGGACAGAAGGTCTTCCAGTTCGTCCTTGGAGCCCATGGTGGAGCCGACGATGCGCAGTTCCAGGAAGTAGACGCGGGTCAGCTCGGCGTGGGAGGGGCGGTCGCCGCTGGTGGCGCCGGAGATGACCAGGGTGCCGCCGGGGCGGAGCGACTTGATGGAGTGGGACCAGGTGGCGGCGCCGACGGTCTCGATGACCGCGTCGACGCGCTGCGGCAGCCGGGCGCCGGCCGGCAGGGCCTCCACCGCGCCCAGTTCGAGGGCACGCTTGCGCTTGGCCTCGTCGCGGCTGGTGGCGAAGACCTTCAGGCCCGCGGCCTTGGCGAGCACGATGGCGGCGGTCGCCACGCCGCCGCCGGCGCCCTGGACGAGGATCGAGTCGCCGGGACGTACGCCCGCGTTGGTGAAGAGCATGCGGTACGCGGTGAGCCAGGCGGTGGGGAGGCAGGCGGCTTCCGCGAAGGAGAGTTCCTTGGGCTTGGGGAGGACGTTCCAGGTGGGGACGGCGACCTGTTCGGCGAAGGTGCCCTGGTACTTCTCCGTGAGGATGGAGCGGCGTTCCCGCGGGCCGACGCCGTGGCCGGACTGGCCGATGACGGAGTGCAGGACGACTTCGTTGCCGTCCTCGTCGAGTCCGGCCGCGTCGCAGCCGAGGATCATCGGGAGCTTGTCCTCGTCCAGGCCGACCCCGCGCAGGGACCACAGGTCGTGGTGGTTGAGGGAGGCGGCCTTGACGTTCACGGTCGACCAGCCGGGGCGTGGGGTGGGGGCCGGGCGCTCCCCCAGTTCCAGGCCGGTGAGGGGCTGATCGCGATTGATGCGGGCGGCGTAGGCAGCGAACATGGCGCCGACGATATGCCTGGCCCCTGGGCCTTCGGAACGTCCTACGGGTGTGACCCACGCCGCGTCCCCCGCCCCCACCGGGCCGACCCGGCCCGCACCGTGTGCGCCCCAGTACGGCACGGGCAGTCGCACCTGCCGTCACCCCTCGCCCCCGCAGACGCCACCGACGCCCAGCCCCCACAAGCGGCGTCCACCCCACGGATGCCCAGAAGCGGGTGGGCGCGTGGGAAAGAACCCAAAAAGGAGGGCCCCGCCGAATGGACGGCGGGGCCCTGGACTGCGACGACTCAGCGCCGAGCCACACCCTCGGCCCGCGCGGCCGCCGCAACAGCCGCGGTGACCGCGGGAGCCACCCGCTCGTCGAACGGCGAGGGGATGACGTAGTCGGCGGACAGCTCGTCGCCGACGACGTCGGCCAGCGCGTCGGCGGCCGCGATCTTCATGCCCTCGGTGATCCGAGAGGCCCGCACCTGCAGCGCGCCCGCGAAGATCCCGGGGAACGCGAGCACGTTGTTGATCTGGTTCGGGTAGTCCGAGCGCCCGGTCGCCACCACGGCGGCGTACTTGTGGGCGATGTCGGGGTGCACCTCGGGGTTCGGGTTGGCCATGGCGAACACGAACGAGTTCGGGGCCATGGAGGCCACCGCGGGCTCGGGCACCGTACCGCCGGAGACGCCGATGAAGACGTCCGCGCCGGCCAGGGCGGATTCGAGCGATCCGCTCAGCCCGGCCTTGTTGGTGAGCTCCGCGAGCTCCCGCTTGACCGGCGTCAGGTCGTCCCGGTCCCGGGACACCACGCCCTTGCGGTCCGCGACCGCGACATCGCCGAGCCCCGCTTCGAGCAGGAACTTCGCGATGGCCACACCGGCCGCGCCCGCGCCGGAGATCACGGCCCGCAGGTCACCGAGGGTGCGCCCGGTCAGCCGCGCCGCGTTGCGCAGGGCGGCCAGGGTGACGACGGCCGTGCCGTGCTGGTCGTCGTGGAAGACCGGGATGTCGAGGCGCTCCTGGAGCCGCCGCTCGATCTCGAAGCAGCGCGGCGCGGAGATGTCCTCCAGGTTGACGCCGCCGAAGGACGGCGCGAGCCGCACCACCGTGTCGATGATCTCGTCGACCTCGGTCGTCGCGAGCGCGATGGGCACCGCGTCGACCCCGCCGAACTGCTTGAAGAGGATGGCCTTGCCCTCCATGACGGGGAGCGAGGCCTCCGGGCCGATGTCCCCGAGGCCGAGCACGGCGGTGCCGTCGGTGACGACGGCGACGACGTTCGACTTCCACGTGTAGTCGTGGACGAGCTCCGGCTTCTCGGCGATGGCGCTGCACACCTTCGCGACGCCCGGCGTGTACGCCAGGGACAGGTCGTCCTTGTCGCGCACCGGCACGGTCGCCTGGACGGCCATCTTGCCGCCGCGGTGCAGCGCGAAGGCCGGATCGAAGGGCTCCTCCGCGCCTTCGTGCCCGGCTGTGCTGTCGCTGCGAGGATTGACGATCTCCGCTGCCACTGTGTCTGACCCCTTAATTCTTCAGGTTGAGGGTGAACCACTTCCTGGTGGGGAAGTGGGGCGGGAACCGCGTCCGTGCTGAGCCGACGGGCCTTGCGGCCCTTGGCTCCCCGCCTGTCGGCGGAGCGGTACGGGAGGTACGTACGAACGCGCGGGCACGCCGCACACGTGCCCTGGCCCCGGATGAGGGGTGTAACCGTCTTTTCTACCGGATGCTTCCGACCGCCGACGAGCCATATCTGTGTCAGATCGATGTGAACAGCAGGTATCCCTGGGACCACGGGGGTAAAATGTCCGTATTCATTGGAAATCTCCACCCCGGCAGTCCGCATCGCGAGATTGGGTGGTTATCAAATGGTTGGCGACCGTTCGCACCGGCGCGGTAATGACCGTGACGCACCGGGCTGTTGGGGTTTGCGGATCGCCCGTTATCCGATTTTGACATCTCCAGCCCCCAGAATCGGGCTGTCCGAATGGCAAGATGCCTCATCACACGAGGTCGCGACACCCGAAGGTGTGTGCACGACCGCATGGCTGCTCCCCCATCCGCCGGAGGAACCCCTATGACCGCAGGCACCATTTGTCGCACGACCGCCGCGAAGTCCGCGAAGTCCCGGATCGTCGCTGTCGGCGCGATCGCGGTCGCCGGCACGCTGCTGCTCACCGGCTGCGGCGACCAGACGGACAAGAAGGAAGACGGCGGCAAGAAGGTCGTCAGCGCTCCGCTCTCCGACGAGCTGCCCGCGAACATCCGCAACAAGGGCGTCATCAAGGTGGGCTCGGACATCGCCTACCCGCCGGTCGAGTTCAAGGACAAGGACGGCAAGACGGTCGGTATCGACCCGGACATCGCCGACGCGATGGGCAAGCAGCTCGGCGTGACGTTCGAGTTCGACAACGGCACCTTCGACACGCTGCTCGGCGGTCTGCGCTCCAAGCGCTACGACATCGCCATGTCGGCCATGACCGACACCAAGAACCGCCAGGAAGGCATCGACGAGGAGACCGGCAAGAAGGTCGGCACCGGCGTCGACTTCGTCGACTACTTCACGGCGGGCGTCTCGATCTACACCAAGAAGGGCGACGACCAGGGCATCAAGACCTGGCAGGACCTCTGCGGCAAGAAGATCGTGGTCCAGCGCGGCACCGTCTCGCACGACATGGCCAAGGCCGAGTCGAAGAAGTGCAAGAGCGGCAAGATCTCGATCGAGTCCTTCGACAACGACCAGCAGGCCCAGACGCGACTGCGCTCCGGTGGCGCGGACGCCGGCTCCTCGGACTTCCCGGTCGCGGCGTACGCGGTCAAGACCTCCGGTGGCGGCAAGGACTTCCAGCTGGTGGGCGAGCAGGTCGAGGCCGCCCCGTACGGCATCGCGATCGCCAAGAACAACCCCAAGCTGCGTGACGCGATCAAGATGGCGCTGGACGCGATCATCGCGAACGGCCAGTACGAGAAGATCATCAAGAAGTGGGGCGTCGACGCAGGCGCAGTCAAGGAAGCCAAGATCAACGGCGGCAAGTGACCGCGTCTCGTCATCTCGTCGCTGAAAGGCCACACCCGTGACAACGGACATCAGCAAGTCGGGCGACTCCGCGCCCAAGGACGAGCCACCGCGCTCCGCCCCCGAGGCGATCAAGGCGATCCCGGTGCGCCACTACGGCCGGTACGTCGCGGCCGTCCTCGCCATCGGCGTGCTCGCCGCGCTCGTCATGGCGTTCGCCAATGGCGACATCAACTGGGACGCGATCCCGGACAACTTCTTCGACGACCGCATCATGAAGGGCGTCCGGGAGACCCTGATCCTCACGGTCCTCTCGATGCTCATCGGCGTCGGCGGCGGCATCGTCCTGTCGGTGATGCGGCTGTCGAAGAACCCGGTGACCTCGTCGATCGCGTGGTTCTACATCTGGTTCTTCCGCGGTACGCCGGTCCTGGTCCAGCTCTTCATCTGGTTCAACCTCGGCTTCGTCTTCGAGTACATCAACCTCGGTCCGATCTACAAGGACGAGTGGTCGGACTTCATGACGCCGTTCCTGACGGCGCTCCTCGGTCTCGGCCTGAACGAGGCCGCGTACATGGCGGAGATCTGCCGCGCGGGCCTGCTCTCGGTCGACGAGGGCCAGACGGAGGCCTCGCAGGCGCTCGGCATGAGCCACAACAAGACGCTGCGCCGCATCGTCATCCCGCAGGCCATGCGCGTGATCGTGCCGCCGACGGGCAACGAAGTCATCAACATGCTCAAGACGACGTCGCTGGTCGCGGCGGTGCAGTACTACGAGCTGCTGCGGTACGCCCAGGACATCGGCACCTCGTCCGGCGCGACGGTGGAGGCGCTGCTCCTTGCCGCCACCTGGTACCTGATCATGACGTCGATCCTCAGCGTCGGTCAGTTCTACCTGGAGCGCTACTACGCGCGCGGCTCCTCGCGCGCCCTGCCGGACACTCCCTGGATGAAGATCAAGGCCAACATGCTGTCGCTCAGCAACCGTGGGGAGGGCACCCGATGACCGCCATGGTGAAGGCCGAGGGCGTCCACAAGTCGTTCGGTCACGTCGAGGTCCTCAAGGGCATCGACCTGGAGGTGAAGTCCGGCGAGGTGTTCTGCCTCATCGGACCGTCCGGCTCCGGCAAGTCGACGTTCCTGCGCTGCATCAACCACCTGGAGAAGATCAACGCCGGGCGGTTGTACGTCGACGGGGAGCTGGTCGGCTACCGGCAGAAGGGCGACAAGCTGTACGAGCTGAAGGACAGCGAAGTCGCCTTGAAGCGCCGGGACATCGGCATGGTCTTCCAGCGCTTCAACCTGTTCCCGCACATGACGGCCCTGGAGAACGTCATGGAGGCGCCGGTCCAGGTCAAGGGCCAGTCCAAGGCGGCGGCGCGGGAGCGTGCCGGGCAGCTCCTGGAGCGGGTGGGGCTCGCCGACAAGGCGAAGAACTACCCCTCGCAGCTCTCCGGCGGCCAGCAGCAGCGCGTGGCCATCGCCCGCGCGCTCGCGATGGACCCGAAGCTGATGCTCTTCGACGAGCCGACGTCGGCGCTCGACCCGGAGCTGGTCGGCGACGTCCTCGACGTCATGCGCGACCTCGCCGAGTCCGGCATGACGATGGTCGTCGTGACGCACGAGATGGGCTTCGCGCGCGAGGTCGGCGACAGCCTGGTCTTCATGGACGGCGGTGTGGTGGTCGAGTCCGGCAACCCGCGGGACGTCCTGACCAACCCGCAGCACGACCGGACGAAGTCGTTCCTGTCGAAGGTCCTGTAGGGATCGTTGCCTACGTAGAGGGGCGGTACGGATCATCATCCGTACCGCCCCTCTACGTAGGAGAGTTGGATTCCCTACTTGAGGCCTAGGACCAGGGCGTCCGAAGGCGACGACCACACCGTGCGCGCCTCGGCGAAGCCCGCATCCCGGAGGGTGCGGATGTGCCACTCGGCGGGCGGGGTGTCGCCGTCGGCGTGCTCTCCGTAGATCTCGAACCGCTTGGCGGTGGGCTCGGCGAGCACCGGGGCGTTGGCGGCGAGGCCCCACCAGTCCGCCCAGTCCAGGACTCCGGCGGCCTTCGCGGCGGACTGACGGGCGTGCCGCTGCTCGCGGTCGGCGGCGTTGATGCGCGGAGTGGTGGGGTCGGGCATGTGGTCGGCGTTCATGAAGACGCCGCCGTCGGCCACGATCCTGCCGAGCTGTTCGTAGAGCGCGGCGAGGGGCTCGCTGAACAGCCAGTGCAGGGCGGTCGCGGTGAGGACGGCGTCGTACGAGTCGTGGGGCAGCTGGGACGTCCAGCCCGGGTCCTTGAGGTCGGCGGTCACGAAGGTGACGCGGTCGTCGTCCGCGAAGGTGCCCTCGGCGATGGCGAGCAGGGCGGGGTCGAGGTCGACGCCCGTGCTGACCGCCTTCGGGAACCTTTTGAGGAGTCTGTCCGTAATACTTCCCGTACCGCACGCGAGGTCAAGGACGCGCGGTTCCGGACCGACGAGGGCCTCGACCATGTCGAGCATGACGCGGAACCGCTCCTCGCGGTCCGGCATGTACCACTCCTGCTGCCGATCCCAACTCTCCTGCCAGGCACGCCAGTCGGTTCCGAACCCCGTACCGCTAGTCGTTTCCGTCACCGGAAGACCTCCGTCCCGTACTACGCTCGACTAATCTCGTCGAGTAACACCCGCGAGCGAAAAGCGACTGTTACCTCGCACGAGAATGAAGATAGCCCGCCCCCGTAAGGACTACAAGTGGAACTGGCCTATTACTCGGACTACGCCGTGCGCCTGGTCAACACCGAGGAACCGGCTCGTCACAAGGACTCGCTGACCTCCGTGGACACGATCCGCGAGCTGTTCGGCGAGAACCAGCAGGCCGCGCGGCGCGCCACGGACTCCGACGTGACGCGCTTCCGCTCGGTGCGGGCACGGCTGCGGAGCGTCTTCGAGGCAGCCGACGGCGGGGACGAGACGCTGGCCGTGGACCTGCTGAACTCACTGCTCCTGGAGTTCCCGGTGAGCCCCCAGATCTCCGGCCACGACTACAGGGACGACGACGGCCGTCCCTTGTGGCACATGCACCTGGCGGACCACCCGTCGAACGTGACCGCCGGGTACGCGGCGATCGCCGCGATGGGCCTCGCCTTCCACCTCACGGAGTACGGCGTGGACCGGCTCGGTCTGTGCGAGGCGGCGCCGTGCCGCAACGCCTACCTGGACACCTCGACCAACCGCTCCCGGCGCTACTGCTCGGACCGCTGCGCCACGCGCGCGAACGTCGCCGCCTACCGCGCGCGCAAGCGTCTGGAGAGCGAGCGGTCGGCGAGCACGGGGCGCACCGCCAAGAAGGTCCAGGAGACCAGCGCGGCCGGCGAGAGCTGACGCTGCCCACGCGCCTCGCGCTCCTCGCGGAATCTGCTCAGCGGCCGGAACCGCGCACGCACGCGCGCGAGGACCAGCTCCTCCGGCACGACTCCGTAGACCGTGCTGTCGCCCCCCGCGTTGAACGGATTGTCGCCGAGCACCCACCAGCCGCCGTCGCGTCGTTCGACGGCGCGCTTGACCACCAGCAGGTCCTGCTGCAGCGGATGACGCAGGATCACCACGTCACCGGGGCGCACCCGGGCGCCGTGCCGCACCAGCATCCAGTCCCCCGGATTCAGCGTGGGCACCATCGACGGCCCGTCGACCTCGATCAGCTGGAACGGCACGCGTGTCTCCCGCCCGTCTGCCGTCGTCTCCGGCATCAGACAACCTCCCGGACCAATCCTCCACCGGCCTCCCGGTCCCATCCTCCACCGTCTCCAGTGTGACCCTGGACTTTTGTCCTAAGCCCATGGGGGCACTCGCGAAAACAGGTCTCTCACGGAGTAATGTCCCACCTGAGAAGACGATCACGAGGAAGGACAGCTCAATGCTCTCCCGCCTGTTTGCCCCCAAGGTGAAGGCCAGCGCGCACTGCGACCTGCCCTGCGGCGTGTACGACCCTGCCCAGGCCCGCATCGAGGCGGAGTCGGTCAAGGCCGTCCAGGAGAAGATGGCCGCCAACGACGACGCGCACTACCAGGCTCGCGCCACCGTCATCAAGGAGCAGCGCGCCGAGCTCGCCAAGCATCACGTGTCGGTGCTCTGGAGCGACTACTTCAAGCCCCCGCACTTCGAGAAGTACCCGGAGCTGCACACGCTGGTCAACGACACCCTCAAGGCCCTCTCGGCCGCGAAGGCGTCGGCGGACCCGAAGACCGGTGAGAAGGCTCTTGAGCTGATCGCCGAGATCGACCGCATCTTCTGGGAGACCAAGAAGGCCTGATCCAGACCCCGGGCCCCGCGCCCACCTGACCGCACCCGGTCCCCGGGCCGCCGTATTCGGCGGACCCGATGGGCCGGGTGCGGTCGTTTTCCCCGCCGTCGCCTTCTGCGCTGCGCCTTCTGCGCCGTCGCGCTCTCCGCCGTCGCGGTCTGATCCGCCGCGCTCTGATCCGTCGCCGTCGTCACGGCGGACGCTAAATCAGTTGCCCGCGCCCCGGCCCGCCTGCTGCAGTAACCCCGTCACCAACCCGCCGACCCACGGAACCAGGAGCCCTCAGATGCGGCAGACGTCCATGTCCCACCAGGAAGGAATCGCCCCCCGACACGAGGACATGACGCCTAGTGCAATCGCACACGCATCAGCAAGAGAAGCACCGCCACACCCTGAACCTGGGCATTCTGGCGCACGTAGACGCCGGTAAGACCAGCCTGACCGAGCGGCTGCTGCACTCCGCCGGAGTCATCGACGAGATCGGCAGCGTCGACGACGGCAGCACGCAGACCGACTCCCTCGCGCTGGAGCGGCAGCGCGGCATCACCATCAAGTCGGCGGTCGTGTCCTTCGCGATCGACGACGTCACGGTCAACCTCATCGACACCCCCGGCCACCCGGACTTCATCGCCGAGGTGGAGCGGGTCCTGAGCGTGCTCGACGGCGCCGTGCTCGTCGTGTCCGCCGTCGAGGGCGTCCAGGCGCAGACCCGCGTCCTGATGCGTACGCTGCGCAGGCTCGCCATCCCCACCCTGGTGTTCGTCAACAAGGTGGACCGCCGCAGCGCGGACCCCGAGCGCGTACTCGCCGAACTGGCCCGGAAGTTGACGCCCGCCGTCATCCCCATGGGCACGGTGAGCTCCCCCGGCGCCCAAGGGGCGCACTACGTCCCGTACGTCGACGACGACCCCGTCTTCACCACCCGCCTCACCGAAGTCCTCGCCGAGCGCGACGACGCGCTGCTGTCCGCGTACGTCGAGGGCGACACCGCCGCCCTCACGCCCGGCGGGCTGCGCGCGGCCCTCGCGGACCAGACCCGGCGGGCCGAGGCCCACCCGGTGTTCTTCGGATCGGCCATGACCGGCACCGGCCTGGACGCGCTGTCCGACGCCGTCAAGGAGCTGCTGCCCGCGGCGGCCGGGGCGGCGGACGGGCCCGTCGCGGGCACCGTCTTCAAGGTCGAACGCGGCCCCTCGGGCGAGAAGGTGGCGTACGCGCGGCTCTTCTCGGGCACGGTGCGCGTACGCGACCGGGTGGCGCTTCCCGGTCGCGACGGCAAGGTCACCGCCGTCAGCGTCTTCGAGCGGGGTGCCGCGGTGCGGCGCGACGCCGTGGCCGCAGGGCAGATCGCGAAGCTGTGGGGGCTCCACCGCGTACGCATCGGGGACGTGCTCGGCGACCCGCGCCACGTACCCGAACGGCACACCACCGCACACCACTTCGCCCCGCCGACCCTCGAGACCGTCGTCGCGCCCCGGCACGCCGGCGACCGGGTCGCCCTGCACGCCGCGCTGACCCAGCTCGCCGAGCAGGACCCGCTGATCGACCTGCGGCAGGACGCGCTGCGGCAGGAGATCTCCGTGTCCCTGTACGGCGAGGTGCAGAAGGAGGTCATCGAGGCAACGCTCGCCGAGGAGTTCGGCATCGGCGTCGACTTCCGTGAGAGCACGACCCTGTGTGTGGAGCGGGTCGTCGGTACCGGCGCGCACGTGGAGTTCATCGACACCGACCCCAATCCGTTCCTCGCCACGGTGGGGCTGCGGGTGGAGCCCGCCCCGGCGGGGACGGGTGTGGAATTCCGGCTCGGGGTGGAACTCGGCTCCATGCCCTACGCGTTCTTCAAAGCGGTGGAGGAGACGGTCAAGGAGACGCTGACGCAGGGGCCGCACGGATGGGAGGTGCCCGACTGCCTCGTCACGATGACGCACTCCGGGTACTGGCCGCGGCAGAGCCACGCCCACGCCGTCTTCGACAAGAGCATGTCGAGCACGGCGGGTGACTTCCGCCAGCTCACCCCGCTCGTCCTCATGGACGCGCTGCGGCGGGCGGGGACGCGGGTGTACGAGCCGATGCACCGGTTCCGGCTCACCGCGCCCGCCGACGTGTTCGGCACGCTGCTGCCCGCGCTCGGACGGCTGCGCGCGGTGCCGCACGCGCCGACGGCGCACGGGTCCGCGTACGTCATCGACGGCGTGATCCCCGCCGCGCGCGTGCACGGCCTCGAGCAGGCGCTGCCCGGACTGACGCGCGGCGAGGGCGAGTTGGAGTCCGCCTTCGACCACTACGCGCCGGTGACCGGGACGCCGCCGGCGCGCTCGCGCACGGACCACAATCCGCTGGACCGGAAGGAGTACGTGCAGCGGGTCACGCGGCGGACCCGGGTGGGGTGAGGGTCAGGGGGCGGTGGGCGGGGGGCCGTCGGCGGTGGCAGTGGGGCCGTCGGCGGTGGGTGTGCCGTCGGCGGCTTCGGCGACGCCATCGGCATCGGCATCGGCATCGGCATCGGCGACGCCTTCGGCATCGGCATCGGCGACGCCTTCGGCTCCGGCACCCCCAGCGGGCCCCGCCGACGTGACCGCCGCGACCGTCCGCTCGTCCACCAGGTCCCGCAGCCGCTCCTGGTCCGCCAGGATGTTGATCTCGACGATCCGGCCGTCCCTGACGGTGAACTCCCCGACGGAGAAAGGCTTTCCGTTGTGGACGGCGATCTGCCCCACCGTGCCGTTGACCAGCGCCAGATACGTGGTCGGCGCCAGCGTGGCGAACGAGCGCGCCCCGGCGACCACGGCGTTCGCACCCCGTACGAGCCGCGAGAGCCCCTCGGCCCCGCCGCCGTCGGCCCGCAGCACCACGCCAGGGTCGAGGAGTTCGAGCAGCGCGTCGAAGTCGCCCTTGCGGGCCGCCGCGAGGAAGGCCTCGACGACCTGGTGGTGGCGCGTGCGGTCCGAGTCAGGGCCGGGCTTGGGATCCGCGTCGCGCACCCGGCGGCGGGCCCTGCTGGCGAGCTGGCGGGTCGCGGCCGGGGCCCGCTCGACGATGGGCGCGATGTCCTCGAACGGCACGGCGAACATGTCGTGCAGCACGAACGCGAGGCGCTCGGCGGGGCTCAGCGTGTCCAGGACGACCAGGAGCGCGAGCCCCACCGAGTCCGCGAGCAGGGCCTCCTGTTCGGGGTCGACGACGTCCCGGCCGCCCGGCAGCGGACCGACCTCCGGGTCGGGCACGTGCGTGTCGGCCCCCTGGACGTCGAGGGGCTGCTCGCCGCGCTGCTTGCGCGACCGCAGCAGGTCGAGGCAGACGCGGCCGACCACCGTGGTGAGCCAGCCGCCCAGGTTCTCCACGCGTTCGTCGTCGGCGCGGCTGAGCTTCAGCCAGGTCTCCTGGACGGCGTCCTCGGCCTCGCTCAGGGAGCCGAGCATGCGGTACGCGACCGCCTTCAGGCGAGGCCGGTGCTCCTCGAACCGCTGTGCCAGAAGATCTCTTCCGTCCATCCGTCACATTCCTTTGCCGTGATCCGTCGTAGCAGTGACGTACCGACGACGGTGCGCCGCGGGTCGCCACAGCGGGTGCTGACCAGCAGACCACGAAGCGGTACGACGGCAACGATCTCGCCGATGTGACATGGAGGACATTGTCATGAAGGACGTCGACGCCCCGGTGCGCGCGGGCGACACGGGGTGGGGCGCGGGGCCCGGAACGCCCCGGCCGCGCACGCCCACCCGGAGCCCACGCCTCCGATGTACCGGCGCCCCTCAGCCCAACACCGGCGCCAGAGCCGCCTCGAGGTCGTCCGGCCCCCGGTACAGCACGCCCGTCATGCCCAGCGCGACGGCCGCGTCCACGTTCTCCTCGCGGTCGTCCACGAACAGACAGCGGGTGACCGCGGCACCCACGCGCTCGGCGGCGACTTCGTAGATGCGGCGGTCGGGCTTCACCACGCCGAGGACGGCACTGGAGACCACGTCGTCCACAAGGGTGTTGAGACCGAGCAGCGCCAGGTCGTCGTCCAGCCAGGGGGTGGCGTTGGTGACGATCGACACCGGTACGTGCGCGCGGGCCCGCCGCAGCAGGCCGACGACTGTCTGGTCGGCCCAGAACTTGGAGTCGGCCAGGGCGATGCCGAGTTCGCGGCCGCGCGCCGGGGCGAGCCCGTGCCCGCGCTCGAGTCCGGCCGCGATCGACTCGGCCCACTCCGACTTGCCGATCCGCCCGAGCATCAGCGGCAGATCGGTCTCCGGCGCGAACGCGACCTCGGCGGTGGCGCCTTGGGGCAGTCCGGCGGCGCGTTCGAGCTCGGTGACGTCCGCCATGTCGTAGAAGCGGATGACTCCGTCGAGGTCGGTGAGGACCGCGTCGAACGGGAGAGGGGACGGGGAAGGTATTCGCCTGTGGCCGCTCATCCACAGGCTCCCAGCGCACTCACGCTGATCCACGGGGCTCCGGGCACGCTCTCGCTCATCCACCGGCCCCCAGCACGCTCCGCACGGTCGACCGCACCCTTTCCTGGTCGGCGCGCACGGCTTCGTACGCGGATCTGTGCCGGGATATGTCGCGTCGCTGCCGCTCGGCCGTGACGGCCCGCCACACCCCGGCGGTGTTGTGCTCGCGCTTGCACTCGATGTCGGCGACCGCCGTGTCCCGCTCGCGCCGGGTGCGCCGGGTGTCACCGTTGTCGCCTCGGTGCCACGCCTTGTCGCGGAAGGCCGCTTCGGGGCTCGCGTACCGCTTGAAGCCCTTGTCGACGACGCAGTCCGCCCAGGTGTCGAGGGCGCGGCGCATCCGCGGGTCCTTGGCGACGGCCTTGTCGATCGCCGCGCGCCGGCCGACGACGTACGCCGTCATGCGGGTCTCGTCCTTGACGCCCACCAGCACGCGCCGCGCCCCGACCTGGGCGCAGCCGCCTTTGGCCGCGTGCAGCGCGCTGTACTCGTCCGACGTGACCAGGCGTCCCTTCGGCTCGCGCTTCTTCTTGAGCTTCTTGAGCGCCTCACGGTCGATGCCGTAGCCCCGGGTGCGTGCGCCGTCGAGATCCAGCGAGCCGTGCAAGGTCGTCGAGACAGCCACCGCCCACAGGGAGTTGGACATCTCGATGTTCTGCTCGCGCCACTGCCGGGGGAAGTCGGCGAAGCCGCGGGACCGCATGCAGCGCTGGGTGAAGCGGGTGGCCGCCCGCTCCCGGAGTTCGTCGTCACGCACACTGAACTCGTAGCGCTCCAGCGGCAGTCCGGACAGGTCCTTCTCGTCGTCGACCTCGGGCACGCCCGAGTCACGCGCGGCGTCCCCACCGGATCCGCCCGCCGCGGACCCGCACTTCACCAGTGCCGCCAGCGCCACGACGGCCACTGCGACAGCCACGCGGCGTGACCCTCGCACCCCCCACGTCACCTTCATGCGCAGAACCCTAACCGCGCCCACTGACAGTCGGGGTGGGCGCGGATGGCGTCGGGACCGGCACGGAGGGCCGGGCTAGGGGCCGGGCTGCGGCTCCGCCCGCGGTGCGGCCTGGGGGTCGGGGGCGGCCCGGGGGTCGGCCGCGGTCGCGCCGGGCTCCAGGTCGATCTTCGGCGCGGGCTTCTCGCCGGGGTCCGGGGCGGCCTTGGTGCCTGCCTCCGGGGCATACCTCGGCAGATGCCCGCGCTTGTACTTGCTCTTGTGGCCGCGGCCCGCGCGCGGCTTCTCGTCCGGCTCGTCGACGACGCACGCGTCGCACTCCGGGTTGCGGCAAGGGGCCGGGCCCCACACCGGGACGTACGCCCCGAGCACCTTGCGCCGCTTGATGGCCGTACCGACGGGCCGTCCGCAGTGCTTGCACACGGGGTCGCTCTGCGGACGGGGGCCGGACCGGCGTCCATCGCTGCCCATAACCCCAGGGTAGGGCGGTTTCCCGAGGTCGGACAGCCCAGCGGTCAGTTCTTCCCGCGCTTGCGGGAGTACGTACGGACGACGACGCCGTTGCCGAAGACCCGGGACGAGGCCAGCTCGAACTCTCCGACGGCGGACTCCACGCCCGCGAACATGGGCATGCCCGAGCCGAGCAGCACCGGGTAGGTCTTGAGCACCAGCTCGTCGACCTCGTCGATCAGCTGACCGGCGATCTGCGCGCCGCCGCACAGCCAGATGCCGAGTTCGCCGTCCTCGGCCTTGAGCGCGCGGACCTTGCCGAGCAGGTCGTCGGTGATGATCTCGACGTTCGCGGAGGGCGACGTCCCGATGCTGCGGGAGGCGACGTACTCACGCAGGTGTCCGTAGGGGCTCGGTTCGCCCTCGTCCAGGCCGAGCTGGTAGCTGCCCATGCCCTGGATGACGGTGTCGAACTTCTGGTTCGGCACGTCGTCGCCGAAGCCGAGGATCCTGCGTCCGGTCGCGGAGACGGTCTCCGGGTACTCGGACTTGAGGAACCCCAGGAACTCCTCGTCCACGAACGGCATGAAGGAGTTGGCGTCGCCACTCGGGTCACCGATGAACCCGTCGATCGAGACGGCGACGAAGTAGGTGAGCTTTCGCAAGCTGATTCTCTTTCCGCAGATGACAGTAGGGGTGAGGCGGGGTGGCCGTGGCCACCTCGGCTCGAACAACTGCATTTATAGTGCTTCACTCGCAGTGGTTTCAAGTGTTTCTCCGGAACAGCCACAAAAAAATCGGCCCCGGGGTCCTGGCTCTCTGCGCCAGGGCCGATTCCGGGGCCGAACCGTGAGCCGGCCGTCACACCACCTGCGGCTCGCGCCACATGGGCCACATCCGCGGCCCGTCCGGCAGGTCGAGGGCGCTGCCGAGGTCGGTGAAGCCGAGCCGCAGATACAGCTCCCGGCCGCGCACGCTGCTCGCCTCCAGGTAGGCGTGCAGCCCTTCGCGGTCGCACCGCGCGAGCACCGGCGCGACCAGCGCCGAACCGATGCCCTTCCCCTGCCGCTCCGGCTTCACGCCGATCATGTGCAGGTACTGGTGCGGCCGGTCGGACGGGTGGATCTCCATCGTCAGGCGGCCGATCGTCTCGACGCGCTCGTTGCCCGGGTCGACGACCTGCCGCAGGTGCACGGGCCCGTCGGCGGCGCCCTCGGGCGCCGGGCCCGCGGGCACGGACCACCACAGGGCGACCCCCGAGCCGTCCTCGGCGATGTCGACGTACCCCTCGGCGAGGGCCATGTCGAGGAAGGCCTCCATCAGCCCGCCGTGCCGTTTCCGCCGCCACTCCTCGTCCGGGAACACCCAACTGCTCACCGGATCCCACATGAACGCCTCGTCGAGCAGCCCGACCACCTCGGCCCGGTCGCTCTCCTCGGCTCTCCGGATCGGCACGCCCACGACGTCTCCCCCTTCGCCTCGTCCTCGCCACATCGCCCTCGCCCCGGGGCCGGCCGACCCGGACCCGGCAACCCCGGGGCCCGGCCCGCCTCGCGGCCGTCAACCCCGGGCCCGGCGCGGCCGGTTGCAGCCTAAGTGATCACTTCGCGCACGACGATGGTCGTGCGGGCACCGGTTCGGAGGCGGCCGACCACGCCGCCCGGACCCGCACCGGCCGCCCCGCGACGCACGGCGAGCCGGTCGGCGTACGGCCCCCTGACCGCACGCCGACCGGCAGCGCCCCACCCCCTCCCGCATCACCGGCTGCCCTTGGACGACCGTCGAACCCCCGGCGGAGCGCCCCCTCTCACGCCCCGCCGAAAGCCCCCGGACGGTCAGTGCGACCGGCGTGTGACGAACTCCGCGAGTGCCAGCAGGCCACCCGCACGCTCCGGGTCGGGGACCGCGCGGGCTAGTTCCCCGAGCGCCCTCGACATCCGGTCCGCGGCGTGGAGCTGCGCCCAGTCGCGGCCCCCCGCCCCCTCCACGGCGCGGGCCATCCGTTCCAGGTCGCCCTGGTCCGGCTCCCGGCCGTACAAGTCGGCGAGCTCCGCCCCCTCGGGCGTGCCGGAGGCCAGCGCGGCGACCACCGGCAGCGACTTCTTGCGGGCGGCGAGGTCCGCGCGCGCGGGCTTGCCGGTGCGCACGGGGTCCCCCCAGATGCCGATCACGTCGTCGATGAGCTGGAAGGCGAGCCCCGCCTGCCGGCCGAACGCGTCGAGCGCCTCCACCGTGTCGGCTCCCGCGCCCGCGTACACCGCGCCGATCGCGCAGGCGCAGCCGAGGAGCGCGCCCGTCTTGGCCTCGGCCATGGCCAGGCACTCCGCGAGCGAGACCTCGTCCGGGCCCCGGCTCTCCAGGGCGCAGTCGGCGTGCTGTCCCGCGCACAGCTCGACGACGCAGGCGGCCAGGCGGGCGGCCGCCGCCGGGGCCCCCGGGTGGGGGTCCTCGGCGAGCAGCCGCTGTGCAAGGGCCTGCAGCGCGTCCCCGGCGAGGATCGCGTCGGCGTCGCCGAACACGGTCCACGCGGTGGGGCGGTGTCTGCGGGTCGCGTCGCGGTCCATGACGTCGTCGTGGAGCAGCGTGAAGTTGTGCGTCAGCTCCACGGCGGCGGCCGCCCTCGCCGCGCTCAGCGGGTCCCCGCCGATGGCCCGGACCGCGGCCAGGACGAGGGCGGGCCTGATGGCCTTGCCCGCGTTCCCGGCCGCGGGCGTGCCGTCGGCGTGTTCCCATCCGAAGTGGTACAGCGCGATGCGGCGCAGCGAACCCGGCAGGGAGTCGACCGCGGCGCGCAGCTCCGGGTCGACGCACAGGCGTGCGGACGTCAGGATCTCCGCGGCCTCGTACCCCTCCCCGAGGGCCTGCCCTCGCGCGCGGGGCACGCGTTCCGTCATGTCCGTGGTGTCCGTCATGGACTCACTCCGGCGGGGCGGCGGACGGTGGCGGATCCTGGGCCTGCGGGCGCGTACGCCAGGGGCCTACCCGCTGGCGCGCCCGCGGACACGGGCGGCTGCCCGCCGCCCGTCCCGGCAGGGCGTCGCCTCACCTCCACCGGCCGATCTCGACGTTCTCCAGAATGCCGAGCGCGTCCGGCACCAGGACGGCCGCGGAGTAGTACGTCGACACCAGGTAGGAGATGATCGCCTGGTCGCTGATGCCCATGAAGCGCACGGACAGGCTCGGCTCGATCTCGTCCGGGATGCCCGCCTGGTGCAGCCCGACGACGCCCTGCTCGTCCTCGCCCGTACGCATGCAGATGATCGAGGAGGTGCGCTCCTCGGTCACCGGGATCTTGTTGCACGGGAAGATCGGCACGCCGCGCCAGGTGGGGATGCGGTTGCCGGACACCTCGATGGTCTCGGGGACGAGGCCGCGCTTGTTGCACTCGCGGCCGAACGCGGCGATCGCGCGCGGGTGCGCGAGGAACAGCTTCGATCCGCGCCTGCGCGTGAGCAGTTCGTCCATGTCGTCGGGGCTCGGTACGCCGTCGTGCGGCTGCAGGCGCTGGTCGTACTCGCAGTTGTTGAGGAGTCCGAACTCCCGGTTGTTGATGAGTTCGTGCTCCTGGCGCTCCTTCAGTGCCTCCACGGTCAGCCGCAGTTGCTGCTCGGTCTGGTTCATCGGCTGGTTGTAGAGGTCGGCCACGCGCGTGTGGATGCGCAGCACGGTCTGGGCGACGCTCAGTTCGTACTCGCGCGGTCGCGCGTCGTAGTCCACGTACGTGCCCGGCAGGACCGCTTCGCCCACGTGGCCCGCGGAGAGGTCGATGGGGGCCTCTCCGTAGTTGTTGGTGCGCTGGGCCGGAACGGCCCGCAGGCGGTCGAGGTGGGCCCGCAGGGACTCGGAGCGCTCCGCGACCTGTTCCAGGTCCTGGCGCGGGAGCGTGAGGACCGTACAGGCCGTCACCGCGCGGACCGTGTACTCCCAGATGGTCTCCGGGTCGATCAGGGCCTGCTCGCCGAAGTACGCGCCGTCGGCGAGCGTGCCGAGGACCGTGTCGTCTCCGTAGGGCCCCGTGCCCACCTTCTCGGCGCGGCCGTGGGCCAGCAGGAACACCTCGTCGGCCTGGCTGCCGAACGACGTGAGGACCCCGCCCGCCTCGAACTCGCGCTGCTGGCAGCGGCGCGCCAGCTCGCCGAGCACCTCCTGGTCCTCGAAGTCCCGGAGAACCGGCAGCTCGCCGAGCTCGGCGGGGATCACCTCGACGCGATCTCCCGTCTTGACGAACGTGACACGGCCGTCCCCGACCGAGTAGCTCGTCCTGCGGTTCACCCGGTACGTACCGCCTTGCACCTGCACCCAGGGCAGCATCCGCAGCAGCCAGCGGGAGCTGATCTCCTGCATCTGCGGTGCGGACTTGGTGGTGGTGGCCAGATTCCGCGCGGCGGATGTGCCGAGACTCTGCTGCGGCTGGTCCTGCTCCGAACGGATCTCTTCGCCTACCGACATGGACAATGCCCTCCCAATCAATGCGCTGACCTGGCTCGCAACCCTTCCAGCACGCTGAGTACGGGCGCCATTACACAAATGAGCGGGAATGGATCGAGGTGGACGGGGCACATTGCCGCTAACCAGGCCCGATCCCTCGTACGTCCGTCCAGGACCCTCGACGACGGCGCTCCGCGCGTCCCCAGAAGCGGAATATCAGCCGCCGAGCCGAATGATTCCGGCCAACCCCTGAGGTGCGGGCCGACCGGCTGACACGGGCGCGCACCGGGTACGGCGGCGGGGCGAGGGGGAACTCCAAGATCCGTGCGTTCGTTCACAAGGGCGAGCGCAGCGTACGCACCATCAGCACCGAACCATCGGGAGAAGCGACATGGCAGGCTTCCTGGACCGCGCCAGAGAACAGGTGCAGCAGGGTCTCACCCAGGGCAAGCAGAAGCTGGACGACGTCCAGGCGCAGCGAGCGGGCAACGACCTGCTCAAGCAGCTCGGCGCGGCGTACTACGCGGAGCGGCGCGGCAGCGGCACTCCGGACGCCACCCAGCAGGCGCTCTCCGCCCTGGAGACACACATCGCGACGCACGGCGACGGCTTCCTGCGCGCCTGACCGACCCGCGCCGACCAGCCCCTTCGGCTGACCGGAACGACTCGCACGGTGCCCGAACAGATGGTTCGGGCACCGGCGGTTCCGGTACAAGCTGCGTACGAGGCGGTTCGCGACCGGCGACCGTCGCGCCCGCAAAGGAGGCGGTCATGGCCCCACCCATGTCCGCGAACAGGTTCCTGGCCCTGTTGAAGGACGAAGGCGTCACGGTCGTCGAAGTCGGCAACTGGCGCGAGCACAACCGCAATCACGTGGGCCCCTGGGGTCCGGTGCACGGCGTGATGATCCACCACACGGTCACGTCCGGCACGGAGCAGACCGTGCGCATCTGTCGTGACGGCCACTCCACCCTGCCCGGCCCGCTCTGCCACGGCGTCATCACCAAGGACGGCCGGGTCCACCTCGTCGGCTACGGCCGCTCCAACCACGCCGGACTCGGCGACGACGACGTCCTGCGCGCCGTCATCGCGGAGAAGCGCCTCCCTCCGGACAACGAGGCCAACACCGACGGCAACCGCCACTTCTACGGCTTCGAGTGCGAGAACCTCGGCGACGGGGACGACCCCTGGACCGAGGAGCAGCTGGACGCCATCGAGAGGGTCTCGGCCGCCGTCTGCCGCCACCACGGCTGGACCGAGCGCTCCGTCATCGGTCACCTGGAGTGGCAGCCCGGGAAGATCGACCCCAAGGGGTTCACGATGGACTCGATGCGGGAGCGGATCGGAGAGCGACTGAAGTAGTCCGCGAGGCCTCGGACGACTCAAGCAGTCCGCGAGGCCCCGACCAGGCGCTTTCCCCTTTCCGCGCCTCTTCCCCCAACCCCCCACCTTCGCTCCGCCACGCTCCACCAGACCCGGCCCGCCCACCACGAGGGAGAATGGCGGGGTGCCCCCCACCCCGCCCACCTCCGCCCTGCGGCCCCGGCTCCCCACTCCGCTCCAGCCGGTCACGGACGCCCGTTTCGAGGCCCGCGACGTCCGCCTGCTCCTCAAGCGCGACGACCGGATACACCCGGACCTGCCCGGCAACAAGTACCGCAAGCTCGCCCTCAACCTGGAGCGAGCGCGCGCGGCGGGCCACCGGACGCTGCTCACCTTCGGCGGCGCCTACTCCAACCATCTGCGGGCCACCGCCGCGGCGGGCCGCCTGCTGGGCTTCGCCACCGTCGGCGTGGTGCGCGGCGACGAGCTGGCCGACCGCCCCTTGAACCCGTCGCTCGCCCGGTGCGCGGCGGACGGCATGCGGCTGCGCTTCGTCGACAGATCGACGTACCGGCAGAAGACGGATCCCACGGTCCTGGCCGCGCTCCAGCGGCAGACGGCCACCGAGGACGCGTACGTCATCCCTGAAGGGGGCAGCAACTCCCTCGCCGTCCAGGGCTGCACGGCGCTCGGCGCGGAGCTGCGCGGCCACACCGACGTCGCCGCCGTCGCCTGCGGCACCGGCGGCACCCTCGCGGGCCTGGCCGCGGGCCTCGCCCCGGGCCAGCGCGCGCTCGGCATACCCGTCCTCAAGGGCGACTTCCTGGGCCCCGAGATAGCGGGCCTGCAACGCGCCGCCTTCGGCGCCCCCGGCACCAACTGGACCCTCGACGACCGCTTCCACTGCGGCGGCTACGCCCGCACCACCGGCGAACTCACCGCCTTCGCCGACGACTTCGAGCAGCGCCACGGTCTCCCTGTGGAGCGCGTGTACGTGGCCAAGCTCCTGTACGCGCTGACCGCGCTCTCCGAAGAGGGCGCTTTCGCCCCTGGGACGACGGTCACGGCCGTCATCACGGGCACGCCGCCCGGCTGACCCGCCCCTGGACCATCCGGCCCGCCCCGGCCTCGCGAGGCAGCCCTCCGCTCACTCCTCGATCTCCCGGTGGGCCGCCGCCTCCTCCAGGTCCAGCTTCCGCAGCAGGGTCCGCAGCAGCTCGTCGTCGATGCGCCGCTCGTCCCGCATCCGTACGAACACCTCGCGCTCCGCGGCGATCGCCTCGCGCGCGAGCCTGCGGTAGGTGTCGTCCACGGACTCCCCGGTGACGGGGTTGGGCTGGCCGAGCCGCTCCCACACCGAGTTGCGGCGCCGCTCGAGAACGGTGCGCAGACGGTCCTCAAGGGGCCCTGGCAGCCGGTTGCGCTCGTCCTGCATCAGCTCCCGCAGCCGGGCCTCCGCGGCCTGCGAGGCGGCGTTCTGGGCCTGCGCCTCGGCCAGGGTCTGCGCCTGCGCGTCCCGCCCCGGCACCTTCAGGACCCGGATCAGCCACGGCAGCGAGAGCCCCTGGACCACCAGCGTCCCGATGACCGTCGTGAAGGTCAGGAAGAGCACGAGGTTGCGGCCCGGGAACGGCTCGTCGTCGTCCGTCATCAGCGGGATGGAGAACGCGATCGCGAGGGACACCACGCCCCGCATCCCGGCCCAGCTGACGATCAGCGGCCGCCGCCAGTCCATGTCGCCCTCGCGCTCGCGGATCCGCGCCGACAGCGCACGCGGCAGGTACGTCGCCGGATACGACCACACGAAGCGCACCACCACGACGCACACGAACACCGCGACGGCGTACCAGATCGCCTGCCCGACGCTGTACTCGCCGAGTTCCCCGAGCACCACGGGCAGCTGCAGCCCGATGAGCGCGAAGACCGCCGACTCCAGGAGGAAGCCCACGACCTTCCAGACCGCGGCCTCCTGGAGTCGCGTCTCGAAGTCGACCTGCCAGGAACGGTGCCCCAAGTAGAGGGCCACCACGACCACGGCGAGCACTCCGGAGGCGTGGAACTGCTCCGCGGCGGCGTACGCGACGAAGGGGATGAGCAGCGACAGCGTGTTCTGCAGCAGCGATTCCTTCAGGTGGGTGCGCAGCCAGTGGATCGGCACCATCAGGATCAGCCCCACGCCGATCCCGCCGACCGCGGCCACCAGGAACTCCCGGATGCCGCCGCCCCAGCTCGCGCCCTCGCCGACGGCCGCCGCGAGCGCCACCTTGTAGGCGGTGATCGCGGTGGCGTCGTTCACCAGGGACTCGCCCTGGAGGATCGTCGTGATCCGCGAGGGCAGTCCCACACGGCGCGCGATGGCGGTGGCCGCCACGGCGTCCGGCGGCGCGATCACCGCGCCCAGGACGAGCGCGGCGGTCAGCGGAAGATCGGGGATCAGCAGATAGGCGAGCCAGCCGACGACCAGTGTCGCGAACAGAACGTAACCAACGGAGAGGAGCGCGACGGGCCGCACATTGGCCCGCAGATCCAGATACGAGCTCTCCAGGGCGGCCGTGTGCAACAGCGGCGGCAGGATCAGCGGCAGCACCACATGCGGGTCGAGGTGGTATTCCGGGACCCCGGGTACGTACGCCGCGATCAGGCCCACGCCCACCAGGAGCAGCGGCGCGGGCACCGGGGTGCGGCGTGCGGCACCCGCGACCGCGGCGCTCGCGGCGATCAGCGCCACCAGGGGCAATACGTCCATCGGCTAGGCCCTCCGCCGTCCGCTCTCCCGTCGTAACCTGGCCATCATGAACGAGTGCTCGCACGTCAGCGCGCTGCCCCACCCCGAACCTGCCCCCCTGAGCGAAACGTGCCTGGAATGTCTCGCGGCCGGCAGCCACCCCGTGCAGCTGCGGCTGTGTCTGCTCTGCGGGCACGTGGGCTGCTGTGACTCCTCGCCCTTCCAGCACGCGACGGCGCACTTCAAGGAGACCGGGCATCCGGTGATGCGGACCTTCGAGCCCGGCGAGAAGTGGCGTTGGTGCTTTGTCGACGGTTCGATCGTCTGAGGCCTGGGTACGTCAACCCGACGCTCGTTCTTTCCAATTGGGTCCGCGAAACCCCTAGCCACTGTCCGTACCCGTAGGCTTACTATGAGTGACAGCAACGGGGTGGGGCCCCGGGACACGGAACTGAGCAGCGCGGTAGCGTCACCGCTGAAAAACGTGGTGCGTCACCCGTGTGACGCAGTCCGGACCGCCGCGGCGCGACGGCCGGAGCCCCGAAAGTGCTTGTACCACCTTGGAGGTGAGGGTGTCCCAGATCGCAGGCGAGCCCGGGAATCAGGACTTCGTGGAGGTCCGCCTTCCGGCTGCGGGTGCCTACCTGTCGGTGCTGCGTACGGCCACGGCCGGCCTCGCGGCGCGCTTGGACTTCACCCTGGACGAGATCGAGGACCTCCGCATCGCTGTCGACGAGGCGTGCGCGATCCTGCTCCAGCAGGCCGTGCCCGGTTCCGTGCTCAGCTGCGTCTTCCGGCTCGTCGACGACTCCCTGGAGGTGACCGTCTCGGCGCCCACCACGGACGGCCGTGCCCCGGAGCGCGACACCTTCGCATGGACCGTCCTCTCGGCCCTCGCGGGCAAGGTGAACTCCTCGGTCGCCGACGACAAAACCGTTTCGATCAGCCTCTACAAACAGCGCGGCGCGGGACCCGGGCCGGCGTGAGGAACGGGGACGGGCCGGTGCGGGACGAAGAGCGCGGCACACGTGGCACACACGGTCTGCCCGCCCGCGGCAGGGGCGG
The DNA here is from genome assembly GCF_042677545.1 of Streptomyces sp. NPDC127108. Lineage (NCBI taxonomy): Bacteria > Bacillati > Actinomycetota > Actinomycetes > Kitasatosporales > Streptomycetaceae > Streptomyces > Streptomyces sp. NPDC127108. The sequence goes on along the minus strand of NZ_JBHXTE010000040.1, from coordinate 45,092 downwards.
CACGCGTCCGGCCTCCGGGCGCGGTCCGGTGGAGCCGGGGCCTGCCCCGGGCGGCATCCCCGAGCAGCAGGCCAGGCCGCACCCACAGGACCCGGAGCAGCAGGGTCAGCGGGCGGCGGCAGGGACGGCCGCCGCGCGAGAGCAGGCAGAGCCGACCGCCGGGGACGGGACCGACGAGCTGTCCGGCCCGGGCGGGCGACAGGACCAAGCAGGCGCCGCACGCAGGGGGTCCCCCCGGGCGTCCAGCACTGGGGGCGATTCCCCAGAAGGGCGGCGGCGGGTGACGGGCGGGACGATGAGCGAGCACGAGCAGCACAGCCGGCACGATCCACAGGACCGCAGCGGCGCGCGGGCGAAGTTCGTCGAGCTGCGCGCCCTGGAGAACGGCAGCGCGGAGTACGCGGAGCTGCGCAATCAGCTGGTCCGCATGCATCTGCCGCTCGTGGAGCACCTGGCCCGCCGCTTCCGCAACCGCGGCGAGCCCCTGGACGACCTGACCCAGGTCGCCACGATCGGCCTCATCAAGTCGGTGGACCGGTTCGACCCGGACCGCGGCGTCGAGTTCTCCACGTACGCCACCCCGACGGTCGTCGGTGAGATCAAGCGCCACTTCCGCGACAAGGGCTGGGCGGTGCGGGTGCCGCGGCGCCTGCAGGAGCTGCGGCTCGCGCTGACGACGGCCACGGCCGAGCTGTCGCAGCTGCACGGCCGCTCCCCGACCGTGCACGAGCTGGCCGAGAAGCTGGCGATCTCCGAAGAGGAGGTCCTGGAGGGCCTGGAGTCGGCGAACGCGTACTCCACGCTGTCCCTGGACGTCCCGGACACGGACGACGAGTCACCGGCCGTGGCGGACACCCTCGGCGCCGAGGACGAGGCCCTTGAGGGCGTCGAGTACCGCGAATCCCTCAAGCCGCTCCTGGAGGACCTGCCGCCGCGCGAGAAGCGCATCCTGCTGCTGCGGTTCTTCGGGAACATGACGCAGTCGCAGATCGCCCAGGAGGTCGGCATCTCCCAGATGCACGTCTCCCGGCTGCTCGCGCGCACCCTGGCGCAACTGCGCGAAAAGCTCCTCGTGGAGGAGTGAGCGAGGAGCGAGCGGACCGCACGGCCGCACAGCGACGCCATTGGGGGCGGCGAGGATGTCCTCGCCGCCCCCAATGGCGTCCGTACGACCTCGTGCCGGTCCGTACCGGCTACTTGCTGCCTTCTTGTACGTCGCCGGGCCTGCCGATGCCGAGCGCCTCGGTGGTGGCGGGGTGGATCAGCAGCACCAGCGTCGCGACCGCGATCGCCGCGAGCGCGATGCCGCCGGGGATCATCGCGCTGTCCGCCTGGAGCAGCTGCCAGGCCACGGGCAGGGCCATGATCTGCGTGATGATCGCGGGCCCGCGCGCCCAGCTGCGCAGCCGCAGCAGACCGCGCGCGGCGAGCAGCGGAAGGAGCGCGAGGACGATCAGCGTGACGCCGCCCGTCGTCGCCTGGCGCGGGTTGTCGGGGTCGCCCGCGAGCCCCATGACGAGCATGTAGGCACCGCCGACGACGAGGGCCAGGCCCTCCAGCGCGGCGAGCGCCGCGGCGGCCGTGAGGCGCCCGGGGCGGGGGCCCGACGCGGGGGCTTCGGGGGTGGTCTTCGGCTCAGTGCTCACGCATCGAGGGTAGCCCCGGGCGTCCGGGGAGCGGCACGTCGGTATGGTTCGGGCCAGACCTCGGTCTGGGCCAGGTAAAGACCCCTAGGTAGTCTGCTGCGCATGCGTGCACTTCTCGTGGTCAACCCGGCGGCTACTACCACCAGTGCGCGCACACGTGACGTACTGATCCACGCGCTCGCGAGCGAGATGAAGCTGGAAGCGGTCACTACGGAGTACCGCGGTCACGCCCGGGACCTCGGCCGACAGGCCGCGGAGAGCAAGGACATCGAGCTGGTCGTGGCCCTCGGCGGCGACGGCACGGTCAACGAGGTCGTCAACGGTCTGCTGCACAACGGCCCCTCTCCGGAGAACCTGCCCCGCCTCGCCGTCGTCCCCGGGGGCTCGACGAATGTCTTCGCGCGCGCCCTGGGCCTGCCGAACGACGCCGTGGAGGCGACCGGCGCCCTCCTGGACGCGCTGCGTGAGGGAAGTGAACGCACAGTGAGCCTCGGCCGGGTCTCCGGGACCCCCGGGACGGATGACGAAGCGGTGCCGTCGCGCTGGTTCACGTTCGCGGCGGGGCTGGGATTCGACGCCGGTGTGGTCGGTCGGGTCGAACAGCACCGGGAGCGCGGGAAGCGCTCGACGCACGCTCTTTACGTGCGCCAGGTGGTACGCCAGTTCCTCGGCGAGGGCGACCGCCGGCACGGGTCGATCACGCTGGAGCGGGCCGGCGAGGAGCCGGTGACGGACCTCGTGATGTCCATAGTCTGCAACACCTCTCCCTGGTCCTACCTGGGGAATCGCCCGCTGTACGCGTCCCCGAAGGCGTCCTTCGAGACGGGCCTGGACGTGCTCGGACTCAAGCGTCTTTCGACGGCTTCGGTGGCCCGGTACGGCACCCAGCTGCTGCGGTCGACACCCGAACGCGGGCCCCACGGAAAGAACGCCGTCTCGCTGCACGACCTGACGGACTTCACCTTGCATTCGAAGGTGCCCCTCCCCCTCCAGATGGACGGCGACCACCTGGGGCTGCGGACGAGCGTGACGTTCACAGGCGTACGCCGTGCACTGCGTGTGATTGTGTGAGTGGAAGGGCCTAAAGTCCTTTCACTCGAACGTTTAGGCCAGGATCCACCCCATGGAAGTACGGCTGTGACTCAGTCGACACCGAGGAATCAAAAAAAACTTTCCGGAAGGGGTTGTATCCGCCGCCGAGGTTTGCGAATCTCTACATGGCGATCGGGACGGCCCGCAACATCGGCCTCTACAGGTCGCCAGAACCCCTCCTCTCACCACAAGGTCCGCCCCAGGCAACTGGGAGTCGACCCTTCCCGTGCGGGGGGATTCGTGAAAGCGTTCACATTCACAAGCAATCTTCATGTAAGACCAAGGAGAGGTAGCAGCCATGGACTGGCGTCACAACGCCGTTTGCCGCGAGGAAGACCCCGAGCTGTTCTTCCCCATCGGCAACACCGGTCCTGCGCTGCTGCAGATCGAGGAAGCCAAGGCCGTCTGCCGTCGCTGCCCCGTCATGGAGCAGTGCCTGCAGTGGGCGCTCGAGTCCGGCCAGGACTCCGGCGTCTGGGGTGGCCTCAGCGAGGACGAGCGCCGCGCGATGAAGCGCCGCGCCGCCCGCAACCGGGCGCGCCAGGCCAGCGCCTGACGCCCACGCCCCTTACGAGCCTGAGCTTGGCGGCGCGTGTGCCTGACGGCATTACTCCGTAGACAGCGCGTACGCAACCCCCGCCCCCGAGCCGCAGCCGCGCAGTACCCCCGATGCGCATCGCAACGTGAGCAGGAAGCCCCGGACCGACACGGTCCGGGGCTTCCTGCTGTGTGCGGCGCCCTGTGTCCCGCCACGCGGGACCGCCACTGTCTGTCACTGCCCTTGCTGTGTGCGGGTGCTACTTGTCGCCGCGTACCGGAATGTCCAGGACGACGCGGGTCCCCCGCTCCGGCGCCTTGACCATGTCGAACGTGCCGCCCAGCTCGCCCTCGACGAGGGTGCGCACGATTTGCAGGCCCAGGTTGCCCGAGCGATGCGGGTCGAAGTCGTCGGGCAGTCCGACGCCGTCGTCCTGGACGGTGATCAGGAGCCGGGCGTCCTTCGCGGTGCCGCCGCGGACCGCGGAGACCTCGACGGTGCCGGTCTCCCCCTGCGTGAAACCGTGCTCCAGGGCGTTCTGCAGGATCTCCGTGAGAACCATCGACAGCGGCGTCGCGACCTCGGCGTCGAGGATGCCGAAACGGCCCGTGCGCCGACCCGTGACCGTACCGGGCGAGATCTCGGCGACCATGGCCAGGACACGGTCGGCGATCTCGTCGAACTCCACGCGCTCGTCCAGGTTCTGGGAGAGCGTCTCGTGGACGATGGCGATGGAGCCCACGCGCCGCACCGCCTCCTCCAGGGCCTCGCGGCCGGAGACGGAGTCGATGCGGCGCGCCTGCAGGCGCAGCAGAGCGGCGACGGTCTGGAGGTTGTTCTTCACCCGGTGGTGGATCTCCCGGATGGTGGCGTCCTTGGTGATCAACTCTCGCTCGCGGCGGCGCAGTTCGGTGACGTCCCGCAGCAGTACGAGCGAACCGATGCGCGGCCCCTTGGGCTTGAGCGGGATGGCGCGCAGCTGGATCACGCCGTCGCCGCCCTCGATCTCGAACTCGCGGGGCGCCCAGCCGCTGGCGAGCTTGGTCAGGGCCTCGTCCACCGGGCCCCGGGACGGGGCGAGTTCGGCGGTGGCCTTGCCCAGGTGGTGACCCACCAGGTCGGCGGCGAGGCCGAGGCGGTGGTACGCGGAGAGGGCGTTCGGCGAGGCGTACTGGACGATGCCGTCCGCGTCCAGGCGCAGCAGTCCGTCGCCCACGCGCGGGGAGGCGTCCATGTCGACCTGCTGCCCCTCGAAGGGAAACGATCCCGCGGCGATCATCTGCGCGAGGTCGGACGCCGACTGGAGGTAGGTGAGTTCGAGGCGCGAAGGGGTGCGCACCGTAAGGAGGTTGGTGTTGCGGGCGATGACTCCGAGGACGCGCCCCTCCCTGCGTACGGGGATGGACTCGACCCGCACCGGCACTTCCTCGCGCCACTCCGGGTCGCCCTCGCGCACGATGCGCCCCTCGTCGAGGGCCGCGTCGAGCAGCGGGCGGCGGCCGCGCGGGACGAGGTGGCCGACCATGTCGTCCTGGTAGGACGTCGGGCCGGTGTTGGGCCGCATCTGCGCGACGGAGACATAGCGCGTGCCGTCGCGCGTGGGCACCCACAGCACGAGGTCGGCGAAGGAGAGGTCGGAGAGCAGCTGCCACTCCGAGACCAGCAGATGGAGCCACTCGAGGTCGGAGTCGCCGAGGGCCGTGTGCTGGCGTACGAGGTCGTTCATGGAGGGCACGTGTGCGAGCGTACCTGGCGGTCCGGACGGGCCCGGGTGTTCGTCTCCCGGTACGGGATGTTCGGTACGGGGTCGATGGTCGCGGCCGTACGTGGTGGCGGCGCCGGTCCCCGTCGGGCAGCGGCGCCGGGGCGGGACCCTCAACCCGACCCCAACACCGCGGCCCTTCAGGTGCATCGGCAGCCAGAATGTGCGGTACCGGCCGCCGACTGAGGAGTGCCCGGCGCGGTCAGGGCAGAGAGCACCGGCTCCTCGGCCGCTCTTCTGTGCGGGAAGAGCGGAGCTTTACTCCCGCATTGTGGACTAGACCATTCTCCCATGTCTATGCGTGGGACACGGTTTGTTGTCGGATCTTCCTCCAGAATCGGGGGCAGGGCCAGCATGAGGGGCAGGGCCGGGCCCGGCGGGGAGCCCGGGCCGGGACCTCACCCGACCGCCGCCGCGACCTCTTCCGCGACCGCCGCCCGCTCCGACTCCCGATCCGCCTCCCGGCCCTCCTCCCGGCCCGCCCTCATCCAGGCCTCCCCCGGACCTCCCCCAGGCCGCGCTCAGGCCTCCGGCCAGGCCCGCATCGCCAGGTCGACCACGGCCTGCAGGTTCTCCCTGGTGGCACCGTCGCGGGACTGCTGGGACAGGCCCTGGAACACCGCGCCGACGTAGCGGGCGACGTCCCCGGCGTCGACGCCGGCGGCGATCTCGCCCGCGTCGATGCCTTGCTGGATGCGGGCCGCGAAGGTCCCGACGTTCGCATTGCGCTGCTCGCGCAGGGTCTGCTCGATCTCCGGCGTGGTGCAGTTGGTCGCCGCGTGGATGACGAGGCATCCGTGCGGCTGCCCCGGCTCGGTGAAGGAGTCGGCGGCCTCGCGCAGGACGCGCTCCATCGCGGCGCGGGCCGTCGGCTCCTCGGCCAGCGCGCGCCCGCCGAAGGCTCCGTACGAGCCGGCGTAGCGCACCAGGACCTCCTCGAAGAGCGTCCGCTTGTCACCGAAGGCCGCGTACAGGCTCGGGGCGCCGATGCCCATCTCGCGGGTGAGGTCGGCGACGGACGTCGCCTCGTACCCGTGCTCCCAGAACTGGCGCAGGGCCTTCTCCAGCGCCGTCTCGCGGTCGAAGGAGCGCGGCCTGCCTCGCTGTTTCGTCGCCATGGGGAAAATTCTATAGCGGTCGCTAGAAAAGCGGTCGGCGATCCGGTACGGTTCTTTGTGTAGCGACCGCTAGAGAAAGTTGGGGGGCGCCTGATCATGGGTGCGCTGACGGAGAAGACCACCACCGCGCAGACTGCCGAGGCGGCGGAGCCGAGCGCGGGAGACGGGGCGCGGGCGAAGCGGCTCGCGGGCAAGACCGCCCTGGTCACGGGCGGAAGCCGGGGCATCGGGCGAGGGATCGCCGAGAGACTGGCCCAGGACGGCGCGCGGGTCGCCGTGCACTACGGCAGCAATGAGGCGGCCGCGAAGGAGACGGTCTCGGCGATCGAGCAGGCGGGCGGCTCCGCGTTCGCGATCGGCACGGAGTTGGGCGTGCCGGGTGACGCGGCAGCGCTGTGGGCGGCGTTCGACGCGCACGCGGACGGCCTGGACATCCTGGTGAACAACGCCGGAATCGGCACGTCGCGCTCGTTCACGGAAGCGGAGGAGGACGAGCACGACCGGCTGTTCGCGGTGAACGTCAAGGCGCCGTTCTTCATCACCCAGCTCGGCGCGGAGCGGCTGCGGGACGGCGGGCGCGTCATCAACATCTCGTCCGGCCTCTCCCGCGCCGCCGTGATGCCGCAGATCATGACGTACGCCATGACCAAGGGCGCCCTGGACGTCTTCACACAGAACCTGTCGAAGGTGCTCGGCGCCCGCGGCATCACGGTCAACTCCGTGGCCCCGGGCATCGTGGACACGGACGTCAACGCCGCCTGGCTGCGCGGCGAGGAGAACAAGGAAGCGTGGGAGGGCGCGGCGGCCATGTCGGCCCTCGGCAAGGTCGGGACACCGCAGGACATAGCCGACGCGGTCGCGTTCCTCGCCTCGGAGGACGGGCGGTGGGTGACGGGGCACTGGCTCGACGCGACGGGCGGGTCGCTGAGCTGAAGGGCCTCGGCCCGGCGGGGCAGGAGCAGGACACGGGCGGGCGTCGGGAGGATGGGTGCGCCCCGGACCGGGCCACCGGGAGGCCCTTCCCCCCTCGCCGCCTCACCCCTCCCCTCCCCGCCGCCTCACCCCTCCCCCATCACCCGCCCCGCCTCATCTCATCTCGTCTCCGTCACCTTGGCGAGGGCCCTGGGCGCGTCCGGGTCCTGGCCGCGGGCGATCGTCACCTCGTAGGCGAGGAGTTGGAGCGGGATGATCTCCAGGATGGGCTGGACCTCCTCGGGGACCCCGTCCGTCGGCAGGGCGAATCCGGCGGAGGCCTGCTCGACCTGGGCCTTGGGCCCGATGACCACGAGGTCGGCGCCGCGTCCCCGCAGCCGGTCGAGGACGGGCTGGAGCGCCTCCCCTCCCCTGCCGTCCGGCACGACGGCGATGACCGGCGAGATGTTGTCGACCATGGCGAGGGGGCCGTGCAGAAGGTCGGCGCCGGAGTAGGCCAGGGCCGGGATGTAGCTGGTCTCCATCAGCTTCAGGGCGGCTTCCTTGGCCGTGGGATAGCCGTAGCCGCGAGAGGTGATCACCATGCGCTCGGCGAAGCGGTAGCGGGCGGCGAGCGTCCGGATCTCCGGTTGGCGGGCCAGGAGGTCGGCGGCGAGATCGGGCAGCGGGCCGGCGGCGGCGCCGTCGCCGTCGCGCAGCCCCTCGATGAAGAGGTAGAGGGCGAGCAGGGACGCGGTGTAGGTCTTCGTGGCCGGGAGGGCCTTCTCCGGGCCCGCGAGGATGTCGATGTGGTGCTCGGAGACGGCGGCGAGCGGAGAGTCGGGGTTGTTGGTGACCGCGAGGGTGATGGCCCCGGCCTCGCGGGCGGCCTGGGTGGAGGCGACGAGGTCGGGCGAGCCACCGGACTGGCTCACGGTGACGACCAGGACGTCCCGGAGGTCGGGCTTGGCGCCGTAGGCCGTGGTCGTGGACATGGAGGTGAGGCCGCAGGGCAGACCGAGGCGGACTTCGAGGAGGTACTTGGCGTAGAGGGCGGCGTGGTCGGAGGTGCCACGGGCGGTGAGGAGGACGAAGCGGGGGCGTTGCGCGGCCACCTGTCGGGCGGTCTCGTGGATCGTCGGAGCACCGGTGCCGAGGAGCCGCCGCAGGACCTCGGGCTGTTCGGCCATCTCACGGGACATGATGCGGCCGGGCTGCTCGCTGTAAGGGGAGGACGACATCGCAGTCATGCTTCCCACTGTGCTTGCTACTGGCCGGGAGCGCTTGCCCTCCGGGTGGGGTGGGGGGGCGGATCCGGGCTGGGGGCCGTGCGTGCGGGAGGCTGGGCCCTGCGCGGGAGGCGGGGTGCGGTGGTGGGGCTGGCTGCCCGGGGGGGCGGGTCCACGGCTGCGGGCTGAGCCAAGTTCGACGCCGTGGGGGGGTAGGTCGCCGGGCTGTTGCCGAGGGTCGGTCGTTGGGGCGGGCGCCGAAGGCCGGTCGTCGGGGGGCGGTGGGCAGGAGTCCGGGGCGGGCGAGGGTGTTCTGGCTCATCGGGCGGAGGCGGGCTTCGGGCCGGAGCATGGACGTACGTGGCCGTACGTGGACGTACGCGTGTGCGGTTGGGAAACCGCTGGTGTCGTGGGCGTCCTTGGCGTCAACCCCCGCAATCCCCAGCGTCCGCCCCCTGCAACCCCGGGCGTCCAGCCCCTGCACCTGGGCCGTACAGCTCTGCTAGATTGGTCTATACCACACTCCTCCGAGCGCCAGTCCCGCTCCTCACCTACACCAGATCGGCAGGCTCAGCGTGGAAGTTGTCATCGTCCCGGACGCCAAGGCAGGCGGCGAGCTCATCGCGGAGGCCATGGCCGCCCTCGTGCGCCGCAAGTCCGACGCCCTGCTCGGTGTCGCCACCGGCTCGACCCCGCTGCCCATCTACGAGGCGCTGGCGGCGAAGGTCCGCGCGGGCGAGGTGGACGCGTCGCGGGCGCGGATCTGCCAGCTCGACGAGTATGTGGGGCTGCCGGCCGGGCACCCGGAGTCGTATCGCTCGGTGGTGCTGCGTGAGGTCGTGGCGCCGCTCGGGCTCGACGAGTCGGCCTTCATGGGGCCGGACGGCAGCGCCGCGGACGTGCAGGGTGCGTGTGAGGCGTACGACCGGGCGCTGGCGGAGGCGGGCGGTGTCGACCTGCAGTTGCTGGGGATCGGCACGGACGGGCACATCGGGTTCAACGAGCCGTGCTCGTCGCTGGCGTCGCGGACCCGGATCAAGACGCTGACCGAGCAGACCCGGGTGGACAACGCGCGGTTCTTCGACGGCGACATCGACCAGGTCCCGCACCACGTCATCACGCAGGGCATCGGCACGATCCTGGAGGCCCGGCACCTGGTGCTCCTCGCGACGGGTGAGGGCAAGGCCGACGCCGTGGCGGCGACGGTCGAGGGTCCGGTGGCGTCCGTGGTCCCCGCCTCGGCGCTCCAGCTGCACCCGCACGCGACGGTGGTCGTGGACGAGGCCGCCGCGTCCAAGCTGAAGCTGGCGGACTACTTCCGGCACACGTACGCCAACAAGCCGGCGTGGCAGGGGCTTTAGGCCTCCGGCCGGTTACGGACACGGCGCCGGGCGCCCCGCCAGTGGTGGGGTGCCCGGCGCCGTTTGCGTACAGGTGCCGCCCGGTCATCGGGATCGGGCGAGATCGAGCTCGGGCCGGGCTCGGGCTCGGGCCGCGATCAGGCTCGGACCGGGGGCTCGGGCTCGGGCCGGGCTCGGGCTCGGGCCGGGCTCAGGCTCGGGCCGGGCTCAGGCTCGGGCCGGGCTCAGGCTCGGGCCGGGCTCAGGCTCGGGCCGGGCTCAGGCTCGGGCCGGGGTGGGGGTGAACGAACCACCCCGGACTCGCGCCGCAGGCGCTCACGCGCCTGTCAGGACCTCCGCCGCAGCCTGCCCGCAGACCCGCGCGGCGCCGTATGTGGCGATGTGCAGGGAGCCGGTGGGCTTGGACTGGGGTACGCCCATCTCGACGACGACGGTGTCGGGGCGGGCCGTGAGGAGGTGGTCGACGGCGGCGGCCATCCACGGGTGGCGGTGGGCGTCGCGGACGACGGCGACCACGCGTCGGGAGCCCGCCGCCGCGAGGGCCTTGGCGCCCGCGTCGTCGCCGCTGAAGGAGCCGGTCTCCGTGCCGGGCAGACGGCGGGTCAGCTCGGCGGCGACGCCCCACGGGGTCTCGTCGCCGACGGCGATGTTGGCCAGAGGGGTGAAGGCGGCGACGTAGGGCGCCTCGGTGAGCGTGCCCGCGGAGGACTCGGTGTGGGTGACCGTCAGGGCGCGGCGGGCCGCGCGCAGGCCGATCTCCGGGTCGGCCTGGGTCCCCGCGGCGGCCCGGCGCGAGGCCGAGGCCCAGTCGGCGAGGGCGCGCACCCGGGCGGCTGCGTCGGCGAGCCGCTCCTCGGGGAGTTCGCCCGCGCGGACCGCGGCCACCAGGGCGTCCCGCAGCCGAAGGACCGTCAGCTCGTCGTGCAGACCGCCGCCCACACAGATCGCGTCGCAGCCCGCGGCGACGGCGAGGACGGTGCCGCGCTCGATGCCGTAGGTCCCGGAGATGGCCCGCATCTCGATGCCGTCGGTGACGATCAGGCCGTCGAAGCCGAGTTCGCCGCGGAGCAGGTCGGTGAGGATGCGCCGGGACAGGGTGCCGGGCAGCTCAGGGTCGAGGGCGGGGACGCTGATGTGGGCGCTCATCACCGCGCGCGTACCGGCGGCGATGGCCGCGCGGAAGGGGACGAGTTCGCGGGCGTTCAGGACGTCCGCGTCGACGTCGATGTGCGGTACGGCGTGGTGCGAGTCGACCGCGGTGTCGCCGTGGCCGGGGAAGTGCTTGGCGCAGGCGGCGACGCCGGAGGACTGCATGCCCTCGATGTAGGCGCCGGTGTGCCGGGCCACCAGGTCCGGGTCGGAGCCGAAGGAGCGTACGCCGATGACCGGGTTGCCGGGGTCGGAGTTGACGTCGGCGGACGGCGCCCAGTTGAAGGTGACGCCGCAGTCGGCGAGGCGGCGGCCGAGCTCCGCGGCGACGCCCCGGGTGAGCGAGACGTCGTCCACGGCGCCGAGCGCGTGGTTGCCGGGGAAGGAGGAGCCGGTGCGCACCTCGAGGCGGGTGACGTCGCCGCTCTCCTCGTCGATGGCGACGACGATGTCCTCGCGCTCGGCCCGTAGTTGGGCGGTGAGCGCGGCGACCTGTTCGGGCGTCTGGATGTTGCGTCCGAACAGGCCGACGGAGGCGAGGCCCTCGCCGATGCGGCGCAGCAGCCAGTCGGGGGCGGTGGTGCCGCCGAAGCCGGGCTGGAGGACGGTCAGGGCGTCGCGGGTCAGGGTGTCCGGGGCGCCGGAGGTGAAGCTGGAGGTCATGGTGCGTTATCCCTTCACAGCGCCGTCGGTCAGACCGGCGACGGCCCTGCGCTGGAGGAAGACGAAGAGGATCAGGATCGGGATGGCGAACAGCGAGGCCGCGGCCATGGTGGCGCCCCAGTCGTCGCCGAAGGCGGTCTGGAAGCTGGACAGCCACACCGGCAGGGTCTTGGACTCGGCTTCCTTGTTGAGCACGAGGACCAGCGGGAACTCGTTCCAGGCGGTGATGAAGCCGAAGAGCGACGTCGACATCAGGCCGGGCGCGAGCAGCGGCAGGATCACCCGGCGGAAGGCCTGCATCCGGGTGCAGCCGTCGACCATGGCGGACTCCTCCAGCTCCTTCGGCACGGCGGCGACGAAGCCGCGCAGCGTGAGGAGGGTGAAGGGCAGGATCATCACCATGTAGAAGAGGGTCAGCGGGATCAGGCTGTTCAGCATGTCCGCGTCGCGCACGATGATGTAGATCGCGATGACCATGACTTCCCACGGCGCCATCTGCGCCAGCATGAAGCCGATGATGAAGCCGCGCCGGCCCTTGAAGCGCATCCGGGCGAGGGCGAACGCCGCCGTCACGCCGATGATGAGGGAGAAGACGACCGCGAGGATCGTCACGGTGAGGGAGTTGACGACCATGGTCCAGAAGTGGTCGGCGTCCATCGCCGTCTTGAAGTGCTCGAGCGTGGCGTCGGTCGGGAACCAGACCGGGTCCTCGGAGATGATGTCGCCGGTCGGCTTGAAGGCCGTCGCGAACATCCAGTACACGGGGAAGACGCAGAAGACGAAGAGTACGACGGCGACCAGGTTGGGCCACAGACGGCCCATCAGCGAGCGCTTCACAGCTCGTCCTCCTCTTGCTTGAGCACGATCCGCAGGTAGAACGAGGTGATGGCCAGCAGGATGATGATGGTGAGCAGCGCGATCGCGGCACCCATGCCGAAGTGCTGGTTGCCCATGCCCTCGATGTAGGCGTAGACGGGAAGGATCTCGGTGAGCCGGTCGGGGCCGCCCTCGTTGATCGTGAAGACCTGCACGAACGCCTTGAAGACCCAGATGATCTCCAGGAACGTCGTGGCGTAGAGGAAGGGCTTCAGATACGGCAGCGTCACCTGGGTGAACTGCTTCCAGGCCCCGGCGCCGTCGAGCGCCGCGGCCTCGTACAGCTCCTTGGGAATGGTGGTCGTGGCGGCGTACAGGTTGATCGCCACGAAGGGGATGGACATCCAGACGATGAGCAGCAGGACCACGAAGAACGTGGAGTACTGCGTGGCCAGCCAGTCATGGTCGGCCATCGAGTCGAAGCCGATCTTGGCGAGCACCCAGTTGACGACGCCGAAGCGCTGCGCGAACAGCCACTGGTAGACCGTGCTCGCCGCGACGACGGGCATCGCCCAGGCGAGGACGAGGCCGAGCAGGAGGAACGTGCGCATCTTGCGGCCGAGCCGGGCGAGGAGCAGTCCCACCAACGTGCCGAGAATCATGATGAGCGCGACGTTGACGGCGGTGAAGGCGACCGAGCGGCCGGTGACCCGCCAGAAGTCCTCGCCGGTGAGGATCTCCTTGTAGTTGTCGAATCCGTTCCACTCGGTCAAGTGCAGAATGAACTGCCGCATGTTGAGGTTCTGGAACGACAGGATCCCGTTGTTGACCAGCGGCCAGCCGAGCAGCAGCAGGGTGACGATGATCGCGGGGGCAAGAAGCAGATAGGGCGTCAGGCCGGCGAGACGTCCTGAGGACCTGCGCGGGCCCCTTGGTCGTGACCCGCCGTCCGGTGTCTGCACCTCCGTCGGGCCGGAGGGCGGCCGTTCGGTCTTCTGCACGGTCATGCTCGCCATCTCTTTCGTGGGCAACGCGAAACGCTGTGGGCGGCGCGGAAGGCGGCCGCGGCAGCGCGGGGAACGCAGGGGCGCGCCGGGCAGCGCGGAGAACGCATGGGGACGCCGGGGGCAGCGGGGTCGGTTCACCCGCCGCCCCCGGCGGGGTCAGTGTTCTTGGAGTTCCTACTGCTTCTGCGACAGGCGCTTGTTGAGCTCGCCCTCGACCTGCTCGGCGGCGTCGGCGGGCGACTTACCGTTGAGCACCGCGGTCATGTAGTTCTTGAGCGGGTTCGGCGGGTTCTCGACCGCGCCCCACTCCGGGATCAGCGGGGTGGTGCCGCCGCCGGCGGTGGCGGGAGCGGCGGCCTCGGCGGCCGCGTTGCCCTTGAGGTTGGACTCCAGGGCCTTCTTGTTCGGGATGACCCCGCTCTCCTTGGCGAGCGCGCCCTCGTACTTGTCGGACAGCGCGATCTTCAGGAACTCCTTGGCGAGCTCCTGCTTCTTGCTGGTCGCGGCGACGGCGAAGTTGGAGCCGCCGAGGAAGACGCCCTCGGGCTTGTCGGCCGTGGCGCCGGGGATCGTGAAGTAGCCGATGTCCTTCTCGATCTTCTTGTTGGCCTTGATCGCGGTCGCGGCCTCCCAGCTCATGCCGATGAAGGCGCCGGTCTTGCCCTTGGCGAAGACCTCGGCCTGCTGCGGGGTGGCCTCGTCCTTGTTCTTGGGCGCCTTGGAGAGGTCCGCGAACTGCTTGTACGTCTTCATGGCCGCGGTGACCTTGGGGTCGTCGAGGTTGGAGACGTACTTGTCGCCGTCCTTCTTGACCAGCTCGGCGCCCTCACCGATGGTCAGGCCGACGAAGTGGTACCAGTTCTGGCCGGGCAGGTAGATCGGCTCGGCGTCGGTCTTCTCGCCGATCTGCTTGAGGTTCTTGAGGAACTCGGCGCGGGTCTTGGGGGTCTTCTTGATGCCGGCGTCGGCCCAGACCTTCTTGTTGTAGACGACGACGCGGTTGAGGACGAACCACGGGGCGGCGTACTGCTTGCCGTCGATGACCGAGGCCTTGTTCATCGACTCGGTCCAGTCGGCGCCGATGCTCTCCTTGAGGTCATCGAGCTCGGCGAGGCCACCGGTCTTGGCGTACGCGGCGGTCTGGGTGTTGCCGATCTCGAAGACGTCCGGCGGGTTCTCCTCGGAGAGGGCGGTCGTCAGCTTCTGCTGAATGCCGTTCCACTGCTGGACCTCGAACTTCAGCTTCGCGCCGGTCTTCTTCTCGAAGGCCGCCGTGACGTCCTTCTGCCACTGGTCCGGCGTCGAGCCGTCCATGGCCCAGAGCGTCAGCGTCTCGCCCTTGAAGCCGTCCGCCCCGGACTTCTTGTCGTCCTTGTCGTCGCCGCCACACGCCGCGACCGAGACCAACATGCCCGCGACACCGATAGCCGCTATGAGCTTGCGCTTCACAGTCATCCTCCTTTGGATGCCAGCCAACCCCCCACCCGCAGCGACCAAGAGGACCGAAAGACTGCCCGTGGGACTGGACCTGGTCTTTAATGGTGTAGACCAGTACGGGGAGCTTGGCCTAGACCTTTATAGGTGTCAAGGGTGTATAAGAAGGGCAGTCACGTCCGTTATCGGACCGACACCTGAGTGGGTACGGGCCCGTGTCGCACCCCCGGAGTCACCCCGGGAACGCGGCCTCGCACGCCCTTCGCACGAGCGGAGGGAGCCCCTCGCCCCGGACCGTGCCACGATGTGAGCCGCGACAGACGGAGGACCCGGTGACCACAGCACAGGAGCCGGTGACAACAGCAGCACAGGAGCCGGGAAGGCGGAGCATGGGCACAGAGGCGGGCAGTACCCAGGCCGGGGCGGGCACGTCCGTGACGGGGGGAGCGTCCGTGACGGGAACCCCGGCCGCCGCCACGACGGCGGAGGGCTCGGGCCCCGGCAAGTCGGTACGTCCGGCGCGGGTGCCGAAGTACTACCGCCTGAAGCGGCACCTGCTCGACATGACCGAGACCCTGCCGCCCGGCACCCCGGTCCCGCCCGAGCGCACGCTCGCCGCCGAGTTCGACACCTCGCGCACGACGGTCCGCCAGGCCCTGCAGGAGCTGGTCGTCGAGGGCCGCCTGGAGCGGATCCAGGGCAAGGGCACCTTCGTGGCCAAGCCGAAGGTCTCGCAGGCGCTCCAACTCACCTCGTACACCGAGGACATGCGGGCCCAGGGCCTGGAGCCGACCTCCCAGCTCCTCGACATCGGCTACATCACCGCCGACGACACCCTCGCCGGCCTCCTCGACATCGCCACCGGCGGCCGCGTCCTGCGCATCGAGCGCCTGCGCCTGGCCAGCGGCGAGCCGATGGCCATCGAGACCACGCACCTGTCGGCCAAGCGCTTCCCCGCGCTCAGGCGCTCCCTGGTGAAGTACACCTCGCTCTACACGGCGCTCGCCGAGGTGTACGACGTGCACCTCGCGGAGGCCGAGGAGACCATCGAGACCTCCCTCGCCACCCCGCGCGAGGCCGGCCTGCTCGGCACCGACGTCGGCCTGCCCATGCTGATGCTGTCGCGGCACTCCCTGGACGGCCAGGGCCAGCCGGTGGAGTGGGTGCGGTCGGTGTACCGGGGCGACCGGTACAAGTTCGTGGCCCGGCTCAAACGACCGCAGGACTGATCCCGCCCGCCCTGTAGCGCGGATCACGTTCGTGTCCTACCGTCCTCCCGTCACCGCAGATCGTGAACGGGAGGACGGCCCGTGCGCACAGCGAACCCCAAGAGCATCGCCCTCTGGACAGTCGTCGCGCTGATCGGCGCCTCCGGCTGGACCGTACTCGCCCTCTCCCGGGACGAGGAGGTGTCCGCCGCCTGGATGGTGGCCGCCGCCCTCGGCTCGTACGCCATCGCCTACCGCTTCTACGCGAAGTTCATCGCGTACAAGGTGCTCAAGGTCGACAAGCGCCGGGCCACGCCCGCCGAGCGGCTCGACAACGGCATCGACTACCACCCGACCGACCGGCGGGTGCTGCTCGGTCATCACTTCGCGGCCATCGCGGGCGCCGGGCCGCTGGTCGGTCCCGTGCTCGCCGCCCAGATGGGTTATTTGCCGGGCACGATCTGGATCATCGCGGGGGTGATCTTCGCGGGGGCCGTGCAGGACATGGTGGTCCTGTTCTTCTCCACCCGCCGCGACGGCCGCTCGCTCGGTCAGATGGCGCGGGACGAGATCGGCCCGTTCGGCGGGGCCGCGGCGCTGCTCGCCGCCTTCGCCATCATGATCATCCTGCTCGGCGTGCTCGCCCTGGTGATCGTGAACGCGCTCGCGGAGTCGCCGTGGGGCACCTTCTCCATCGCGATGACCATCCCGATCGCCCTGTTCATGGGCTTCTACCTGCGGATCCTGCGGCCGGGACGGGTCAGCGAGGTCTCGCTCATCGGGGTCGCGCTGCTGCTCTTCGCGCTGATCGCGGGGCGCTGGGTGGCGGAGTCCTCCTGGGCGGAGGCGTTCACGCTCGCGCCGTCGACGCTGGTGATCTGGCTGGTGGCGTACGGCTTCATCGCCTCGATCCTGCCGGTGTGGATGCTGCTCGCGCCGCGCGACTACCTGTCGACGTTCATGAAGATCGGCACCATCGTGCTGCTCGCGCTCGGCGTGCTCATCGCGCTGCCGACGCTGAAGATGGACCCGGTCACCGACTTCGCCTCGCGCGGCGACGGTCCGGTCTTCGCGGGCTCGCTCTTCCCGTTCGTGTTCATCACCATCGCGTGCGGCGCGCTCTCCGGCTTCCACTCCCTGATCTCCTCCGGTACGACGCCGAAGATGATCCAGAAGGAGACGCAGGTCCGGATGATCGGCTACGGCTCCATGCTGATGGAGTCGGCGGTGGCGATCATGGCCCTGGTGGCCGCGTCGATCATCGACCCGGGCCTCTACTTCGCGATGAACGCGCCCGCGGGCGTGGTCGGCGACACCGTGCAGGAGGCGTCGAAGGCCGTCGCGGGCTTCGGATACACCATCTCCCCCGAGGACTTGGCGCAGGCCGCCAAGAACGTGGAGGAGAGTTCGCTGCTCTCGCGCACCGGTGGTGCGCCCACCCTCGCGATCGGCGTCTCGGAGATCTTCTCCAAGGTCACCGGCGGCTCCCTGAAGGCCTTCTGGTATCACTTCGCGATCATGTTCGAGGCGCTGTTCATCCTCACGGCGCTCGACGCGGGCACGCGCGTGGGCCGCTTCATGCTCCAGGACATGCTGGGCAACGTCTACAAGCCCTTCAAGAACATCAGCTGGAAGCCCGGCCTCGTCCTCACCAGCGCCGCCGTGACCGGCCTGTGGGGCTACTTCCTCTGGGTCGGCGTGCACGAGCCGCTCGGCGGCATCAACCAGCTCTTCCCGATCTTCGGCATCGCCAACCAGCTGCTCGCGGCCGTCGCCCTCGCCGTCTGCACCACCCTCCTGGTGAAGTCCGGCCGTCTCAAGTGGGCCTGGATCACCGGGATCCCGCTGGTCTGGGACGCGACGGTGACGCTCACCGCGAGCTGGCAGAAGGTGTTCTCCAGCGACCCGCGCGTCGGCTTCTTCAAGCAGCGCTCGATCTAC
This sequence comes from Streptomyces sp. NPDC127108, assembly GCF_042677545.1. Taxonomy (NCBI): domain Bacteria; kingdom Bacillati; phylum Actinomycetota; class Actinomycetes; order Kitasatosporales; family Streptomycetaceae; genus Streptomyces; species Streptomyces sp. NPDC127108. The sequence continues at coordinate 27,216 of NZ_JBHXTE010000040.1, read as the reverse complement.
CAGGACGCCATCGACGACGGCAAGGTCCTGCCGCCCGCCAAGTCGATGGACGACATGCACACCGTCGTCACCAACTCCACCGTGGACGGCGTCCTTTCGGCGGCGCTCGCGCTCCTCATCGTGATCGTGATCGCCGACGCGCTCCGCATCTGCGTCCGCCACATCCGCGATCCGCTCTCCTCGAAGCTGAGCGAGGCGCCGTTCGTGGAGTCCAAGACGGTCGCGCCCGCCGGTCTTTTCGCCACGAAGGAGGAGAAGGCGGAACTGGCGTCGGCCGGGGAGCGGGAAACCGCGGGCTCGTCATGAGCGGTCCGCTCCTGCGTGCGCTGCGCGGACTCCGTTGGTACGTAAGGGAGTTGACCGACGAGTCCGCGTACGAGCGGTACGTGGCGCACATCCGCAAAGATCATCCGGACGCCGTCGTGCCGAGCCGCCGCGCGTTCGAGCGGATGCGGACGGACCGGCAGGAGTCGGACCCCAGACAGGGCTTCCGCTGCTGCTGAGCAGGCACGACGGCACTTCCGGTACCCGTCCGTTATACGGACGGGGGTTCCATGCCGCGAGATCTCTGACTTAGATTTCCCGCACGTTAAGAACGGGATAAGTGAGGGAACGGAGCCGCGGTATGTCAGATGCGCCTGAAGTGCCAGTTGCGCCTGAAGTGAGACAGCCGGTGGTCACGCCGGTCCGCGTGGTCATCGCCCTCTGCCTCGTGGCGCCCTTCGTGGCCATGCTCTGGGTGAGTTCGTACGCGAAGGCCGACCCGACCTTCATCGGGATCCCGTTCTTCTACTGGTACCAGATGCTGTGGGTGCTGATCTCGACCGCGCTCACGATGATCGCCTACCAGCTGTGGCAGCGTGACCAGCGGGCCCGCAAGGCCCTCAAGGAAGGTGCGTCCCGGTGAACGACGGCGTGAACGGCGTCGCGCTCGCCGTCTTCATCTTCTTCTTCCTCGCGGTCACCGTCATGGGCTTCCTGGCGTCCCGCTGGCGCAAGGCCGAGAACGAGCAGAGCCTCGACGAATGGGGCCTGGGCGGCCGGTCGTTCGGGACCTGGGTGACCTGGTTCCTGCTCGGCGGCGACCTCTACACCGCGTACACCTTCGTGGCCGTCCCCGCGGCGATCTACGCGGCGGGCGCGGCCGGCTTCTTCGCCGTGCCGTACACCATCCTCGTCTACCCGCTGATCTTCACCTTCCTGCCGCGGCTCTGGTCGGTCTCGCACAAGCACGGGTACGTGACGACGTCGGACTTCGTCCGGGGCCGCTTCGGGTCCAAGGGGCTCTCGCTGGCCGTGGCGGTCACCGGCATCCTCGCGACGATGCCGTACATCGCGCTCCAACTGGTCGGCATCCAGGCCGTCCTCGACGTGATGGGCGTCGGCGGCGGCGAGGACACCAACTGGTTCATCAAGGACCTGCCGCTGCTCATCGCCTTCGGCGTGCTGGCCGCGTACACCTACTCGTCCGGTCTGCGGGCGCCCGCGCTGATCGCGTTCGTGAAGGACACCCTGATCTACATCGTGATCGTGGTGGCCATCATCTACATCCCGATCAAGCTCGGCGGGTTCGACGACATCTTCAGCGCGGCCAACGAGAAGTTCTCCGCGACGAACGAGGCCACCGGCAAACCCGTCGGCTCCCTCGTGCCGGGCGAAGCGGGCACCTGGACGTACGCGACCCTGGCCCTCGGCTCCGCGCTCGCCCTCTTCATGTACCCGCACTCGATCACCGCGACGCTCTCCTCGCGCAGCCGCGACGTGATCCGCCGCAACACCACCATCCTGCCGCTGTACTCGCTGATGCTCGGACTGCTCGCGCTGCTCGGGTTCATGGCGATCGCGGCCGGGGTGAAGGTCGAGAACGGGCAGTTGGCGATCCCGCAGCTGTTCGAGGACATGTTCCCGGACTGGTTCACGGGCGTCGCCTTCGCGGCCATCGGCATCGGCGCGCTCGTCCCGGCCGCCATCATGTCCATCGCGGCCGCGAATCTCTTCACCCGCAACATCTACAAGGACTTCATCAGGCCCGACGCGACACCCGCCCAGGAGACGAAGGTCTCCAAGCTGGTCTCGCTCCTGGTGAAGGTGGGCGCGCTCGCCTTCGTCCTCACCATGGACAAGACCGTCGCCATCAACTTCCAGCTGCTCGGTGGCATCTGGATCCTGCAGACCATGCCCGCGCTCGTCGGCGGCCTGTTCACGCGCTGGTTCCACCGGTGGGCGCTGCTCGCCGGATGGGCGGTCGGCATGGTCTACGGGACGGTCGCCGCGTACGGGGTCGCCTCGCCGACGCAGAAGCACTTCGGCGGCTCGTCCAAGGAGATCCCGGGCATCGGTGAGATCGGCTACATCGGCCTGACGGCCTTCGTCCTGAACGTCGTCGTGACCGTCGTCCTCACCTTCGTCCTGAAGGCCGTGGGCGCCCCCGACGGCGTCGACGAGACGTCCCCGGAGGACTACACCGCGGACGCCGGCGACAAGGGCGTGGCGGTGGAACTGCCGAAGGTGGGCGCCGGGCACTGACGTCCCGGGCTCCCGCCCACCCTGGAGGCCGCCGCGTTCCGTTCGGGACGCGGCGGCCTTCGCCGTGCCGCCTCCGGCCCCGAACCGGCGTACGAAAGAATGGGCCCATGCCGCGCCCTCGCCTCCTGCTCCCCGCCGCCCTGCTGCTGCTCGCGCCCCTGGCCCTCACCGGCTGCGGCTCCGAGCACCCGGGCTCCGCCGCCGGATCGACGCCCTCCCGCGCCGAGCTGGAGGACCGCGCCCGCGCCGCCCAGACCCGGACGGCGCACGTGTACGTGACCGAGGCCGACGGGTTCACACTGGCGGAGCAGTCCGTGGGCGTCCTCGGGGACGACGGCTTCCAGGCGGTGTACGTGGCGAAGGAGGGGGGCGCACAGATCAAGGTCGGCGTGGAGCGGGGCACCGTCGACGACAAGTCCTGCCGAGGCCTCTACCCGCCCGCGAAGCGCTGCGAGAAGGACGGCAAGGGCTGGTACCGCACGCCGGGCCCCGGCTCGTCCGGCAGCACCGACGCGTCCGGCTCCTGGCACGAGTACGCCCGCTCCGAGCACGGCCTGCGCATCCAGCTCTCCGCCGACCCCGGCCTCGTGGACCGCGACACCCTGCGCGCCGCCGCCGAGAAGGCCCATCGCGCGGACGCGGCCGAGCTGGACGCCGTACTGCCGAAGAAGACCTCCCCCGCCGCGCCGGTGGAGCGCGGCGACATCCCACGCGACGGCGACGGCGCACCCCAGGACCCGCCGGGCGCGGGCGGCTGAACGGCGCCGCAGTGACGGCCGAGCGGGGCCTGGGCGGCCTCTGAGCGGGGCCTCGGCCACCTCCGAGCGGGCCCCGGGCGGCAACCGGACGCGCCCTTGGAATGCCACGCCCCGCCCCCGAGTTGAGGTTCAGGGCGCCCCGTCCCGCGACAACGCCGCTACCCTCCGACACAACATCTAGGGGTGGCACCGAAAGCCAGCACAAGATGTATGCTCGTCCTCGCTGTCGCCGCAGGGGAATCCGGTGCAAGTCCGGAACTGTCCCGCAACGGTGTACTGGTACGCATTTGTGCGCTCGCGCCCGCAACATGCGCCGGTGAGTCCGACGACCTGCCGACAGCGCACCTGGACCGTCCGGTCCCGGTGCCAGAGACGTCCGGGCCTCGCGGAATGGGTTGGTGGACGCGGAGTCGCCCCTGCGCGGGCGCGTCCGTGCCGTCCCGCCCCCTCGAAGGCCCAGAGCCGAGCGAGGGAGAGCACCACGTGACCATCGCGCCCGCCGAACCCGCGTCAGCGCAGGCCCAGAAGTCGGCGCAGGCCGGCAAGCAGGCCGAGGCCGAGCAGGCCGCGCAGACCACCGACGGACCGGGGACCGCCCTGCTGCGCGTCCTGACCGACCTCACCGCCGACCTCCCCGACGCCGACCCCGGCCGGGTCGCCGCCGCCGCGCTGCGCGGCCGCTCGGCCAAGGCCGACGAGGTGGAGCTGCGGGAGCTGGCGACCGAGGCGGCCGCCGGGCTCATCTCCGAGGACCCCGCGTACTCCCAGCTCGCGGCCCGGCTCCTGACCATCGGTATCCGCGAGGAAGCCGCCTCGCAGGGCGTCACGTCGTTCTCCCAGTCCGTCGCCGTCGGCCACCGCGAGGGCCTGATCGCGGACCGCACCGCCGAGTTCACCACCCTGCACGCGGAAGCCCTCGACGGCCTCGTGGACGCCGCGCTCGCCGACGGCGCCGACCGCCGCTTCGGCTACTTCGGCCTGCGCACCCTGCACAGCCGCTACCTGCTCCGGCACCCGATCACCCGCAAGGTCGTCGAGACCCCGCAGCACTTCATGCTGCGCGTGGCCGCCGGTCTCGCCGAGGACGCCTCCGAGCGCGCCCTGGACGAGGTCGCCGCGCTCTACCGCCTGATGAGCCGTCTGGACTACCTGCCGTCCTCGCCGACGCTCTTCAACTCCGGCACCCGGCACCCGCAGATGTCGTCCTGCTACCTCCTCGACTCGCCGCTCGACGAGCTGGACTCCATCTACGACCGCTACCACCAGGTCGCGCGGCTCTCCAAGCACGCCGGCGGCATCGGGCTCTCGTACTCCCGCATCCGCTCGCGCGGCTCCCTGATCCGCGGCACCAACGGGCACTCCAACGGCATCGTGCCGTTCCTGAAGACGCTCGACGCCTCCGTCGCCGCCGTGAACCAGGGCGGCCGCCGCAAGGGCGCCGCCGCGGTCTACCTGGAGACCTGGCACTCCGACATCGAGGAGTTCCTGGAGCTGCGGGACAACACCGGCGAGGACGCCCGGCGCACCCACAACCTGAACCTGGCGCACTGGATCCCCGACGAGTTCATGCGCCGCGTGGCCGCCGACCAGGCGTGGTCGCTGTTCTCCCCCGCCGACGTGCCCGAGCTCGTCGACCTGTGGGGCGAGGAGTTCGACGCCGCGTACAAGAAGGCGGAGGCGGCCGGTCTCGCGCAGAAGACCATCCCCGCCCGTGAGCTGTACGGCCGCATGATGCGCACCCTCGCGCAGACCGGCAACGGCTGGATGACCTTCAAGGACACCGCCAACCGCACCGCCAACCAGACCGCCGAGCCGGGCCACACCGTCCACTCCTCCAACCTCTGCACGGAGATCCTGGAGGTCACGGACGACGGTGAGACGGCCGTGTGCAACCTGGGTTCGGTGAACCTGGGCGCGTTCGTCGACACGGCGAGCGGCGACATCGACTGGGAGCGGCTCGACGCCACCGTGCGCACGGCCGTCACCTTCCTCGACCGCGTCGTGGACATCAACTTCTACCCGACCGAGCAGGCCGGGCGCTCCAACGCCAAGTGGCGGCCCGTGGGCCTGGGCGCGATGGGCCTCCAGGACGTCTTCTTCCAGCTGAAGCTGCCGTTCGACTCGCCCGAGGCGCGCGCCCTCTCCACCCGGATCGCCGAGCGCATCATGCTCGCTTCGTACGAGGCGTCCGCCGACCTCGCCGAGAGGAACGGCCCGCTCCCCGCCTGGGAGAAGACCCGCACCGCGCGCGGCGTCCTGCACCCCGACCACTACGACGTCGAGCTGACCTGGCCCGACCGGTGGGCGGCGCTGCGGGAACGTATCGGCGAGACGGGCATGCGCAACTCGCTCCTTCTCGCCATCGCGCCGACCGCCACCATCGCGTCCATCGCGGGCGTGTACGAGTGCATCGAGCCGCAGGTCTCCAACCTCTTCAAGCGCGAGACCCTGTCCGGTGAGTTCCTCCAGGTCAACTCCTACCTGGTGCAGGAGCTGAAGCGGCTCGGCGTGTGGGACGCGCAGACCCGGGAGGCGCTGCGCGAGTCCAACGGCTCGGTGCAGGGCTTCACCTGGGTTCCCCAGGACGTCCGCGACCTGTACCGCACGGCCTGGGAGATCCCCCAGCGCGGCCTCATCGACATGGCCGCCGACCGCACGCCGTTCCTGGACCAGGCGCAGTCCCTGAACCTGTTCCTGGAGACGCCCACCATCGGCAAGCTCTCCTCGATGTACGCCTACGCCTGGCAGCGCGGTCTGAAGACCACGTACTACCTGCGCTCGCGCCCGGCGACGCGCATCGCCCGCGCGGCGTCCGGCCAGGCCGCCGCCGCTGCCCCCGTCCCCCAGCAGGTGACCGACCCCGAGGCGATCGCCTGCTCCCTGGAAAACCCCGAGTCCTGCGAGGCCTGCCAGTAATGTCCCAGTCCGCGAACCACACCACCACGACGACTGGTGAGAAGAACCTGCTCGACCCGGGCTTCGAGCTGACGCTCCGCCCCATGCGCTACCCGGACTTCTACGAGCGCTACCGCGACGCGATCAAGAACACCTGGACCGTCGAGGAGGTCGACCTCCACTCGGACGTGGCCGACCTGGCCAAGCTCACGCCCGAGGAGCAGCACCTGATCGGCCGTCTGGTCGCGTTCTTCGCGACCGGCGACTCGATCGTGGCGAACAACCTCGTGCTCACGCTGTACAAGCACATCAACTCCCCCGAGGCGCGGCTCTACCTGAGCCGGCAGCTGTTCGAGGAGGCCGTGCACGTCCAGTTCTATCTGACGCTGCTCGACACCTATCTCCCCGACCCGGACGACCGCGCCGCCGCCTTCGCGGCCGTGGAGAACATCCCGTCCATCCGGGAGAAGGCCGAGTTCTGCTTCAAGTGGATGGACTCGGTGGAGAAGCTGGACCGCCTGGAGTCCCAGGCCGACCGGCGCCGGTTCGTGCTGAACCTGATCTGCTTCGCGGCGTGCATCGAGGGCCTGTTCTTCTACGGTGCCTTCGCGTACGTCTACTGGCTGCGCAGCCGCGGTCTGCTGCACGGCCTCGCGACCGGCACCAACTGGGTGTTCCGCGACGAGACGATGCACATGAGCTTCGCCTTCGAGGTCGTGGACACCGTCCGCAAGGAGGAGCCGGAGCTGTTCGACGACCAGCTGCAGCAGCAGGTCACGGACATGCTGAAGGAGGCGGTCGACGCCGAGCTGCAGTTCGCGCGCGACCTGTGCGGTGACGGCCTGCCCGGCATGAACACCGAGTCGATGCGCGAGTACCTGCAGTGCGTCGCCGACCAGCGCCTCCAGCGCCTCGGCTTCGCGCCGGTCTACGGCTCCGAGAACCCGTTCTCGTTCATGGAGCTGCAGGGCGTTCAGGAACTGACCAACTTCTTCGAGCGGCGCCCGTCGGCGTACCAGGTCGCCGTGGAGGGTTCGGTCTCCTTCGACGACGAGTTCTGAGTCAGGTCCTGAACCGGACCCCGGGTCGGGCTCCGCACCGGGTCCTGGGCCGGGCTCCGGCTTGAGAGCTGTTGCTGCCCTCGCTCGGCCTCGCGCAGCTGGCGGTCGATCCGCCGGTCGTGCGCGTGGCCGATCAGCGAGGGCAGCGCCATGAGCAGGAAGACTCCGAGGACGGCCAGCGTGTTGAGTGCGTCGTGTGCGTTCATGACATCCACTCTCGCGCCGGCCGTCCTCCGTCGGCAGTGGCAGGACTGTCGCACAACCTCGATTTCCTGCCAGCCCTACGGCACACTGGCAGGATGCTGAACAACGTGGCCGCCGTCGTGCTCGACGGTGTGCATCCCTTCGAGCTCGGCGTCGTGTGCGAGGTGTTCGGCCTCGACCGCAGCGACGAGGGGCTGCCGGTGTACGACTTCGCGGTCGCCTCCGCCGAGGGCCCCGTGCTCTCCACCCACGCCGGGTACTCGATCACCACCGCGCACGGCCTGGACCGCCTCGAAGAGGCCGACCTCATCACCATCCCGGCCGGCGACTCCTACGTGACCAGACAGTTCCCGCCCGACCTGCTCGAAGCGCTGCGCCGCGCCGCCGACCGGGGCACCCGGGTGCTGAGCGTCTGCACGGGCGTCTTCGTGCTCGGCGCCGCCGGACTGCTCGACGGGCGGCGGTGCGCCGTGCACTGGCGGCACGCCGAGGAGCTCAAGCGGCGCCATCCGCGCGCGATCGTCGAACCGGACGTGCTGTACGTCGACGCGGACCCGGTCATCACCTCCGCGGGCACCGCCGCGGGCATCGACGCCTGCCTGCACCTCGTCCGCAGGGAGAACGGCATGGAGGTCGCCAACGCCATCGCGCGCCGGATGATCGTCCCGCCGCACCGCGACGGCGGCCAGGCCCAGTACATCGAGCGGCCGCTGCCCCGCACCCGCTGCGACACCGTCGGCGAGGTGCTCGCGTGGATGGAGCGCCACCTCGACCGGGAGCTGACCGTCGACCAGCTCGCCGCCCGCGCCCATATGTCGCCGCGTACGTTCGCGCGTCGCTTCCAGCAGGAGACGGGCACGACGCCCTACCGCTGGTTGCTGCGGCAACGCCTGCTTCACGCCCAGGAGTTGCTGGAGGCGACGGACGAGACGGTGGACGCGATCGCGGGCCGCGCCGGCTTCGGGAACGCGGCCGCGCTGCGCCATCAGTTCGTCCGCGCGCTCGGCACGACACCCAACGCCTACCGCCGTACGTTCCGCGGGCCCGAGGCCGACTCGGCCGCCTGACGACGGGGGCGAGTCGGCCGCGGGCCCCGGGTCAGCGCCGTTCGGCGCGCAGGACCAGCTTCTTCGGGTGCAGTGTGATGCCCACCTTGGTGGCCGTGTCGGTCGCCCCGACCGGGCTGAGCCGCCACTTCGGCAGGACGGTGGCCAGGATCAGGGTCAGCTCCGCCAGGCTGAAGTGATCCCCGGGGCACTTACGGTTGCCGACGCTGAACGGCATCATCGCGAACTCCGGCACGCTCGCGGCGCGTTCCGGATTCCAGCGGTCCGGGTCGAACTCCAGATGCCGCTCGAACGAACGCGGATCGCGCTGCATCGCGTACACGCTGTAGACGATGTCGGCGTCGGCCGGAATCCGATAGCCGCCGAGAGCGGTCTCGGCCACCGAGCGGCGCGTGAAAATCCACGCGGCCGGACGTATACGCATCGCTTCCGTGACGACATTGCGGGTGTGCGGCAGCTCCTTGAGATCGGCGAAGGCCACCGGACGTCCCGACGTCACGGAATTTACTTCTTCAACCAACCGCCTTTCCTGCTCCGGGTGTTCGGTGAGCAGATGGAACGTCCACGCCAGCGTGGACGCGACATTCTCCGCACCCGCGACCACCAGCGAGACCACATGGTCGTGGATCTCCTGATCGGCGAGCGGCTCCCCGGATTCGTCGCGTGCTCCGAGCAATTCGGCCAGTAGGTCCTGTTCCTGGCCGGTGCCGAGGGCGCGGCGTTCGGCGATGATCTCGTCGACGAGCGCGTGCAGATCGGCGAGCGCACGCTCGAAGCGCCGGTTGGCGGGGGTCGGCACGCGGTAGAGCGGGCCGACGGAGAGCACCATGCGGCGGTAGAGACCTTCGAAGACGGTGTGCAGCGAGTCGCTGATGCGGTCCGCCTTCTCACCGATCGAGTCGACCTCCAGGAGCGAGCGGGACACGATGCGCACGGCGGTGCGGAACATCTCCGCGCTCACGTCCACCGTGCCGCCGTGGTCCCAGCGGGCCGCCGTCGCCTGTGCCTCCTCGGCCATCACACGTGCGTAGTCGACGATGCGCTCGGGCCGGAACGCGGGCTGCATCATGCGGCGCTGGCGGCGGTGCACCTGGCCGTTGCTGGTGGCAACGCCCTTGCCGAGCAGGACCTCCAGGGTGTCCCAGAGGGGCCCGCCGACGATGTACTCCGGGCTCTTCAGCATCCGCCCGACCAGTTCGGGATCGTTCACCGCGTACGCGGTCTTCGGCCCCAGCCTGATCCGGACGAGATCCCCATGGTCACGCAGGGCGGCGAGGAAGCCGAGTGGGTCGCGCACCAGGTTCCAGGCGTGGCCGAGAACCGGTGCTCCGCCCTGCACCACCGGTGGGGTGCGGAGCTGCGCGGTGGCCGTGGTCGCGGGTATCGCTGATGCCGTGGATTCGACGGTCATTCTTCACCACCAGAGGGATCGGTTTCTGCCAGGTCGGTGCTCACGAACTCGGGAATTCCGGCGTCGGACACATACGGAGGAAGGGCCCTGTCGTCCCAACTGTCGACGCGATACCTGCCGGATTCATGGTGGAACCAGTACACGGAACTGAACCAGTTCCGCATGTTGAAGACACAGGACTGGAGCGCGGCTCCGATGCGCCTTCCGTGCGCGCCTTCGGCCGACATCTCATCGGCCAGCAAAAGGAGTTCCGGCTCCACCGCCAGGAAATCCTCGACGCATTCGCTCACGCGCCGGTGCACTTCCGCCACCGCTTCCTGGAGCGAGAGTCCCTCGTGCTGCATGAGGGATATCCCGAGGTTGTGCACCTCGTCGCCCGCCAATTCCTTGGGAAGCGAGCAGAGGTCGTTGTACCAGGCGGAGAAATCCTGGGTCGCGAGCGCCGCCGCGCGATATGCCGGGTGCTTACGGACGGCGTCCGGCAATTCGCATCGTGCGGTGGGTTCGAGCAGATCGATCCACACCCAGTGCGCGAAGGTGAGGCGCCGCAGCTCCACATACGCCTCGACGGCCGGGACGGTCCCGGTGCGCCGGTTGCCGAACTCGTGGTCGTACGCGTCGATCACCGGGTGGAAGTGCCGGGCGAACCGCGCGTTCCAGCGTGGCCCGAGGTGCGAGTAGAGCCGCAGGACGCAGTCCGCGAAGCCCGCGACCAGTGGGTCCGGATGGGCCAGTTGCTGCCGTGGGTGCTCCAGCGTCGCGTGCAGTCCCTGGCACAGCCGCCGCCACTGCGTCGTCCTGCCGTGCACCGCGTCGCGGTCGTGCCGGTCGTCCCAGCCGAAGAACCAGGAGCTCAAGTCCGCGATGGCGGCGAGCAGTTCGTCCGGGGCACCGATGTAGTACCCAGCTACCAGGTCGGTGTAGCAAAGGCTGTCGGCATATGCCGCAACCTTGTCGGGGGGCATGAGCCCCTTTTCCAGGAGCCAAGCCCGCGAGTTCTCCTGAAGCTTTGGCCAATACGGATGCAGATGACGGGGAAACTCCGACTCCACCACCGGAAGGGCCAGTGGGGGCGGTACCGATACCGCCCGCGTTCGAACGCCCGGACGCATCGGCCCGGTCGGCTTGCGGCGTTGCCGCGGTACGCGTTCCGCCGCATATGCCGGAAGCCTTGTCGGTACCCGTGCCGTCCGGTCCGACCGTGAAGTGCTGCGTGAGGAAGCAGGCACGAACAAACCCCTCTCGACCGCCTGATGACACACGCCCCTCCCGCCGTGCCGGGCGCGCGCCGTTGCGTATCCCCGCGCTTTCCATTCAGCACCACAACTGACCGTTCAGGGAACAGATTTGCGCCATTCACTACCCCGGTGTGCCGAGAACATCCCCTTACGTGACTGAATATGGATCACCGGCGTCCGATCGCGGGCTAGTCCTGTCCGGTTCTGCACGGGTACACCAACGGCCCCTGGTCAGTGGGGTGTTCCCGACCAGGGGCCGCTGCTGTCACGTGCTTAACGTGCGCCTCAACCGGGGCGCAGTTCAGTCATTCGGCACCACGGGGTAGCGCGGTGTGCCTTCCTCCATCTGCCGCAGCGCTTCCTTGCGCTCCCGCTTGGAAAGACGGTCGATGTACAGATACCCGTACAGGTGGTCCGTCTCGTGCTGCAGGCAGCGCGCGAAGTAGCCGGTGCCGCGCACCTGGATGGGGTTGCCCTTCTCGTCCTGGCCCGTCACGACGGCGTAGTCCGGGCGGGCCAGCGGCGCGTAGGCGGTGGGCACGGACAGGCAGCCCTCGCCCGAGTCGTCCAGGCTGCGCTGATCGGCGGGCAGCTCCTGGAGCACGGGGTTGCACACGACGCCGACGTGCCGGACGCCGTCGTCGTCCATGCAGTCGTAGACGAAGACCTTCAGGTCCACGCCGATCTGGTTGGCGGCCAGGCCCACGCCCTGCGCGGTGCGCTGGCTGGCGAACATGTCGTCGACCAGCTTCGCGAGCTCGTCGTCGAAGGCGGTGACGTCCTTGCACTCCTTGTGCAGGACCGGGTTGCCGACGACCGTGATCGGCCGGGAGGTGCCGCGCTCGCGGTAGGCCGTCTCGCGCTCCTCGGCGTCCTCGGTGTCGATGACGAAGCCCTCGTCGTCCACCGGGAGCACTCCACCCGTGAAACTCTGCTCAGTGTCCTGCGCCATGTCCGCCGTATGCCTTCTTCCTGGGAACCGCTGCCTGTGGTGCCCGTACAGGGTACGGCGTCGGCACGTGCCGGACAGGCTCTGCCCAGGGGCTAGCAGACCTCCTCGAGGTCCCGCCAGTCGCGCGAGTCCGGGCTGTCGGCCACCCACCCGTCGAGCAGCCCCCGCACGAGCCCGGCCGGCGCGGCGAGCCCGCACTCGCGCTCCGGCACCCACAGCGCCCCCGGGCTGCGGTGCCCGAGCGGCCCCGGGTGCCCGGGCTCGCTGTGGTCGTGGGGGTCCAGGTGCTCCCCGTCCCCCTCGTCGCTCGGCATCCGCGACTCCGAGCACATCCGGCACAGCAGCCGCACGGACGACGACCAGTCCTCGGCGGCGAACCCGGCGTCGGCGGCGAGCCGCTCCAGGGCGTCCCTGTCCTCCTCGGTGGCGGCCTCGAGGAGCACCACCCAGGTGGGCACCGGCGAGGGCGCCCACAGCTCGATCTCGTCGAAGACGGGGTACGCGTGCCCGGCGGCCGTGGTCCGCTCGCCGTGCGGCACCCCGTCGTGCAGGACGACCTCGCCCCAGCGGCGCCCGGAGGACGGCAGCGGGATGGAGAGCACCTCTATCCGCGCCGGGTCCAGCCTGCGGCCCCACACGACCTCCGCCTCGCCCTCCGGCGAGAGCCGCACGGCCGCGCTGCCCAGCTCCATGCCCGTGGGTTCACCCGTGGCGGCGACACCGCCGGGCACCTTCAGGCCGTACGCCTGCCAGGCGCGGCGCGCGAGCGGCCAGTCCTGGAGCGCGGTCGCCGCGATGCCCACGTTCCACCAGTCGGGGGCCCCTGCGGAGCGGTCGAGCAGCGCCACGGCCCTGAGGCCCGCGGCCCGCGCCTGCTCCCAGTCGTGCCGGAACTTGTGCAGGAGCGCGAGGTTGAACCAGGACTCGGACAGCCAGGGTTCGAGATCGGCGGCACGTGTCAGGAGCGCGCCCGCGTCCTCGTAGCGGCCGTCGCCGATGAGCGTGAACGCCCGGTCGGTGGCCTGCCGCCAGGAGGCGGAGGGCCGGTGCCGTCCCTTGCCGAAGATCCTCACGATTCCCGCCTGCCAGCTCTTGTCGGGGTTTCCCCGCTGCCGTGCTGTCGCGCTCACGCGCTTCCTTCGCATCCAACCACGGACCGTCGGACGACCGCTCATTACCCATGGGTTACCCAGCTGGGCACGGGGTCAGACGGCACGTGGCACACACCACCGCGCCGTCACCCGCGCTCCCCCACGGGCCCCTCACGGAGCCCGTCGGAGCCCTCCTGGGGCGGCTCCGGCGGCCCGGGGACCTGCCGCCGCTCCCCCGGCCGCCCCCGGCCCCGTGCGAGCACCCGGGCCAGGGCCTCCACGACCTCCGGCTGGTAGTCCCTGCCGGTGGCGAGGCGCAGCCTCTCCAGGGCGCTGAGTGGCCCCTGCGGCCCGTGTTCCCGAGCCATCTCGTCGTATGCGTTCGCGACCCGCACGATGCGCGCCGTGAGCGGCTGGTCGCGGTACGGATCGGCCTGGCGCTCCACGACCACGGCGACGTCGGAGCGGACACCTGTCTGGCGTACGACGGCGCCGCCGAGCAGGGCTATCCGGCGCTGCTCGGCCTCGGGCAGGGCGGCGGTGGCGCCCGCGGGGACGGGGTCGACGAGGGAGAGCTGGCCGATGTCGTGCATCAGGGCGGCGTGCTCAAGGACGCCGAGGTCGGGGCCGGTGAGGCCGAGTTCGCGGCCGGTGGCGCGGCTGAGGTCGGCGACGCGGCGGGCGTGGCCGGGCGGGGTGTACCCGGCGATCTCGGTGGCGCGGGCGAGGGAGGCGATGGTCTGCCGGTAGGTGGTCCGGACGGCCGCGTACCGGCGGAAGGCCAGCTGGGTCAGGAGCAGCGGCAGGCTGAAGACGGGCAGCGCCCACAGCCCGGCCACGGCGACCGCGAGCGCCATCACGGCCCCCGTCGCGCACACGGCGGACCCGATCCCGGCCATGCCCCGCAGCTCGTCCCGCAGCAGCGGCCCGAACGGCCACCCCGACCGGGCGTGCGCCATGGCGGCGGCGAGCACGGCGTCGCACAGCGCGGTGAGCGCGAGGAGCGTCACGATGACGGCGGCGTACCCGGGTCCGTGTCCGGCGACGGCCTCCAACTGCCCCGAGTTGTAGAGGGGTTGGAAGCACAGCGCGGCGAAGGCCACGGCGAGGACCCGGCGGGCGATGTGGTCGAGGGACGGGCCGCGGCCGACCGCCACGTGCGGCACGGCCGCGACCAGGCCCGCCGCGACGACGACGGCGACGACCTGCAGGACCCCGTGGTGCGTCGGCCGCCCGCCGCACTCCCCGAGCAGGGCGTAGGCGAGGGCGCCCGCGGACCCGAGCGGTGCGGGCTCCCGCTCCGCACCGCTCCCCCACCGCGCCAGCTCCCCCACGGCTATGAGCACCCCGAAGGCCAGCGCGACCCCCGGCTCCTCGGCCCCGCCCCAGAGGGTCGCCCCGAGCGCCCCGGCGGCGAGGAGCCCGGCGGCGCCGCGGACCACGCCCGTCACGACGGCGGGCAGCCGCGCCCCGCTGCGCGGGGTCACCGGCGGAGGGGGCGGAACGCTTCGGGGAGGCGCGGGGCGGCACCGGCCTCGGGGGCGGGGTCGGGGGCGGCCGCGAGGTCGTCCGGCTCGGCCCCGCCCCCGGCCGTCACCTCCGAGTCCCACCCGTGGCGGTCCAGGGCCCGCACGAGGGCCCGGACCATCGCCGCGTCGAACTGGGCTCCGGCGCAGCGTTCCAGCTCGGCGACGGCGGCGGGGACGGGGCGGGCGCGGCGGTAGGAGCGGGAGGAGGTCATGGCGTCGAAGGCGTCGGCGACGGCGACCACGCGGGCGGACTCGGGGATCTGGGTGCCGGTCAGGCCGTAGGGGTAGCCGCTGCCGTCGATGCGTTCGTGGTGGTGCAGGATCGCCGCCCGCGCGTCGCCGAGGAAGCCGATGCCCCGGACCATCTCGTGCCCGTACTCGGGGTGCAGCTCGATGACCCGGCGCTCCTGCGGGGTCAGCGGCCCCTCCTTGCGCAACAGCCGGGTGGGGACGCCGAGTTTGCCGACGTCGTGCAGGATCCCGGCGAAGCGGAGGACCTCCACGCGCTCGTCGGCCATGCCGAGTTCACGGGCGATCAGCACGGCGGCGCGGCCGACGCGCTCGCTGTGGCCGCGGGTGTAGCGGTCCTTGAGGTCGACGGCCTGCACGAGCGCGCGGATGGTGGCCTGGTGGGCGGCGCGTTCGCGGTGGTACTGGGCGAACACCCAGCACGAGACGCCCATCGGAAGCAGCACGAGGAGGGCGGCGGGCGGGCCGTAGGGGCTCTGCCACAGGACGGCCATCATCAGCCCGGCGAGCCCGTGCACGGCGACGGGCGCGAGCGAGCGGGGCAGCAGTCCGTGCCAGGCGGTCCGCGCGGGCACCCGCTCCGCCGTCACGAGGATCCCGCCGTCGAGCGCGGCGAGGGCCCCGGCGAAGGCCAGCACGGCGGCCGCGGCGGGCAGCAGGACGTACGGGAAGTGGGGCGCCGAGGCCGCCGGGGGGCCGTCGAGCACGGCGTACGTCTGTCCGGCGGCCCAGGCGGCCAGGGCGAGCTGCGCCGCGCGCCAGGCCCGGCGCAGCCACCGCGGCTGCCGCTCGACGCGGGCGCACAGGGCTCCCGGTACGGCGACGAGGGCGGCGGCCGCGGGCGGCAGCAGGAAGACCCCGGCGAGCAGGACGGGGAAGAACGTGCGGGCGGCGACCTCGTGTCTGACGGCGCGCTCGCCCCCAGCGTACAGGGCGGCGAGCAGCGCGACGACGGTCCACCGGGTGTCGGGGGCAAGGGCGGGCGCGACGCAGGCCGCGCCGCCGAGGGCGACGCACAGGACGTATCCGCGGGCCCGTGCCGGAACCGAGCGCATGGCCGCCTCCTCCCCCGATCCAGATCCGGAGATCCGGAGACTAGAACGGGGTTCGGGCATGCCACGGCTCGCAGCCGCGAATTAGCACCTTCGAGTGAGAAAGCGCGTGAGAAAGAAGAGAAACGAACGACCGGCGGCCGAAATCCGCCGCCCGGGTCAGGGCCCGGGGGGCCAGATCAGGCCTCGGTGACCCGGGCGGCCGCGCCGTCCACGGGCGCCGCCGTCAGATCCTGGTCGGGCACCGCCTGGCCCGAGCGGATCAGGTCGATCCGGCCCATGACCTTGGCCCGCAGGTCGGCGGGCACGTCGTCCTGGCCGCAGCAGCGCTTCACCAGCTTCTTGACCGCCTGCTCGAGGCCGTACTTCTCCAGGCACGGAGAGCACTCCTCGAAGTGCGTCTCGAACTTGGTGCAGTCACTGTCCGGCATCTCGTGGTCCAGGAACTCATAGAGATGGTCCAGGACCTCACTGCAGTCAGTCTCGTGCGGCTCTCCGCAGCTCATGAGCCCGAGCCTTTCGCTTCGTTCGACTCCCCGGCACCGGCCGGGACCAGGCCGCGGTCACGCGCGTAGTCCTCCAGCATGCCGCGGAGTTGGCGGCGGCCGCGGTGAAGACGGGACATCACCGTACCGATGGGTGTACCCATGATGTCGGCGATCTCCTTGTACGCAAAGCCCTCTACGTCCGCGAGATAGACGGCGATGCGGAATTCCTCCGGAATCGCCTGCAGCGCGTTCTTCACGTCGGAGTCCGGCAGGTGGTCGAGCGCCTGCGACTCGGCCGAGCGCAGACCGGTGGACATGTGCGACTCGGCACGCGCGAGCTGCCAGTCCTCGATCTCCTCGGCGGCGCTGCGCTGGGGCTCGCGCTGCTTCTTGCGGTACGAGTTGATGAACGTGTTCGTGAGGATGCGGTACAGCCACGCCTTGAGGTTGGTGCCCTCGCGGAACTGGTGGAACGACGCGTACGCCTTCGCGTAGGTCTCCTGCACCAGGTCCTCCGCGTCCGCCGGGTTGCGCGTCATGCGCAGCGCCGCGGAGTACATCTGGTCGAGGAACATCAGCGCGTCCCGCTCGAAGCGGGCCGTGCGCTCCGCGGCCGTCTCCTCGGGCTGCCCGGACTGCTCGGCGTGGCCGTTCTCGGTCCCTGCGTCGGTCCCAGTGACCGGACCCACCTCCTCCAACGACGTGGCGGGTCCGAAAGCGGCCCCACTCGAATCGGAGGATAGACGACGACCCCCTCCGCGCGCCGCCCGAATAGGCGCGGCCTTGGGCGCGCTCAGCACCGTCCACTCCAGGTCAGACGTGGTGGAGCGGTTCGGGCAGATGGTCGATCCCATGCGGTGGGCTCCCTCTCGTACGAACGGCTGTGGGGGTCTGCTGGCGACAACAGCCGTCACGCACCCAACATTCCCGCCCACCGGACGACGGCGTCCGTGATGCGTTTCACTGCCTCGTCCTGTCCGATGTCCGCCCTTTTGGGCACGGCGAAGGAGTGATCGGCGAAGGGGATCGCGACGAGTTCGTACGCGTCGCCGGCGGGGAACTCCGCCGGTTTGCCGAAGGGGTCGTTGCCGCCCTGGACGACGAGGGTCGCCACCCCGGCGCCGAGGAGTTCGTCCGCGCGGGACTTCTCCGGCCTGCCCGGCGGGTGCAGCGGGAAGCTGAGCGCGAGCACGGCGGCGGCGCCCAGCTCGGCGGCCGTGCGGCAGGCCACGCGGGCCCCGGCGCTGCGGCCGCCCGCGATCACCGGGAGGCCGGGCTTCGTGAGCGCGGGCCACAGCCCCCGCCAGCCGACGTCCAGGGTCTTGGGCGCGGGCGCCACCTTCTTGCCCGCCACCCGCCAGGGCTGCTCCACCAGGGCCACGGTCACGCCGTGTGCGGGCAGGGCGGCGGCGAGGGCCTGGAGGTCCCGTGCCTCGATGCCGCCGCCCGCGCCGTGGCTGACGGCGAGGACGAGCCGCGCCTTCTTCTTCGCCGGGTGCCAGGTGATCCTGGCCGTTCCGGCGTCGGTCTCGACGGTCTCGGTCCTGGCCGTACCGGCCCCGCTTCTGGCCGTACCGGCCGACTCGCTCTTGGTCACGTCAGAAGAGTGTGCCCTCTTCCGGACCCTCCAGCTCCGTCAGCAGCTCCGGCCCGTTGTTCTTCACACTGCTCACCGCCGTCGACACCGGATACGCCCGCATGAGGCCCTGCGGGGGCGGCTCCAGGAGGGGGCGCAGGTCGTCCACGTCCGTGCGGGCGGGGTCGAGCCAGGCGTCCCAGCGGTCGGGGGTCAGCATCAGGGGCATGCGCGGGTGGATGTCGGCGAGCGCCTTGGGGCCCTCCTCCGGGGCGACGCCGAGCGGCGTGGTCTCCGCCTCCGTGGTGATCACGGAGCAGGTCACCCACCAGGCGAGCGGGTGCTCGTCCGGCAGCGTCTTGTCCCGCCAGAATTCGTAGAGCCCGGCCATCGCGAACACCGACCCGTCGGCCGGGGTGACGAAGTACGGCTGCTTGCGCGGCCGCTTCTTCTTCCCCTCGACCTCCAGGTCCCGCTCGGCCTGGCCGGTCACCCACTCGTAATAGCCGTCCGCGGGCAGCACGCACCGGCGCGTGCTGAAGGCCCGCCGGTACGACGGCTTCTCGTGCACCGTCTCCGCGCGGGCGTTGATCATCCGCGCGCCGCCCTCGGGCGTCTTCGCCCAGGACGGTACGAGTCCCCACTTCAGCTTGCGCAGCTGACGAACCGGACGGCGGTCCTCGGCGTCCTTAAGAGGACGGTCGAGGACGGCGTAGACCTCCTTGGTGGGAGCGACGTTGTAGTCGGGCTCCAGGGCCTCTTCCGGCTCCCACTTCTCGATCTCGAAGATTCCTGCGAGATCCTCTGGTCCACGACTCGATGCATACCGTCCGCACATACGTGCAACACTGCCACGCCGCGGCCTACGACAGGGAGCCAACCGAGCAATGCACACCTCCGCTTCCGCCAGCCTGGGCGACCTCTGGGACCGCCTCACCGGCACCCAGGCGGCCCCCGAGCAGTGGCTCGTGTTCGTCACCGCGGCCGCCGCCCTCGCCGCCGTCCTGCCGCACGCCGTCTGGCGGGTCTCCCGCAACGCCGTCACCATCGCCCACGAGGGCGGCCACGGCCTTGTCGCCCTGCTCACCGGCCGCCGCCTGGACGGCATCCGGCTGCACTCCGACACCAGCGGCCTGACCGTCAGCCGCGGCAAGCCCACCGGCCTCGGCATGATCCTCACCGCCGCCGCGGGCTACACCGCGCCGCCGCTGCTCGGCCTCGCGGGCGCCGCGCTGCTCGGCGAGGGCCGCATCACGGCGCTGCTGTGGGTCGCCACGGCCCTGCTCGTCGCCATGCTGGTGATGATCCGCAACGCCTACGGCGCGCTCACCGTGATCGTCTCCGGCGGGGTGTTCCTGGGCGTCTCCTGGCTCGCGGACACGGACGTGCAGGCGGCCTTCGCGTACACGGTGGTGTGGTTCCTGCTGCTCGGCGGCGTGCGTCCCGCCTTCGAGCTGCAGGCCAAGCGCAGGCACGGGGGCGCGGGCGACTCCGACGCGGACCAGCTGTCGCGGCTCACGCACGTCCCGGCCGGAATGTGGCTGTTCCTGTTCCACGCCGTCTCGCTGTGCTCGTTGATAGGGGGCGCGCGCTGGCTGCTCACGGCGTGACGTCGGGCGGGCCGGACGGGCCGGCCGTGCCGCGGCATCCGGGCGCCGGGGCCTGGCGACCCCATGGTGCCCGGGCGCTCCCTACCCGTTCTCTGTTTCGCCTGGGTTTCGCCGCTTTTGATCAAGATCTGCGGTCGGCGCCAGCCACTAAAGTGTGAGCATGACCGTGAACCCGACACACACCGCCCTCTGGCCCGCCCCGCACGCGAGCGGAGCCGTCGCCGCGACGGTCCACGTGCCGGGCTCGAAGTCGGTCACCAACCGTGGCCTCGTCCTCGCCGCGCTCGCCGCCGAGCCGGGCTGGCTGCGCCGCCCGCTGCGCTCCCGCGACACCCTCCTGATGGCGGCCGCGCTGCGCGCCATGGGCGTGGGCATCGAGGAAGGCGTGGGCCCCGACGGCTCCGGTGAGGCCTGGCGTGTGATCCCCTCCGGCCTGCGCGGCCCGGCCACGGTCGACGTCGGCAACGCGGGCACGGTCATGCGCTTCCTGCCGCCGGTCGCCGCCCTCGCCGACGGCCCGATCCGCTTCGACGGCGACCCCCGTTCGTACGAGCGCCCCCTGCACGGCGTGATCGACGCGCTGCGCGCCCTCGGCGCCCGCATCGACGACACCGCCAACGGCAACCCCGGCGCGCTGCCCCTGACGGTGCACGGCGGCGGCGCCCTGGAGGGCGGCCAGGTCGAGATCGACGCCTCCTCGTCGTCCCAGTTCGTGAGCGCGCTGCTGCTCTCGGGCCCGCGCTTCAACCAGGGCGTGGAGGTGCGGCACGTCGGCAGCGCCCTGCCCTCCATGCCGCACATCCGGATGACCGTCGACATGCTGCGCGCGTGCGGCGCCCAGGTCGACACCCCCGAGGCGGGCGGCGAGCCCAACGTCTGGCGGGTCACGCCCGGAGCCCTGCTCGGCCGCGACCTGACCGTCGAGCCGGACCTGTCCAACGCCCAGCCGTTCCTGGCCGCGGCCCTGGTCACCGGCGGTCGCGTCACCGTCCCCGACTGGCCCGCCCGCACCACGCAGCCCGGTGACGCGCTGCGCCGGATCTTCACCGAGATGGGCGGTTCCTGCGAGCTGACCGAGCAGGGCCTCACCTTCACCGGCTCCGGCTCGGTGCACGGCATCGACGTCGACCTCAGCGAGGTCGGCGAGCTCACCCCGGGCATCGCCGCCGTCGCCGCCCTCGCCGACTCCCCCTCCACCCTGCGCGGCGTCGCCCATCTGCGTCTGCACGAGACCGACCGCCTGGCCGCGCTCACCAAGGAGATCAACGAGCTGGGCGGCGACGTCACCGAGACCGCCGACGGCCTGCACATCCGCCCGCGCAAGCTGCACGGCGGCATCTTCCACACGTACGACGACCACCGCATGGCCACCGCGGGCGCGATCATCGGCCTCGCCGTGCCCGGCGTACAGATCGAGAACGTCGCGACCACCGCCAAGACGCTGCCCGACTTCCCCGAGCTGTGGGCCGGGATGCTCGGGAACTGACGGGCGATCACGACCATGCGCCGCTACGGCAAGAACCCGGACGAGGACGACATCCGCGTCCGCCCCAACCGCAAGGGCAACCGCCCGCGCACGCACATCCGCCCCAAGCACGAGGACGCCGCCGAGGGCATGGTCCTCACCGTCGACCGAGGCCGTCTCACCTGCCTCGTCGAGGACCGCGTCATCGTCGCCATGAAGGCCCGTGAGCTGGGCCGCAAGGCCGCCGTCGTCGGCGACCGCGTCGGCATCGTGGGCGATCTGTCCGGCAAGAAGGACACCCTCGCGCGCATCGTCCGCATCGAGGGGCGCACCTCGGTGCTGCGCCGCACCGCCGACGACGACGATCCCTACGAGCGCGTGGTCGTCGCCAACGCCGACCAGCTCGCCATCGTCACCGCCCTCGCCGACCCCGAGCCGCGCCCCCGCATGATCGACCGCTGTCTCGTCGCGGCCTACGACGGCGGCCTCACCCCGCTGCTCGTCCTCACCAAGTCCGACCTCGCGCCCCCGGACAAACTCCTGGAGCTGTACGGGGACCTGGACATCCCCTACGTCGTCACCAACCGCGACGAACTGGAGAACGGCGACGCCGCCGACCGTGTGCGCGCCGAACTCGCCGGGAAGATCACGGCGTTCGTCGGCCACTCCGGCGTCGGCAAGACGACCCTCGTGAACGCCCTCGTCCCGCCGGAGCGGCGGCGCACCACCGGCCATGTGAACGCGGTGACCGGGCGCGGCCGGCACACCACCACCTCCGCCCTCGCGCTGCCGCTGCCCGACGACGCGGGCTGGGTCGTCGACACCCCGGGCGTGCGCTCCTTCGGCCTGCACCACGTCGACCCGTCGCGCGTCATCCACGCCTTCCCCGACCTGGAGCCCGGCACGGAGAACTGCCCGCGCGCGTGCAGCCACGACGAACCGGACTGCGCGCTCGACGAGTGGGTGGCCGCGGGGCACGCGGATCCGGCGCGGCTGTACTCGCTGCGCCGCCTGCTCGCGACGCGGGAGCGGCACGAGGGCGACTGAGCCGTCCGGCGGGCCCGGCCGTCCGACGCTCCGTCATCTCGCCCTGATCTCCGCGTTGTTTACGCCCCCGTCGCTCCGGTAAGTGCATAATCGCACCAAGATTGAATCAAGCTTTGGTGAAGCGGTCACGGAACGTACGGACGTGGGAGGCACAACCATGGCGTGGCTGCTGGTCATTGTCGCCGGGATCCTCGAGACGGGCTTCGCGGTCTGCCTGAAGCTGTCGCACGGCTTCACCCGGCTCTGGCCCACCATCGCGTTCGCGGCCTTCGCGCTCGGCAGCTTCGGGCTGCTCACGCTGGCCCTGAAGAAGCTGGACGTGGGCCCGGCGTACGCGGTCTGGACCGGCATCGGGGCGGCGGGCACGGCGATCTACGGCATGATCTTCCTCGGCGACCTGGTCTCCACGCTGAAGATCGTCTCCATCTCGCTGGTGATCGTCGGCGTCATCGGCCTCCAGCTCTCGGGCTCGGCGCACTGACACCGGCCGGCTAGCGGCCCGCCACCCCCGCGATCACCCTCCGCACGAGCCGCGCCGGGTCCTCCTCCCGCCCCGCGGGCGCCACCACGTACGAAAGCGCCACCCGCACCGCGCTCTCGCACGCCCGCGCCAGCTCCTCCGTCTCCGAGGGGCGGCCCCGCTCGGTGAGGGCGGCCATCGCGCGGTCCCTGACCTGGGCCAGGAGTTCGGCGGGGGTGGGCACGCCCGCGTCGGCGCGGCGCTGGGCGGGGACCGGGGAGCTGGACACGACCGCCCGGCTCGGCATCGGGAGCCGCTCGCCCCAGAAGCCGGTGAGCACCGCCCGCACCAGAACGTTGTCGCGCGCCGCCCCGATCGTCCACGCGCTCACCGCCGCAAGCCGGTCCACGGGGTCGCGGGCCTGCGCGAGCGCCCGTTCGACGCCTCGCAGATACGTGTCGGTCTCGCGCCGGAGCAGTGCCCGGGCGAGACCGTCCTTGCTGCCGAACTCGTTGTAGAGGGTCTGCCGGGACACCCCGGCGACGGCTGCCACGTCGACCATCCGCACCCCGGCCCACGGCCTGCGGGCCAGCGCGGTGTAGGCCGCGTCCAGCAATGACTCCCGCGCTGCAGGCATCGTCGCCTCCCGCTGCCCCGGGCCTGGACGGCCCTTGCGGTCCTGCTCGTCAGAGTTGACGCGCCCACGGGCACTGTCAAGGGTTCCTGCGGGCACCGCCCGATACGCGCTGTGGCCCGTCCGAATCGAGATCGATACTGTTCACCCATGCCCGACTACCACGATGATCTGCGCCTCGCCCACGTCCTCGCGGACGCCGCCGACGCCGCGACCATGGACCGGTTCAAGGCCCTCGACCTCAAGGTCGAGACCAAGCCGGACATGACGCCGGTCAGCGAGGCCGACAAGGCCGCCGAGGAGCTGATCCGCGGCCAGCTCCAGCGGGCACGGCCGCGCGACGCGATCCTCGGCGAGGAGTACGGCATCGAGGGCACCGGCCCGCGCCGCTGGGTCATCGACCCGATCGACGGCACCAAGAACTACGTACGCGGCGTACCCGTCTGGGCCACGCTCATCTCCCTCATGGAAGCGGGCGAGGGGGGCTATCAGCCGGTCGTCGGCGTCGTCTCGGCACCCGCGCTCGGCCGCCGCTGGTGGGCGGCGAAGGGCGGCGGCGCGTACACGGGCCGCAGCCTGACGTCCGCGACGCGGCTGCGCGTCTCCGAGGTCTCGCGGCTCCAGGACGCCTCGCTCGCGTACTCCTCGCTGAGCGGCTGGGAGGACCAGGGGCGCCTCGACGGCTTCCTCGACCTCACCCGGGCCTGCTGGCGCACCCGCGGCTACGGGGACTTCTGGCCGTACATGATGGTCGCCGAGGGCTCGGTCGACCTGTGCGCGGAGCCGGAGCTCTCGCTCTGGGACATGGCGGCGAACGCGATCGTCGTGACGGAGGCGGGCGGCAGCTTCACCGGCCTCGACGGCACCCCCGGCCCGCACAGCGGCAACGCCGCGGCGTCGAACGGCCTGCTCCACGACGAGCTGCTCGGCTACCTCAACCAGCGCTACTGAGTCCGGCACCGCTGAATCCGGCACCGCCGACCCCGGCGCCGCCGACGCGGACCGCCGCCGTCGGCGTGCGGGGAGCCGACGTGAACCGGCGCTCGTGGCGTCCGGCGAACTGACCCCGCACGCCCTCTTGTTGCCGCTCCGCACGCCTGCGACTCTGAGAGTTCTCCCACTTGTGAACTTGTGAACCCGTTCTCCAAGTCGATGACGGGGAGACCCCCTCCGTCGTGAAACGGAGGCAATCCTTCGGCATCGCGTGGACCACGGGTTCACCAAGGAGGTGGCTCCAGCCCATGCTCGTCCGCGACGCCATGAGCACGATGGTCCTCACCATCGGCCCCGCCCACACCCTCCGGCAGGCCGCCCGGCTGATGTCGGCCCGCCGCGTCGGCGCGGCCGTCGTCCTCGACCCCGACACCTACGGCCTCGGCATCCTGACCGAGCGCGACGTCCTGATCTCCCTCGGCCTCGGCCAGGACCCGGACACCGAGACCGCGGGCACGCACACGACGACCGACGTCGTCTTCGCCGCGCCGACCTGGACCTTGGAGGACGCCGCCGACGCGATGTCGCACGGCGGGTTCCGGCACCTCATCGTGCTCGACGGCGACGAGCCCGCGGGCATCGTCTCCGTACGCGACATCATCCGCTGCTGGGCACCGATACGCCGTCAAGCCGCGACCCTGGCCTGAGCACGCCCGACGGGCCGGACCCCCGCGGGGATCCGGCCCGTCGCCTACGGCAGGAACGCCTGCGGTCAGCCGCGGAGGGCCTGGACCGCGGCCTCCAGGCGCTTGCCGAAGTCACTGTCCGCCTGACGGAAGTTGTCGATGGCTCGCTCGGCGATGTCGTCACGGGAGACGCCCGCGATGTTGCCCGCGAGGTTCTCGATCAGCCGCGCCTTCTCGTCCTCCGACATCAGCCGGTATAGGTTGCCCGCCTGCACGAAGTCGTCGTCCTCGGCGTGGCTCGGGGTCTCGTGGTTGCCGGTGCCGCCGCTGACGGGCGTGGACGCCCACAGCGCGCGGTCCGTCTGGAAGGGGCCGCCGAAGCTGTTCGGCTCGTAGTTCTTCGCGCCCTTGTGGCGGCCGTCGTACAGGAAGCCGTCCCGGCTGTTCGTGCGCGCCTCGGTGGCGTGCGGGCGGTTCACCGGCAGGTGGTCGGCGTTGATGCCGACGCGGTACCGGTGGGCGTCGCCGTACGCGAACAGGCGGCCCTGGAGCATCTTGTCCGGGGACGGGCCGATGCCCGGCACGAAGTGGGCGGGGCTGAAGATGGCCTGCTCGACCTCCGCGAAGACGTTCTCCGGGTTGCGGTTGAGCTCCAGCTTGCCGATCTCGATCGGCGGGTAGTCCTCGTGCGGCCAGACCTTGGTGAGGTCGAAGGGGTTGAAGCGGTAGTTCGCCGCGTCGGCCGCCGGCATGATCTGCACCTGCACGGTCCAGGACGGGAACTCGCCGCGCTCGATGGACTCACGCAGGTCGCGCTGGTGGGAGTCCGGGTCCTTGCCCGCGAGGACCTCGGCGTCCGCGGCGGTCAGGTTCTTGATCCCCTGGTCCGTCTTGAAGTGGTACTTGACCCAGAAGACCTCGCCCGCCTCGTTGTTCCACTGGAACGTGTGCGAGCCGAAGCCGTCCATGTGCCGGTACGACGCCGGGATGCCGCGGTCGCCGAAGAGCCAGGTCACCTGGTGGGTGGACTCCGGGCTCAGGCCCCAGAAGTCCCAGACGTTGTCGGCCTCCTGCGAGCCCGTGTACGGGTCGCGCTTCTGCGTGTGGATGAAGTCCGGGAACTTGATGGCGTCCCTGATGAAGAAGATCGGGGTGTTGTTGCCGACGAGGTCGTAGTTCCCCTCCTCCGTGTAGAACTTCAGCGAGAAGCCACGCGGGTCGCGCACCGCGTCGGCCGCGCCCAGGTTGCCGGCCACCGTGGAGAAGCGGAGGAAGGTCTCCGTCTCCTTGCCGACCTCGGAGAGGAACGCGGCGCGCGTGTACTTCGTGACGTCGGCGGTCACCGTGAAGGTGCCGTAGGCGCCCGCGCCCCGGGCGTGCACGACGCGCTCCGGGATGCGCTCGCGGTTGAAGTGCGCCAGCTTCTCGAGCAGCAGCTGGTCCTGCACCAGGACCGGTCCGCCGACGCCCGCGGTCTCGCTGTTCTGGTTGTCCGCGACCGGTGCGCCTGCCTCGGTCGTGAGGGGTCCCTGCGTCACGTGCGCCTCCTGCGTCATCTGGTGCAAGTCCTGTCCCTTGGCGTATGCCGAACTCGATCCTACGATAGACAATGTCTAAGTCAAGTAAGCTTCCAAAGTCACACCCGTTCGGGACCTGGTCCCCTTGCCTGTTAGGCTGGCTGTATGAGTGACCTGTTGGAACGACTGCGCGGACGCGGCTGGCGGATGACCGCGCAGCGGCGTGTCGTGGCCGAGGTCCTCGACGGAGAGCACGTGCACCTGACGGCGGACGAGGTCCACGCCCGCGCCGTCGACAAGCTGCCGGAGATCTCCCGGGCGACCGTCTACAACACCCTGGGCGAGCTGGTCTCGCTCGGTGAGGTCCTCGAGGTCTCGACGGACCGCAGAGCCAAGCGGTACGACCCGAACGCGCACCGCCCCCACCAGCACCTGGTGTGCGCCCGCTGCGGCGCCATCCGCGATGTGCACCCGATCGGGAACCCGCTCTCGGCGCTCCCCGACTCGGAGCGCTTCGGCTTCACGATCTCGGACGTGGAGGTCACGTACCGAGGCGTGTGCCCGAACTGCGTGGCGACGGCGTAGCGCCCGCTCCTTCTCGCACGAAGGCCCGGCACCTGTGGGTGCCGGGCCTTCGCCGTGCGGCGCGCGTACACGACTGGCGCGCGCATACGACCGAGGGCCGGATCCTCAATGGATCCGGCCCTCGGTCTTTCAGTAGCGGGGACAGGATTTGAACCTGCGACCTCTGGGTTATGAGCCCAGCG
>NZ_JBHXTE010000039.1:47482-101990 GCF_042677545.1 Streptomyces sp. NPDC127108 | reverse complement strand
TCTGGGACAACGGCCTTCCCAACTCGATGGCTTCAAGCATGTCTCGCATGCAGTGGATGCTGATCATCAGCCCGCTGGGACGGAAGACGTACTGCGCCTACCGGGCCCTGATCCGGACAGCATCACCGTGGCGCGGCTCCATCAGGCCATGCCCGTCGGCGACTTCTCCATCGCCCAGATCGCACAGACTCTCCACACCACCACGGCGCACGTCATCTACCTGCTGTCCCGGCATCCAGTCGACTGGAGCCCGCCCCGGTTCCGCCGCACCCAGCACACCGCCACCCGCATCAGCCAATGGCGCACCTGGTACGAACAAGACCACCTGTCGCTGCAGGACATCGCCGACCGCGAAGGAACCAGCCTCGCCACCGTGCGCCTGGCCCTGCTCAAGAACGACGTCCCACTTCGCCCCGCCGGCTCCTACCCGGGCCGCACCAGGAAAAGGTGATAGGAACCGGATTCACACCATCTGCGTACCACCACGATCGGACGCAAACGCTCGGCGGAGATTCCAGGCCGGGCCTGGCACGGGTTGGCCGTTGGCCTTCAGCAGGAACCGCGGCGCCCCGTACTGCGTCTACTGCCGGTGAGTGTTTCTGCACGGAGGGTGGTGCGGGGGATGGAACCGATATCGGTAGTTCTGTTAGTGGCGTTGGCGGGCGGAGCTGGTGGCGAGGTCGGCCGTCAGGCGTGGGCAGGTTTGGCCGCGCTGGTACGGCGCCCGTTCCAGGGCGGCCAAAACGCCGCGCAGGACCCTGCGGTGAGTTCGGGGACGACAGAACTGGAAGCGCTGCAAGCAGCCCCGGCCGATCCGGCACGCGCGCAGGCGCTCAGCACAGCGCTGGCAGTGCGGGCCGCCCTCGACGCGGACTTCCGTACCGGGCTGCAGCAATGGCACGAGCAGGCGAAACGGGTGCGCACGGGCGACGGCGACGTGAGCAACACCATCAGCGACGGCACCTTCCACGGGCCGGTGCTCCAGGGCAGGGACTTCACCGGAATCTCCTTCACCACCCCGCCCCCGCCGCCAGCCGCCCCCAGCACCGGCACACCACCACCGCAGACCTGACCGACATGGACGGCGCAACCGAGAGTTCAAGCTCTGAGGTGTCGAACACGATCAGCGGTGGAGTCTTCTTCCACGCGGTGATCCAGGGCCGGGACATCACCGTGGTGCTGCCCCCGCAGATCACCCCGGCGCTGTCCGGACTGCCTCCCGTCTCCCGCACTTTCACCGGCCGTGAGCAACCAGTGGAGGACCTGCTGCAGGCCCTGGCCCCCGGCTGTCCAGAGCAGCGCGCGGTGCTGGTCACGGCGGTGGCGGGGCTGGCCGGGGTCGGCAAGACCGAGCTGGTCGTGCAGTGCGCCGCCCGGGCGCTGAAGGAGCCCGGCTGGTTCCCCGGCGGGGTGCTGTTCGTCGACATGTTCGGCTACGACACCAAACGCCACCTGTCGCCCGAACGCGCGCTGGACGGCATGCTGCGCGCTCTGGGCATGCCCGGTGAGCACGTCCCCGCCGACCTGCAGGACCGGTCCCGGCTGTACCGCAGCGTGCTGGCCGCTTTCGCCGAGCAGGACCGCAGGATCCTTCTCGTCATCGACAACGCCTCCACCGCCGAGCAGGCCCGCCCGCTGCTGCCCACCGACGGCACGACCGCCACCCTGCTCACCTCACGCCACACCCTCGATATCGACGCCCGTCTCCACGACCTGGACACCCTGGACCCGGACGCCTCGGTGGAACTCCTGCGCCAGGTCCTGCTGCAGGCCCGCGGCACCGCCGACACCCGCGTGCAGGACGCGCCCGAGCATGCCGCGACCATCGCCCGGCTGTGCGCGGGCCTGCCGCTGGCCCTGCGGATCGCCGCCGCCCTGCTCGCCGACACCCCCACCCGCCCCCTGGCCTCCCTGGCCCAGGCCCTGGAAACGGAGCACACCCGCCTGGAGCGCCTGCGCCGCGAGGACCGCGCGGTGCGTTCCGCCTTCGACCTGTCCTACCAGCGCCTGGGCCCCGACCACGGCCGCCTCTTCCGCCTGCTGCCGCTCAACGCCGGCCCCGACGTGTCCACCGAATCCGCCGCCCACCTGGCCGACACCGACCCACCGCAGACCGAGGAACTCCTGCAGGACCTGGCCCGCGCCCATCTCATCGAACCCGGACCCGCGTGGGGACGCTGGCGCCTCCACGACCTGATCCGCCTCTACGCCGACCACCGGGGACACGCCCAGACCGACACCGACCACCGCGACGCCGCCATCACCCGCCTCTCCGAGCATTACCTAAGCGTGGCCAAAGCCGCCGACACCCACCTGGAAACCCTGCCTCACCCCACTTCTGCCCGATTCCCGGACCGCCGTCAGGCTCTCGCCTGGCTGGACAGTGAACATCTCAACCTGGTCGCAGCCGCTAGCGCGGGCCTTTCCCTAAGCCACCTCAAGACCAGTGCCCGTCTCGCCTTAACCATCGGTAGATACCTCTACCAGCGACGCCATTTCGACGACTTGATCACTGTCAGCCAGTCTGCTCTGGCCGCGTCCCAACAACTTGGCGACCACCACCGCGAAGGCGGGGCACTCAACCACCTCGGCCTCGCCCTGACCCTTGTGCGCCGGTTCGAAGAGGCCATCGACGCCCACACCCGAGCCGCCACCATCTTCCGTGCATTCCCTGACCGGCTTGAGGAAGCTTCGGCGCTGAACGGCCTCGGCCTCGCCCTGAACGGCGTGCGCCGGTTCGAAGAGGCCATCGACGCACACACCCGAGCCGCCGACGCCCTTCGCGAACTTGGCGACCAACACAGCGAAGGCACAGCGCTGACCAACCTGGGCCTTGCTCTTGGTGAGATGCGGCGCTTTGACGAGGCCATCGACGCACACACCCGAGCCGCCACCATCTTCCGTGGTCTGGATGACCGTCACCATGAGTGCGCGGTGCTGAACAACCTTGGTATGGCTCTAGCGAGTGTGGGCCGGTTTGAGGAGGCCATCGACGCCCATACCCGAGCCTCCGACGTGCTTCGCGAACTTGGCGACCATTTCGGCGAAGGTAGAACGCTGAACAACCTCGGCAGTGCCCTGGCCGAGGTGCGGCGCTTTGACGAGGCCATCGACGCACACACCCGAGCCGCCGACATCCTTCGCGAACTTGGCGACCACCACGGCGAAGGTGACTCGCTGAACAACCTCGGCCTCGCCCTGACCCGGGTGCACCGAATCGAAGAGGCCATCGACGCACACACCCGAGCCGCCACCATCTATCGCGAACTAGGCGATCACCACAGCGAAAGCACAGCCGTGACCAACCTCGCGATTGTCTTCGGGGATGTCGGTCGGCTTGAGGAGGCCATCGACGCCAACACCCAAGCTGCCGCCATCTTCCGGAAGACTGGCGACCACCACGGCGAAGGTCCGGCCTTGGGCCGTCTCGGCCTCGCCCTGCACCGTGTGGGCCGGTTGGAGGAGGCCATCGACGCCAACACTCGAGCCGTCGTCATCTTCCAGGAAGTCGGCGACCACCACAGCGAGGGCGCAGCGCTGAACAACCTGGGCGCTGCTCTGCAGCGAGTCGGTCGGCTTGAGGAGGCCATCGACGTCCTCACCCGAGCCGCGACCATCCATCGCGAACTAGGCGACCATCAAGAGGAAAGTGGTGCCCAAACCAACCTCGACGCGGCCTTGCGACAAGTCAGACGGTCTAACAACTCTTAGCACAGTGTGCCCGATTTAGCGGCAGGTGATGAGACAGCAGGCCAGCTTGAGAAGTATTCCGTAAATGTCGGCCCTTCGTTCTCATCAGATGCGTAGTCGCCGGAAAGCCAATCGACCCCTTCGCAGGCCAGCGAGCCACTATCTGCCAGATGCGCTGCGACAGGACAGCACAGGTCAGCACCTCGACAGGTCTCACCGATCGTCGACAAGCGTCGAGGAATCGACACGGGGCTGAGAATCCAACGTCTGAAACGAAGTGAGACGGTGGGAGAAGCCGCAGGCCACGAGAGCGGTTCCCGACATGAGCTGTGAGAACCTATATCTCAAAAACCGCGCCACATTCTCAGCGGCAACTGCATTCCCGGACCACATATGACCCGGCGCTGATGTGTGCAGCTAGGCACACCCGAGTCCTCATCCCGACACGGACATCAGGAGGCGGCGCGTTCGCCCGTCGCCATCGAGATGACCCCGTTCGGCGAGCCCTCGGAACGGCGGCATGGTGGCTGGCGCCGAACCGGACGGGTTATTGGGAGCTGCGCATATCGGAACCATGGGAATGCCTCCCATCAACCGGTGGCGACATCCTCCAGGGACTCGGGGCCTGAGAGGGGCTTCTCGCAGATCTCCTGGAACGCGGCTTCACTGGTGGTGAGCACGGGCATCCAGACGTCGTCAGGTGTGGCCGCGGGCACCTCGAACTGAACGATGAGGAGCCGGATGACTGCTTCGATGGGGATGCGGCCGGTCGGGAAGTGCACGTCTTCAAGGAGCCTGCGGCCGCCGAGGACTTCGCAATCGAGGTGACCGTGGATGTTGAGGTGGGACCGAGGGTGCTCGTCCTTCTGCGCTCGCAGATAGTCATAGCGGAAGATCGAAACTCGCGTACAGAGCCAAGGGGTTGTTGAGACTGGTTGACGCTCACTCTCGTGGCGCGGAGCTCTGGCCTTGGGTTGCTACGGATCTGGCAGCGGGAGAACACTGCAGTTCAGGGAAGGCCGGGGTACATCGCCGGCGAAGTGGATCCGCCGCACTTCGGCATTTGGGGGTGGGCGCGACGCCCGCTGAGAAGAAGGTCGGGTGTGTGACCCGGCAGCGTTACGACGCGGTCATGGCCGAGCTGCGGGAAGTGGTCGAGCAGCAGTCCAAAGGGCAGTTCCGGATCGGTGACCGCGCATTGGAGATTGAGCCTGTGCGGTCCCGCTACCCCTAGCAACCCAATACCAGACCGCCGCGCCACCAGAGCCTCAACCAGCCCCCGTGGGGGCACATACGGGTTCTCAACTTCTCGCCGGCGCCCTCGACCCCGCCGAGCGCCCTGACCGCCTTCATCGGCTATCGGTGTCGGCGGCGGCTGCTTCAGCGGCTCTGGTCCGGGCGTAGTGGTCCAGGCCAGGACAGCCGCGGTTTGATCAAGCCCTCGGCTGGCTCGCCGGGCAGCCGCTCGGAGACAAAAAGGGTGATGAGCACGGCTCCGGGTCCACCGGGCAGTCCTGCGGAGATATCACTCGCTCACACCACCTGCAGACCACATCAGCTCGCGCACCGACCGCGTTGAGGCGCATCGCCGCATCCACCGCGGCCTCGAACCATGTCCGATCCACCAGTGTCGTCGGAGCGGCTTCAAGCAGCTGCTTGCTTCGCCATGCGCTCAGCCCCGTCACTGACCGAATCGCCTGGACGAGGTCGAGCCCCCGGCCTCCGCTCGAGGCCAACAGCACGCCGAACTCAGGTTCCTCCACCATCCCCCCCATCGGGTACCACCACACCGTTTGGCCGGCAGACCCCACCACAAGGTGCCGGATCATGCCGCCCGGACCCACCTTCAGGCATCAACGTCAAAAGCGCGGACAAGGCATGGCTCGGCGAAGTCGAAGACTGAGGCTCGGCCCCGCCGGCGCCGAGGTGAAACTCGCACCGCTCGTTCGGCCGGCTGGTTGCTGCGGTCGATCTCCGGTCGTCTTCGTGGCCCGCCCGTTCCAGCAGGGCAGCCATGCCCGGGAGCAGTCGCTGACGGCACGTCATGGGAATGATGCTGACGTCGAGCTCCACGTCCGTACTGATCTCAGCCAGGAGCGTCCCGACCCCGAGGAGCCTGAGGGTTCCCAAGGGGGTGCTGTCGATCTGCCTGCCCGGGCAAGAACCAGGTGCGGCCGGACACCGCGACGACGTTGCCCCGCTGCGCCCTCCGGTTCTTCCCGAGCCTCCCCGGCACGGTAAGGCTCCCCCGGGGGCGCGTCGCGACGACATCACAGCCGCGGGTGTGCCGTTCAGCGGCCGCGCCGCCTCATATAGAGGGGTGTGCGTAGCCTGTGCGCCCTGCTCCGGGCGCCGCGCGGGCGGTAGGGCCATCCTCCTGCGCCCAGTGCCATCCCGGTCCAAGCGTGCGACCGTGCAGGTACAGCTCGTAGCCGTGACACGGAGGAGGGCCATGACTGACATCCTCGCCGGCATCGGCGGCCTGGTGGCAGGGGTGGCCGCCACCGTGGGTGTGGCCCTGGCCTGGCGGGCCCGGCCGCGCCTGCGCAAGCCGGAGCTGCACACCCTGGACATCACCCACGGCAACTGGGTATGTCCTGCCGCCTGTGTCGACTTCTCCGGCGCCCCGCCCATCGAGGTCGGCATGGACGTTGTCGACGCCTGGCTCTCTTGCGAACGGGCTGCCCCCGTCAGTTGGCACATCCGGTCCGTCCTCCTCGCCGGGCGGGCCCAGTCCCTGGTCATCACGGGGGTACGGCCCCATGTCCGGCAGCTGCCTGGCCTGGTCATGCACTCCACCGTGGTCACCCAGCTCGGCGGCAACGGCTACCTGAGGCGCCGGGCGAACGTCACCATCGGTCCCACCGGCACTTCCGTCAGGCTGTTCGACGACACCAACCAGGAGCTCACCAGCCTGGGCCTGAACCTCAGCCAAGGCGACGCGCTGGAGTTCCTCTTCTGCCTCGATGCCGAAACCCCCGGAGCCGCCCACGCGATCTCCCTGGAACTGGAACTCCTCGCGGACGGTAAACCCACGGCCCTTGCCGTGGCCGACGGCCGCTGCTTCACCATCGGCACGGCCCCACCGGACGCGGCGACTCACACCTACCCCGGTGCCAACCTCATGTACTGACCACGGCCGTACGTGGGCAGCGGACCGTACGCGGCGCCTTGCTCCCATCCCACCCACACCTTAATGTCACTAAGACGAGAATGGTTCCGCTTGAAGCGCGCACCCCGACCCCGGCCCGTCGCGCCGGGATCGAGCAGCCAGAAGCGGCCGGAATCCGGCCCGAACGCGACCTCTGACATCGACTGGTACCGCTGGTACCGTAGGGGCCATGACGGATCCCAAAGCGATGAACCTCCGCTTCCCCGATCCCGAGCAGCGCGCGGCCATCGCCGCCGCGGCGAGAGCGGCGGGCATCAGCATGCAGGAGTACATCCTCTCGGCCGCCTACGACCGCGCGATCGCCGTCGAGAGGCGCTACCTGGAGGCCTTCCGGACGTCCATGGCCCGCAGCGGCGCAGCCTTCGCAGCCGAGCCCGGCAACCTCGACGCCAGCGCCGAGCAGCGGGCCGCCGAGCAGCAAGCGCAGCGGGACCTCGAGCAGACGGAGCGAGGACACGCCGCGTGACCCAGCCCGAACCGGCCCTCCCGCTCGACGTCACCTTCCTCCTGCACGCCGCCGAGCTCCTCGACGGTGACCCGCAAGTCGACGACTTCGGGCCGCTCTACGCCGCCGTCGCGCGGGTCAATGCCCGCGCCATGGAACGCGACATCTACGGATCGCTGTTCCTCAAGGCCGCAGCCCTGCTGCAGACCCTGGCGAAACTCCCGTGCCTGGAACACTCCAACGACGCCTTCGCCTGGCACACCACCGAGGCGTACCTGCTCCTCAACGCGCGCGAACTCGACTACCAGCCCAAGGCGGCCGTCGCGCTCGTGCGCGACGCGGCTACCGGAGCACTCGGCGTGGCCAGAATCGCCCGCCAACTGCGCGACTGGGCCGTGGCTTGAGTAACCCAATCCCTTCCTGAGAGCACTCCCAGGCCTGCCACCCTGCAGTGCCCTCATGACCCCGCCGCGCAGGCCCGGACCACTGCTCCGCCCCGTGTCGGACCTTACTAAGAGACCATCCTTGACGGGTGCGGCTCCCTTGAAGGGACAGACTCACCTGCGACTGTGCTGCGTTCGCCCGGTACATCACGAATCGACGCGAGGGCGGGTCAGCGGTTGCCGCCCGTCCGGAGCGTGTTGAACCAGCGCACCACCTCCGCTGTTCCCCGCACGTTCGAGCCGAGGTGCCGTGACTTCTGGTGGTCGACGGCACCGAGGTCGACGACCGACACCCGGGTGCCCCTCTCTTGAAAGGCTGTGGCGCAGTTGGCCGTGTTCCGGACGGTCGCCTGCTCATCGCCCTGTGCCATGTAGAGCCGGATCGGCGCCTTGGGCTTCCAGTCCTTGCACACGCTGTCGGTCCCCCGCAACCCAGCTACGAGGCCGCCCCTGGGCCGGGCCAGCAGGTCGCGCCCGTACGGCGTCAGCAGTTCATCGAGCGTGCGGGGCAGCGCGCTGATCATCTGCGGGCCGGTGTGCATACCGTCGAACAGTTCCTCCACGACAGGGTCGCGGAACACCTTGCCTGGGTTGTCGTACACATCGTGGACGCGGTCGAAGGCGACCAAGGTGTACGCGGCGTACACCACGCGCCACCTCGGCTCCAGCTCACTGTCGCCCGCGAGCAGCGCCGGGATCTCCGCACCCCCGAAGTCGTAGGCCCCGCTGATCGGGGCAAGGGCGCCGAGCCTGAAGTACCGGTCCTCGCCCGCCTGGAGGGCCCTGCCGAGCCCGAGCGCAGCCGACGCGCCCTGTGAGAAGCCGGTGGCCAGGACGTCACGGTCCAGTGTGTGTCCGGTGCGCGTGACGAACTGCCGGGCGGCACGGAGCAGATCGAGGGAGGCCGTTGCCTCGGACGGCACGTCCATCCAGGGGTGCTTGCCCGGGCCCGTGCCCATGCCGAGGTAGTCGGGCGCAACGGTGGCGAAGCCTGCGGAGGCGTACGTGATGGAGGGGCCGGTCAGGAACACCTTTCGCTGCATCGAGGGCGCGTCGATGCGGTGGACGCCGGTGCCGTGGGCGAACGAGACGGTCCGCAGACGCCCTTGGACGCCGCGCGGGATGGTGAACAGCCCGCTGGCGGTGGCGGGTTGGCCCTTCGGGTCGATGGTGCGGTAGATGAGCCGGTACGCGTCCACGCCATGGCGGGCGGCGCCGGGGTCGTACCCGGAGGCGGTCAGCTCGGCTGTGGAGTCCTTGGCCGACGTGAGGGTGTAGAGCAACTCGGCGGAGAGCAGGGCGCCGCGCTGGGTGGCGGCGTTGGAGGAGGGTGCGGCGGACGTCCATGATTCGGCGCCAGCGCTGACGACGCCCGCCCCGGCGAGAATCGTGGCAGCGACGGCAGCTGTGGCGACTCGGCGATGCCGGTGCAAGGTTCGAGCGACAGACACGGCATGTTCTCCCTCAACGCTGGCTGATCCGAAGTGAGTTCAGCCTCCATCAGGAGCAGCGCTGGACGCACTGGTGCACACCCCCGGGCATGAGGGAGGGGTAGACCCCGGGTGCCGGCGCTGTGAGGGCGGACCGGAGCCGCCCACAGCTTGGTGACGTACCCGGCGAATGCAGCACAGTCGCAGGTGAGCCTGCCCCTGCAAAGGAGCCACACCCAATTCCTATCCGGCCGACAAAGTTCTCGGCCTGCCCAACGTGCGGCACAAGCCTGGGCCTGCGCAGGCTGGCCGTGCTCGAGGCGGTGCGCGGTTCGTACGACGCCGCGATGGAGGCGATCACCCGCGTCTGCGGGAGGGTCGTGGTCAAGCGCCAGGTCGAATGCCTCGTGCGGGCAGCGGCGGTGGACGTGGCCGCGTTCTATGCCCCCCCACACTGGCAAGCGCGGGGACGCTGCTGGTGCTGTCCGTGGACGGCAAGGGCATCGTCATGAGGCCGGGCCATCTGCGCGAAGCCACCCTCAAGGCGGCCGAGCGCGCGACGCGGACCTTCCGCACCCGTCTGGCCATCGGCGAGCAAGGCCATCGGAAACGGATGGCGACTCTGGCCGCCGTCTACGACGGCGACCTGGCCGTGCGTCGTGCGCACGACGTCAGCGCGCCGCCCGGCGGCCGCAGCACTGCCCGCATCCCGCGCCCCGGGCCGAGAGCGCAGGCCAAGTGGCTGACCGGCTCGGTCGAGCACGATCCCGAGTACGTCATCGACGCCGCCTTCGACCAGGCCCAGGCCCCTGACCCGCAGCACCGCATGTGCTGGGAGGTCCAAACGACGGCGCCCGCCACCAACTCGACCTGATCCAGGCCGGGGCCAAGCGCCACTGGGTAACCATCCACATCGTCCTCGACCTGGTCCACGTGCTGGAGAAGCTCCGGGCCGCCTCCCGCTGCTGCCACGCTCCCGCTGACCCGGCCGCCGAGGACTGGATCGCCATCAAGGCCCCCCGCATCCTTCGCGGACGCGCCCAGCAGGCCGCCGACGAGATCCGCGCCCAGGCCGACCAGCGCAAACTGAGCGGTGATCAACGCACGGCCGCCGATAAGGCCTGCCAATACCTCAACAACAACGCCGACTTCGTCCACTACGACCGGGCGCTCGCCGCCGGCTGGTCGATCGCCAGCGGCGTCATCGAAGGAGCAGCCCGCCACCTCATCGCCGACAGACTCGACATCACCGGCAGCAGATGGAGCGTCCCGGGCGCCGAGGCTCTCCTCATCCTCCGTGCGGTCATCAGTAGCGACGACTTCCCGGCGCACTGGCAATACCACCTCAAGCAGGAAAACCGACGGCTCTATCCATCCATTGACCAGGGGAAATACACTCTCACCGCCTGATTCATACCGCACTTCACCGAGCATGGACACGAGAGTCCGGGACCGGGAACGGCAGCCGCTCCGTGGTCATCCCCGCAGTCCCCCAGCGGCACGCCCCGCACAGCAGCGGCTTTTCCCGGGACGTCGCCCAGCGCGCCGGGCTCGACCTGTGACGGGGCGCAAGCGCATGCATCGGTGCACGGTTCGTGCGCCGCTGCGCGGGGCGGTGTCGGTCGTGACGCTTGTATGCACGGCAATGCGTTCCCTACGAGGTGGTCCGGAGGCGCGGATGGTTGTGCTGGCTGAGGCGCATGGCGTGGTACGGGAGTACAGCACTACCTGGTACGAGCCCGTGATCAGCATGCCAGCGCGGCTGAACGAGGCGGTGTCGTGCGCCTATCTGCTGATGCGGGGGATCGACGAGATCGAGGACCATCCCCATCTGTCGGGTGCGGACAAGGCGGTATTGCTGCGCGGGGTCGGCCGGACCCTGCAGCTGCGCTTCTCCTGCGACGACCTGGCCGCGCTGTTCGCGGGGCACGAGGCGATGCTGCCGGAGGTGACGCTGCGCCTGGGCGAGTGGGCGGGCCTGGCTCCGCCCGACATCGGGCCCCGGGTGTGGGAGACGTTCGCCACGATGGCCGAGCGGATGGCCCACTGGGCCGAGAGCGACTTCGCCGTGCACGATGAGCAGGATCTCGACCGGTACACGTATGCCGTGGCGGGCACGCTGGTGCTGCTGCTGTCGGACCTGTGGACCTGGTACGACGGCACCCACAGCAGCAGGACCCTGGCGGTGGCCTACGGGCGGGCGCTGCAGAGCGTCAACATCCTCGTTGACCGCGGGGTGGATGCCGGCCGGGGGGTGGACTTCTGGCCGGACGGCTGGCAGGCGCACGACATGGTTCGCTATGCCCGTCAGGAGCTGGCCCTGGCTGATGCCTATCTGGCCGGGCTGCCGGACGGACCGGCCCGCACCTTCTGCGCCGAGCCGTTGGTCCGCGCCCACCGCGCACTGGCCCTCCAGCCGTGGACACCGACACCACGCAAGGCCACGACGATGGAGGGGCGGAAGCGGTGACCTGGTGGCAGGACCAGCGGCCGGTAGCAGCACCCCCACCGACGGGAGATACCGGGGCGGACCGGCTCGTGGTGCCCCGTATCTCCTTCCCCGTCCCGGCCCGGCTGCATCCGGCCGCGGACGAACTGGAGGAGCGCACCCTGGCCTGGCTGCGCGACTTCGACATCATCAGCAGCGATGACGAGGAGGCGTACCTGCGCCACTCCACACTCGGCCGCACCTACGCCTGGATGATCCCCGAAGGAGACACGGAACGGGTGCTCGTCGCCACCCAGTTCTGCATCTGGGCCACCGTGCAGGACGACCGGTACACCGAAGAGCTGGGGCTGGGTGGCAGGACCACCGCCCTGGCTGCCCACCTGCTGGCCTGCGAACACATCGCCGAGAACCCGCACGGCCCGGCGGGCGGATACCCCATCGAGCGGGCCTACCGAGACCTGTTCGCACGCATCGAGCAGATCGCCACCCCCCAGCAGGTGCTGCGCATCCGCAAGGGCATGCTGCACTACAGCGTGGGAGCGGCGGCCGACGCCGCCTACGCGGCCGCCGGGATCGTCCCGCCCGTGGCCGAGTACCGGCGCATCCGGCACCTCATCGCGCATCTGCACCACCACTTCGTCCTGACCGAGATGGCACAGGGCTTCGAGATGCCCACCGCTCTGCTGCTTGACCCGCAGGTCCGGGACCTGACCGACCTGGCCATCCAGATCATCGGCCTCACCAACGACGTCCTGGGCTGCCCCCGTGACGCCCAACGCCGCCACATCGCCAACCTCCCCATGGTCCTCGCCCACCACGACGGCTGCTCGGTCCAGGAAGGCATCGATCTCACAGCGGCGGAAGTGACCCGGCACACCGACAACTTCGTTCAGGTGTCCACCGACTTGCGGCAGCGGGGTATCCCAGTCATCGACCAGTACGTACGCGGGCTGGAAGAACAGATCGCGGGACACCTCGCCTGGCTCCACGAGACAGGACGGTACGAGATCGGCCTGTGAGGGACACCCGGCCCCCTCGTAAGGGACACCCGGCGCCCTCACCAGGCCTACGCGTACTCATTGCGTAGAACTGACTGCCCCGGCCCCTTCAGGCGTCCTGGCCGAAGCCTTCGGCCAGGACGCCTCTCTCGTCCGGCGCTCGAGCGGCAGGAAGCCGAAGACCATGACGAACGCATTCCGCCCGCGCGCCCGGGCACGCGACCGCAGGGCGGAACAGGCCTGGGCCGCCGCACACCGCGACGCGTTCGTCCTGCTGACCGCGCACCTCGCGGCCGTCCCGGACCTGCAGCAGCGGGCCGACACCTGCCCCAGGGGCACCCGCGCCAACCAGGTCACCGCTCTGCACGCCCGGCGCGCCGGCGAGCCCGACCCGCAGCCCATCCGCACCGGCTCACCGAGGCGGTGACGCGGAGAAGGCCCACCGCACCGCGGAAGCCGAAGAACAGCGGCGCCCGGTCGACCTCGGCCAAAAGCACGATGTTCCGGACCCCGCCCGCCGCAGCGGCGTCAAGCAGGACCGCCTCGTCCACCAGAAGTTCGGCCTCATCGGCTACGCGCCTTACGGTTGGTGACCTTCGCGCCCCGGTCCGGGCTCACACTCGCCGCCCCGCCCTCACAGCCAGGCGTTTAATCGGATGTGCGTACGGTGCGGAGTTGGTAGGTTCGCCGTGTGCCGAAGCTGAATCAGATCATCGCAGTCGAAAAGGGCGTCAAGTCCAAGGCTCTCCAGGAGCTCACCCAGGCTCACCAGGATGTGCAGAAGCCCGCCCTGCTGGCCGGCATCTCCCGGACCTACCAGCCCAAGGACGAAGAGGGCGAGCAGCTGCCGCCAGAGTCCACGCGGGTGCAGATCAAGGCCGAGGACGCTCTGCGGGCGACCGCCGGGACGCTGACGCGGCTCTTCGACGTGACCGCGACGAAGGACTGGGCGAACCGGTCCGCGGTCGCGGACGTGGTGGTTGACGGTACGGTGCTGTTGCCCCAGGTGCCCGTCCCGTACCTGTTGTTCCTGGAGAAGCAACTCACCGACCTGCACACCTTCGTGCGCAAGCTGCCGGTGCTCGACGCCTCCGAGTCGTGGAACCTGGACCCCTCGACGGACTCGTGGAAGACGGACCCGGTGCGGACCATCCGCACGAAGAAGGTTCCGCGCAACCACGTGAAGGCCGAGGCCACGGAGAAGCACCCGGCGCAGGTCGAGGTGTACTACGAGGACGTCCCAGTCGGTTACTGGACTACGGTGAAGTTCTCCGGCGCGCTGCCCGCCCGGCGGGTCAACGAGCTCCTCGACCGTGTCGAGAAGCTCCAGCAGTCCGTCAAGTTCGCCCGCGAGGAGGCGAACAACACCGAGGTCACCGACCAGCGGGTCGGCGACGCGGTATTCGGCTACCTCTTCCGGTAGCCCCCACATACGCCCTCCGTCGCGAGCGGAGGGTGCGCGATGAGCGCAAGCTGAAACTGATGTTGAAGCTGATGAAGGGGTGTCAGTTGGGGGTTCGAATCCCTCTCCCCGCACCACGTGCGGGGGTGGCCCAAGCCTGGCAGAGGCGGCCCCATGAAACTCAGATTCTCGCTCCAGTCTCAGTATTCGCCGCCGAACACCGGATCGACCGAGCGTGGGCGAACATCGACGGATGGGGGTTCAAGTCCCTCCGGCGCCTCTCTCGTGGCGCTGTAGTTCAAAGGCAGAACACGTCGATCTCAACATGACCCGCGGTTCTTAAACGCCGCCGGTGTGCGCAAATGGGTGGCAAGCTGGAGCCCGGGAGCTGGACATGCTCCCGGGCTCCGTCACGTTCCGGCTGCGGCTTGTGCTGTGACCAGGAAGGTTCACCGGGTTGAGTAGTCAGGCCGCGGTGGGTAGGGGTCTGCCGCCCCAGCGGATGCTTCTTTCACTGCGGATTCGGGCACGTTCGCGTCGTTGGGCGGCCAGGACGTCGGGGTGACGGGCGTTCTGGTTGCGCCAGCGCAGGTAGTAGGCATGCAGGGCCCTGGTCTGGATGGTGTGGTTGGGATGATTCGAGTTGGCCAGGGTGAACTGCCGTAGTGGTCCGAAGTGGGCCTCAATGGGGTTGGCCCAGGACGCGTAGGTCGGAGTGAAGCACAGCTCGACCTTCTCGCGGGCCGCCCACCTGCGGATTCGCCAGTTCAAGTGGGCGGAGAGGTTGTCCAGGATCACGTAGATCGGGGCGCCGTCCGGGCGGGCCGTGCGGATTGGTGATGCCGTGGGTGCGCCGGTAGGTGGCCGGCAGACGCTCGGGCCGGGTCTGCTTGGCCCAGCAGGAGCCGGCGGTGGGGCGGATTCCCAAGGGCCCGAACTCGTCGAACGCGAAGGTGCGGTCCGGCCGCTCGTTGATCGCGTACTTGATCCGGGCCAGCTTGGCGTCGAAGTCGGGGTCCGGGGACTCCTTCCAGGTCTTCGTACGCTGGAAGGAGATCCCGCGGCGGGCGAGTAAACACCGCAGGGCCTCCCGTCCGATGAGGACGCGGTGGGCATGGGTTCGTCGCAGGTGATCGGTGAGCTTACGGATCGACCAGCGAGTGAAGGGTTTACCCAGGACGGTCGGGCGGGTGGGGGCCGTCTGGACGACGAAGTCCTCGTCGTCACGATCGAGAAGGTGGGGACGGCCTCCCGCCCGGCGAGGTTTCAGGCATGCGAGCCCGATCTCGTTGAACTTGTCGATCACATCGCGGACGGTGTCCTCGCCCGCCTGGACCAGGCGGGCTATGACGGGGACCGTGCTTTCGCCGGCCGAGGCCAGGAGCATCATCGCCCGCCGAAACCGCACCGCACTCGTGCTGCCCCTCCGGACGATGCGCTGGAGTTTCTGGCCCTCCTGCTCGGTCAGACCGCGAACCCAGACCGGTTTCGCCATCCCGCCCCCCCACGCTGCTTGGAGAACTCATTTCCAAGCCACACAACGAGTAGCCCGGTGAACCTTCGCGGTCACAGCACTTATTGATCGTTTCAGAATGAGATCTTGGTCTGACGTCTCGACCGAGATCGTGCTCAGCGGGCGATGGAACGGGTTGGCACGTTGGCTCGACAGGACTCTGGGAGGAGAACCTTGTCATCGAGTTTGAGCTTCCCGTCGGCACGGGCGGTCGGACGCAGGGCGGCCTGGTACCGCGGGGACTGCCACGTCCACTCCGTCCACTCGGACGGGGAACTCACCCCCGAGGAGTTGGCCGTCCGGGCGCGGGCGGCCAGGCTCGACTTCATCGCGACGACAGAGCACAACTCAGCCGCGGCCCCGGGGGTATGGGGGCATCTGGCCGCAGATGACTTCTTGATCCTTCTCGGCGAAGAGGTGACCACGAAGACCGGGCACTGGCTCGCGCTCGGCCTCGATCCCGGCGAGGTCGTCGACTGGAACCACCAGGTCAGGGACGGACTGGTGGACAAGTGCCTGCAACAGGTCCACCGAGCAGGGGGCCTGTGCGTGGCCGCACACCCGCATGCGCCCTACCCCTCGGGCGACTTCATGTTCCCCTTCCCTGGCTTCGACGTAGTGGAGGTATGGAACGGACTGTGGACTTCGGACCGGCCCTGGAATGCCGACAACGAGGCAGCCCTGGCCGAATGGGGGCGGAGCCTCGCGGCGGACCTCC
This sequence comes from Streptomyces sp. NPDC127108, assembly GCF_042677545.1. Classification (NCBI taxonomy): domain Bacteria; kingdom Bacillati; phylum Actinomycetota; class Actinomycetes; order Kitasatosporales; family Streptomycetaceae; genus Streptomyces; species Streptomyces sp. NPDC127108. The sequence goes on along the minus strand of NZ_JBHXTE010000039.1, from coordinate 85,730 downwards.
ACACGGGCTCGTGGCGGCCGGCGATGGGCAACAGCGACACCCACTTGGAAGGGCAGATCGGGACCCCTCACACCGTGGTCTTCGCTGAGGAGCTGAGCACAGAGGCAGTCCTGGTCGGGATCAGTGCCGGCCGCAGCTGGATCGCCGAGTCGGCGGATGTGGATGTGTCGTTCACCGCCCATACGGCCGGCCGCGTCGCCGGGGTGGGCGAGCGGCTCGCAACTCATGGTGGGCAGGTGAAAGTGCGTGCGGCAGTACGAGGTGTGCCGGCGGGGACCGTCAGCTTCCACACCGATCGAGGAAAGGCCCACCGAGCCCCCCTCCCCGATGACGGGGCGGGAGCGGTGCAGTGGGACACGACAGCGGAGCAATCAGGATTCGTCCGCATCGAGGTCCGCCATCGCAGCGGGCAGGTCGCCGCACTCACCAATCCGATCATCCTCAACTGACCGCTCGTTTCATCGTGTGGTCCGCAGGCGGCGGAGGCACATGAGGCTGCATGCCAGTTCGAGCAGGCCCTGATGAAGGTCGGCGCGTCGTTCGTAGCGAATTCGGAGTCGTTTGAACTGGTGCAGCCAGGCGAAGGCCCGTTCCACCACCCAACGGACTTTGCCGAGCCCTGAGCCGTGGGCGACGCCGCGTCGGGCGATCATCGGCTTGATGCCGCGCTTCCACAGCAGGCGGCGGTATTTGTCGAAGTCGTAGCCCCGGTCGGCATACAGGTGCCGTGGCTTACGGCGAGGCTGTCCTCGTAGCCCCCGGATCGGCGGGACCGCGTCGAGCAGCGGCAGCAACTGGGTGACGTCGTGGCGGTTGCCGCCGGTGAGCGTGACGGCGAGCGGAGTTCCGTGCCGGTCGACTATCAGGTGGTGTTTGGAGCCGGGCCGGGCACGGTCGACTCGCGAGGGGCCGACGTGATCCCCCCTTTGAGGGCCCGGACATGCGAGCCGTCAACAGCGCAGTGTTCAAGATCCAGCAGGTCGGCGCGGCGCAGCTCGGTCAGCAGGGCTGCGTGCAGGCGCGGCTAGACGCTGGCCTCGGTCCAGTCTCGCAGGCCACGCCAGGCCGTCACCCCGGAGCAGCCGACCGTTTCGGTCGGGACATCACGCCAGGCGATGCCAGTCCGCAGTACATACATCACCCCGGTGAGAGCCGCCCGGTCGGGAACACGCAGTCGCCCGAGGTGGCGGCGGCGCCGCTCAGGAGCGGGTGGCAGGAGCGGAGCCACGCGTTCCCACAAGTCATCCGGAACAAGATCAGCACGCACCCGGACACTTTGCCGACCAAGATCGCTAGATGCAAGACCTGCGGTTCAACTCATTCTGAAACGCTCAGTAAATAGCAAGGTCAGCCATCCCCGCCCATCCAGCCGCAGAAATCCGGTGGACGCGGCAGGGACACTGCTGTCATGGCCGTTACCCAGCAGCTCGCCCGCATCCCCACGGGGTATCTCGCCGCCTGCCGCCAGTCCGCCAGCACGTCACCGGACCGCGATCCGCACTGGGATCCACCGGCACACGACATGCTGGACCTGGACTGGGCACCAGCGCTGCTGGAACGCGTCGGTGAAGTGAGTGGGCTCCACCATGCCCACCTCGACGCTCTGCGCCAGGCCACAGAAGGCGACACCGCACTGGACCTCGCCTTCCTCCATGCCCACCCCTACGCCATAGCCCCCTTCGAGACCGCCCCCACCGCCCTGAACGTCTCCCAAGTCGCACGCATCTCCGCACTGCTTGGCCAGATCGACACGCCCGCACTTCTCGCCGCCCTGCCAGCCGACGACCGTGACGCCGCATCCTTGATCGGCCACGGAGCCGACAACATCACCGGCGGCCTGAGTACGTACCTGCTGAAATACTTCAACGCCTTGCGCGACTTCTACCGCGGCGCAGCCGAGCGCCACCTGCTCGTCGTGCTCTGGTGGGACTGACCCGCGAACCCGCGCCCTGCGGGCGGTGTGGAGAGCCCGTCGCACGCGGCAGGCACGGGGTGTTCAGCCGGCATGCATCCGGTGCTGGACCCACCGGCCCATGAGGAGTCCGCCGACCGAGCGGCTCAACCCCGCGGCCGTACCCGTCGGTGGAAGGCGTCGACCATGGCCACCGCCTGGGCACCGACCTGACCCCACAGCCGTACCGGGCCCGCCGCCTCGCGCAGGAGTCGCTCTTCACCGACTACCGCATGCGGCCGCCCTGGACCCTGTGCCCCTCCCCCACAGACCCACGGCAGGCCGCCGAGTGGCTGCAGTGGTCGTCAGCAAGTCTGGAAGGCCTCGTCTTCAAGCACCTCGGGCAGGCCTACCTGCCCGAGCTCAGAGAATGGAGGAAATACCATCCGCGGCACAGCACCGAGGCCGTCATCGGCCCCGCGTTCCAACCGAGAGGCCGGGCACTGCCCGCAGGGCTGCGGAGCCGACCGCTACTCGGCCGGATCCTCCTCCCCATGCCGGACGGCAGCCTTCACCGCCTGCTCGAGTTCGCGGCGCGTCATGGTGACGTCGTCACGCGCGGCGTATGCGGTGACCGCTGCCTGGAACTTCTCCGCAGCCGAGCGCCAGGCGCGCCCTTGCGTGTCGTACACGTCGCCGTCGAGCCCGGCGAACTGCGCGCGGGCCTCTTCAGCGGAACGTTCCAGCTTGATCAGTTCATCGGGGAGGTCTCCATGTGAGCGGTCGCGATTTTGGGCTGTGGCGGATACTTCGTGATGGATCGACACAGACGCGTTCTTGGCCCCTGCAGATGAGGGTGCTTGGTGAGGAGAAATCCTCTGGTGGCGAGCTGACGTACTGGGTGATGCTGCGGTTGTGATCGAACGGGATGACGCGATACGCATCGTTGAGGAACACCTGGAGTGTGGCCATCAGGCGTGGGGTACCGCTGGGGCCGAACAGTTCCCGCGCAACGGGATCGTCAGCGTGGTCGAGCACGAGCTGGCCTGGAAGGTCTATGTCCAATCCGAGGAGTATGCGCGAACGCGCAATGCAGCCGCGATGCTGGTGGGACACGGTCCGTATCTGGTCGACCGCGCCGACGGCGGGCTCCACTTGATCGGAGCCGTCTCCGAGATCGAGGGGGCATGGGAGGACGACTACCGCGGCCGTATCCGAGGGCTGCCGGTACGCACTCCGATGGATGACCTCCACGACGAGCTGCGGACGGCAGCTGAAACAGCGGGCGGGCGCATGGCCGCCGTCCGTGCCCTTCGCCGGAAGGTGACCAGGCTGTCCCCTACACATGCCCTCGCCTATGTCACCGGGCTGCTCGCGGGCGAAGTGCCAGCACACCTCCTGGCTGTTGCTAACAAGGAGCTGGTGAAGCCCCTCGACCGTGTACTGGCCGTACGTACCTACGGCGTTGATGCCGACTTCTGAGTTGCTACGAGCCGAACCCACCGACGGCACGTGGCTGGCTTCGGTGGCTTCCGGTCCGGGTGTATGCGTCGCCGTTTCGCAGGCCAGCGCGCCTGCGAACTCAGGTCAGCGACAGCCCCACCCGTTCGGCAGAGGCAGGACATCACGGTAGCTGGGCGAAGCCCGGGACCGGACGGACATCAGCGGGAGGAACGTCTTCAGCAGCGGGCCTCGCCAGCGGAATTCAGCCGCGTGGCAACGGTCTTGGTTCTCGAGGGTGTAGAGGCTTTCAAGCTGCTGGGGCTCGCCTTTCCGGGTGCCAGTCTGCCTCGGGCCAGTCGTGTTCCTTGAAGTCGTCGGGAACCTTTCCGCATGGGGCGTAGACGTTGATGAACAGAGTCGTAGTCGAGATGTTCCACTCAACGTCGATCTGGTCACCGCTGTCCGGGTTTTCGAATCGGAAGCCCAGCTTGCGGAAAGTTGTCCCTGTGCGATCGCGGTCCTGGGTGAGTTTCCATCCCTGCTGTATCAGCCGCTGGCGCACGCGCTGCTGTGCGTCTCGTGCCGCGGCTTCCGGGATGTCGGGCACGCTCCAGTCGAGTCCGAAGCTGCGGACGTCGCCCCGTGCCTGGTCAATGTGGGCGATGCCCCTCAGGCCCCGGTAGTAACAGGCGCCGGTACCGACCCGGCCTGCGTCCGCGACGTACTTGCCAGGTAGTGCGAAGTCGTCGTAGATCCCGTCGGAGCGGACCTTGAGCCGTTGCGCGACAGCATCGGGGTCGGCTGAAGGGTACGGTGCGCCGTTCCACACGGAGTTCCCCGCCACCACGGCACCGACTGTCAACGTGACCAGTGCGAGCCCTGTGTCGGCATGCAGGACCGACCGCCCGGAGGTCCGGGTGTCACGTACAGAGGTCTTCAACATGCCAGTGACGTTAGGTGTCGGCATGGTGCGGCACATGAGTAGCAGTACCCAGGTTAGCACCGGTGGCATTGGTCGGGGTGGAGCTGGCGCCACTCGGCCCGCTCTGCCGTTCCTCGGCCTTGAGAAGGTCCTCGGCCGCCTTCGGGACGGGCTGCCTCAAGTGCCCTCAGGCGGTCCACGGCCATCCGCTCGTCGTCGGACAGTGCCGGGTCTTCTGGCGAGGTCGAGATGGGCCGACAAGCGAGCGCCGGCGGCCGCGCGGAGTGACGGCGGGGACTTGGCCCCCCAGGTGCGGGCAGTAACGTCGGGACTGCTTCGCTGCGGAGGGACATTTCCGCAGACGCTGCCGCCGTCGAGGACGACCACCAATACCACGGTCGGAGCCCCGCGAAGGGCTCCCCCTATCCAGGATGAGCAGCACGCGACGGCCCCTTGGCCAAGGGCCCGACACCACGATCCCGATCCGTGATACCCGCACCCGCACCGCGGTGAGCGCGCCGCCGATCGGGAGGGAGACTTCCCTGTGGCGCTTGGTCCCGGTGAGGCTCCCTATCGCAACCGCGAGTTGGCCGAGCACGCGCCCGATCACTGTCCGAGCGGAAGGCGAGCCCGCTCACCGAGCGGGGGATCCGGCCGGGTGCCCCCGTGGCTTACGGCGCGGCTGCCTTCGGCACGCGGGAACGGACCTCATCCGCCACCAACCGCGCGGCCCCGTCCGCCTCACCACCGACCAGCCGCGTCCGGGTCAGCGCGAACGACAGGCCACGCTCACGGTCGGCGAAGGCGATACTGCCGCCACTGCCGTGATGGCCGAAGGCCGACCGCCCGCCGCCCATCTCCGGCAGCCCCAGAAAGTAGCCCAGGCCCTTGGCGAAGCGGCCCAGGAGCATCCGGTCCCTGCCCTGGACGGCGACCGCGGTGATCTGCTCCAGGCGCTGCGGTGAGATCAGGCGTACGCCGTCGACCTCTCCCAGGAGCGCCGCATACAGGCGCGCGGCGGCACGGGCGGTCGTGGTGCCGCCCGCCGGGATGTCGGCCAGCAGGTGGTCACGGCGGTTGGCCAGATCGGCGGTCGTCCACACACTCCGGTTCGGCACGACGAAGCGGCGGAAAGGCACAGAGGCAGGCAGGTCCTCCAGCCACGCGGCCCAGTTGCCCTCCACCAGTGGCGCGATGCGGGGAAGTTCCGCGTCGGGGACGCCGAAGTACAGTTCGTCCGCCACACCGAGCGGCTCCGTCACGAAGGTGCGCAGCGCCTGTGCCGGGGTGAGGCCGGTGATCCGGCGTACCGGCTCGCCCAGGATCCAGCCGAACGTCCAGCCGTGATAGCCGCTGTCCGAGCCCGGCTCCCACAAAGGCTCCTGGTCCGCAACGAGGGCACACATCGTGTCCCAGTCACACAACTCGGCCGGGGTGATACCGGGCGGGAGCTGTGGGATGCCGATGCTGTGAGTCAGGGCGTCGCGCACGGTGGCCCGGTCCTTGCCATGAGCGGCGAACTCCGGCCAGTAACGGGCAATCGGAGAGTCGTAATCGATCAGGCCACGCTCGGCGAGTACATGCACGAGGGTGGTCATGAAGCCCTTGCCGGTGGAGAAGCTATGGATCAGCGTCCCGGGCGTGAGCGGGACCGGAACAGCCGGACCGGCCGGAGCAGCCGAGCCGGCCGGAGTATCCGGCGTGGCTGAGGCAGCTGAAGCGCCCGGAGTGTCAGGCCCCGGTCCGGGCACCTGGCCGCTGAGCGGGACGTAGGTGCCCGCGCAGGCCGAGACGAACTGCTCCCCGTCCACGTACACCGCAGCCTGCAAACCGCTCTCCGCGCCGGACTCCACAAGGCGGTGCAGGAGACTGTCGACCCGGGCCTGCACCTGCGCACTCACGTCGCGACTCACCCCAGCATCATGACACCGACACCGCCCCACAAACGCAGACAGAGACACGGACACGGACACGGACGGAGACGAGCGGGAGTATCCGATGTACCCGGCCCGATTGACCACGCCATATCAGGACCGCTTCTCCAGCGCAGCCACCCAGTGGTCAAAGCGCTGGGGATCGCGCACAGCGCCCCCGACAGGCCCTCCACAATCGCCGCGTTGAACTCGCAGGCGTCCGGAGCACCAGCCGTCCGGGCGCAGCGTCGGCTCAGTCTTTGCCGGCTTGTGCAGTCAACTGCCGTCAGTTCCCCGGGCGGGCCGGCGCTCACCGTTCAGGCGTCATCGTCCAGCTTCTCCACCACTCGGACGGAGATCTCTGCCAGGGTTCGAAGCTCCGCCGCGGTGACATGGTCCAGGAAAAGCGATCGGACGGCCTGTACGTGCAGGGGGGCCGCCGCCGCGATGGCCTCGCGTCCTGCATCTGTGATCACGGCGAAGGCGCCCCGCCCGTCCTCCCGGCAGTCCTCCCGCACCACCAGTCCCCGCTTGATCATGCGCGTGATGTGGTGGGACATCCGGCTCTTCTCCCATTCCAGTGCCCGCGCGAGGTCCTGATACCGCTGACGGCCGTCCGGCACATCCGTCAGGTTGACCAGGACCGCGTAGTCCGCAGCCGCCAAGTGGGATTCCGTCTGCAGGAGATGTGACAGGCGGCCCATCAGCCGCTCATGCACGCGGACGAAACTCCTCCACGCGTGCTGTTCCTCCGCCGTCAGCCAGTTCACCCCGTCAGTCACGAGGTCGAGTGTAGTGAACTGGTTGACGCGTCATCGGACCGGCTGGGTGTGGGTTCCGGCGTCGCAGCGCGACGGGGCGACGTCTTCATCTCTGACGGGCTGAACAGCCGGGCCATCTGGTCCAGTTGGGCGGCCGCGTGATGACCAGGGCAAGGGGCGGCCCCTAATACCGGGACCGCCCCGCCGTTACACCCCGGCCGTCTCGGCGACCGGGGTGTTCAGGAGCTGCTGCTCCCAGGCCGTCGCTATCCCGGTGGCACCCGTGTGCTCCAGGGCCGCCTTCTGGTCCTCCGGCGTGATGCGATCCGTCCTCGCCCAGTCACGCTGCCACTCGCTCATCACGGCCAGCCAGGTGATCGGCACGACCCCGGCCTGGATCATGCGCCGCACCGCCATGTCGTGCGCCTCGGCCGACACGCCTCCGGAGGCGTCGGTGATGACGTAGACGTCGAAGCCTTCGCCCGCCGCCTGGATGGCGGGCATGGCCACGCAGATCTCCGTCCACAGACCGGCGATGATCAGCTTCTTGCGTCCGGTGGTCTTCACCGCGTCCACCACGACCTGGTCCTCCCAGGTGTTGATGAAGGTCCTGTTGATCGGCTTCTGGTCCGGAAAGACGTCCTGCAACGGCTGGATCAGCAGGCCCCCGCGATCCTCCACGACCGTGGTCAGGATCGTCGGGACGCCGTATCCCTTGGCCGCCTTGGCCAGGCCCACGACGTTGTTGGTGACCATCATCGGCTCGTGGCTGTGAAGGTTGGCGAACTGGTACGGCTGGTGATCGATGAGTACCAGGACGCTCTCCTCGGGGGTCAGCAGGGCTTCGAGGCCGGCCTTCGGCGACGTGCTCATGGAGATCTCCTCAGGAGTGCGGGGCGCGCACAAACCAATTTGGTTGACGCGTCATCTTTCTATATGACACGTCAACTATCTGTCCAGCGCTGCCTGTTCAGGGCGCCGCAACCGAACAGATACAGGCACAGACACGGGCGCGGGCACCCAACAGCTCAGAGGTGGAGCTGCCGGGGCGCGGTCCAGCCCCGGGCAACGCCCGGGTACGGACCGCGGAATACGGTGGAGGCGCCCGGCTGGGGAGAGGACGCGAAGACGTGGATGTGTATGAGGCCGTGGACAGCCGCCGGGCCGTCCGGGCCTTCAGCGAACAGCCCGTCCCCAGGGAGGTACTCGAACGAGTACTGACCGCAGCGACACGGGCCCCGTCCAGCGGGAACCTCCAGCCGTGGCACGTGTTCGTCGTGACCGGCGAACCCCTGGCCGGACTGAAGACACGCGCGACGGCCAGAGCACTGGCGCAAGACCCCGGGGACGAGCGCGACTATCCGATGTACCCGACCCCATTGACCACGCCGTATCAGGACCGCTTCTCCGCCGCGGCCGCCCAGCGGTACCAAGCGCTGGGCATCGAGCGCGACGACCCCTACAGGCCCTTCAAGATCGCCGCGTTGAACTCGCAGGCGTTCGGGGCACCGGTCGTCCTGTTCTGCTACCTCCACCGGGCAATGGGGCCCGGGCAATGGGGCGACGCGGGCATGTACCTGCAGACAGTCATGCTGCTGCTGAGAGCCGAAGGACTGCACAGCTGCCCCCAGGTGATGTGGACCATGTACCGCAAGACCGTCAGCCAGACCACCGGAGCCGACGACGATCTCATGCTGTACTGCGGTATCTCCGTGGGATACGAGAAGCGAGGCGCCCCACGACTGCGTACCGGACGGGCCGACATCAGGGAAACGGTGAGCTTCGTCGGCACATGACCGCCCTTGGTGCTCCGGCCGCAGATCGTGATCATGGATGCAGAGGCAGCCGGCCGGTAGCCTGCCGAGGTGTCTCAGCCCTGGAATGAGCAGCAGCTGATCGAGGACGGTTTCGAGCGCGCGTACGCCGTCCTGGACTGGTACGACGGGCCCCGTAAAGGACTCGCGGTCATCAACGGCATCCCGCACTACTTCGAGGGCTGGGACTACCACCCGGCCAACGCCGCCGACGAGTACGACGTGTGGCCCGCGAGCGAGGCGGCAGTGGCGATGGAGCGCGAGCAGTGGGCGATCTACGTCAGGTACGAGATCTCCGACGCCGGGAGGGACGAACATCCGGCGAACGGAGGGGTCAATGCCCGCTACGACGAACTGGAAGTACTCCTCGCGCCGCACCGCCAGCCACCCAACCATGTCCGGCGGCTTGCGGGCGAGGTGCGCTTGGACGACGGGGACCGCTACCGGCTCGACGGCGGCGACCTCTGGATGCGGTGGCGCCCGAGCAGCGAAGCCTCCCTCGCCGCGCTCGGTCCCGAATGCGAGGGCCTGGCCCTCGACGGTACGGGCAACCCGGCCGACGGGACCCCGAACGGACTGCAGCAGGACCAGGGCTGACTGTTGCTCAGGTCCGCGCCACCTGAGGCACCGGTGTCACCAACGCCCGGAAGCCCTCCACACAGCAGGTGACCGACCGCCCGTGCGAGGCAGACCCGGCCCGCACCGGGATCCGCCGCACGCGCACATACTGCAGCGAGGCTGACCGACGAGCGTCGTGAGCTCAGTCGTGCGCTCGTGAGAACTCCGAGCCAGCAGACCGCCCCACTCGGAGCACCCCGTCGAACAGGCCCCGAGAGGCTTCCCCTCTGGCATGCGGCAGGACACTGGCTGGCAGCATGGTCAGGACACTGGCCCGCGCCCGTCCCGCATCCCCTCCGCGAACGCGCGCGCCGCCTCCACGTCCCCGGCGTCCGGCCGCTGCTTGTTGATGCCGCCGACGATCTTGAACGGGGCCCAGGTGTCGAACGCCCTGCACGAGAAGCTCCCGTCCACCTCGTACCCCTTGCCTTCGAGGACCTTGACCAGAGGGCGGGTGAACGGCGCCACCGGCAGCTCGGGAAGCCCACTGGTGGCGAACACGAACGCCCGGCCCCGCCCGGCGGGAAGCGCCTTGACGAACTCGGTCAGGTGCGGGTGGAGCCTGCTGTAGAAGACACCCGAACCGAAACCCACAAGATCAGCCCCGGCCAGCTCCGCCGGGTCGGCCTCCTCCGGGGAAACGACCTTCGCGCCCAGCACCTGGGCCATGCTGTCGGCAACCCGACGCGTATTGCCATGCGACACGGACGCACACACGATGACGGCCTTCATCCTCACGATCCCCTCTCTCGCCTTCCGCACTGAGACACGGAAGCGGCGTCCAACGTGACACCCCTGGAGCGTGACGACCGCCACACCACAGGGGCGGGGTTTGCCCGCACCCACGCACGACGTCTTCGCGCCACGTTCCCCCCGCCCCCGCCCGCCCGATCTCCCCGACACTTTCCCGGCGTTCCCCCGTTGTCCCCAGCGACCGACACCGCCCGCCCACCTCGCTGAGGGGCGAGCAGGGAGAACAGAGCCGTCCGGTTCACCGCTTGTGCGGTGCGGTCCGGAACCCGCAGGTTGGCCTTCCACCCGACGGAAAGGTTGTGATCGTGACGTCGCACGGCAGTCGCGCCGTGGTCCTGGGCGCGGGCATGGCCGGGATGCTGGCCGCGAGCGTCCTGGCAGGACGGGTCGACGAGGTGGTGGTCGTCGACCGGGACCGCATGCCGCGCGGAGCGGACCCGCGCCGGGGACTGCCGCAGGCACGGCACGCGCACATGCTGATGTCCGGCGGCGCACGCGTCATCGAGGCGCTGGTCCCCGGCACGGTCGAGGCATGGCTGGCCGCGGGCGCGCGGCGCATCGCGGTGACGGAGGAGATGGTGCTCCTTGGCGCCCAGGGCTGGTTCCCGCGTCGGCCGGGGCCGCATTTCCTCATCTCGTGCACCAGGGACCTGCTCGACGCGGTGGTGCGCGAGCGCGTCCTCGCCCTGCCCCGGGTGGCGCTGCGGGACGGCACGGAGGCGGTGCAGCTGCTCGGTGACGCGCGCCGGGTCGCCGGGGTGGTCGTACGGGACACCGGCACGGGCGGCGTCGAGGACCTGGCGGCGGATCTCGTCGTCGACGCCTCGGGCCGCGGCTCGCAGTCCGGGCGCCACCTCACCCGCCTCGGGCTGCCCGCCGTCCGCGAGGAGACCGTGGACGCCGGGCAGGTGTACGCCACCCGGCTCTTCCAAGCGCCGTCGGGCACCGAGCGCTTCCCCTTGGTGAGCCTCCAGCCCGACGCGCGCTCCGGCGGGCCGGGGCGGATCGGCGTGCTGCTGCCCGTCGAGGACGGCCGGTGGGTGATCACCCTGGCGGGCACTCGGGGGGCTGAACCCACCCGGGACGCCGACGGGTTCGAGCCGTTCGCCCGGCGCCTGCGCGACCCCCTCCTGGCCGACCTGATCGCCCGTGCCGAGCCCCTCACCGATGTCCACCTCACCCGCGCCACCGCCAACCGGCGCCGCCGCTTCGAGCGGCTTCCCGACACGCCGGACGGGTTCGTCGCCCTCGGCGACGCGGTCGCCACCTTCAACCCCGTTTACGGGCAGGGCCTTTCGGTGGTCGCGCACGGCGCGGCCGCCCTCGACCGCGCCCTGCGCGAGCGCCGGGCCCACACGGCGGGCTTCGCCCGGCACGTCCAGCGCTCGGTGGCCCGCGCCACGGGGAGCCCCTGGGACCTGGCCACCGGCGAGGACCTCAACTACCCGGCCACCATCGGCAAGAGCCCGCCACCCACGGCCCGGCTCCTGCGCGGCTACATCCAGCGGCTGATGCGGTCCGCGACCGGCAACCAGGCGGTCCTGCGGGCCCTGACCGAGGTCATGACCCTGTCCGCGCCCCTGACCCGCATGGTCAGGCCGGAGGTCCTCGTCGGCGTGGCCCGGGGCCCCGGCCCGGACGCGCAGCGGGGCCCTTCGATCACGGCGGAGGAGCGCGCCCTGTGCGGACTCGACGGGCGGCGCTGACTCGACGGACGGCCTCGAACCGGGCGGCGGCACGGCCCGCGTGGCCCAGGGGCCTGTCCGATGGGTCGGCGCGGCGTCACGGGCCCATCGGACAGGCCCCTGGGTTTCTCTGCTGCGCTCCTCGCTCCGTCGCCCGCCGACTCCACGGAACCCCGCGCCGGTACCGCAGTCCGTCCCACCTGACCGGTGGCATCCACCTCGGCCTGTCCGCCCCGGTGTTCGTCTGAAGCCCGCATGTGACCGCTGGCAGGAGGACTACGTCTTCTGCGTCAACCAAGGCTTTGGAGGGGCCACGGAGAGGACTGACAGTCGGTGTGTTCCGCACCGCGCCCCCGGCTACGCGGCACTGGGTATTGTTCCGCCGGGGTTCGACCGGGCGGTGGGTCCGGTCAGGAGGGGGAATCGTGGCCACAAGTGGTGAGCGTGCGCGGATCGTTCCGACGGAGGACGGGCATCGCGTCACACCCGCCGAGCTGTTCTTCGACCTGGTCTTCGTGTACGCCATCACACAGGTCACCGCGCTCATGGCAGCCGACCCGACCCCGCTGCGGCTGCTCGGCGCGGGCGTCGTGCTCGCGCTGCTGTGGTGGTGCTGGTGTTGTTTCGCGTGGCTGGGGAATGTGGTGCGAGCCGACTCCGGGGCGGTGTTCGGGGTGCTCGTCGCGGTGATGGCCGTGGTCATGGTCGTTTCGCTGGCCGTGCCCGACGTGTATACGGACGCCGCCGGCGGGCTGCCGGTGCCGCTCGTCTTCGTACTGTGTTACGGGGCTGTGCGGGTGCTCCATCTCGTCACGTACTGGATGTCCGCCCCTGATGACTCGGTGCTCCGGGCCACCTTGCGGCGGACCGCACTGCTCTCCGTGGCGCCGCCGTTCGCCTTGCTCCTGGTCGGCTGCGCCTTCAGCGGCCTCGCGCAGGTGCTGCTCTGGCTCGGTGCCGTGGCGGTCGACTACTTCGGGATCTACCTCGTCGGTGGATCCGGCTGGCGCGTGGTCTCACCGGAGCACTTCTCCGAACGGCACGGGCTGATCGTCATCATCGCCCTCGGCGAGTCGATAGTCGCCATCGGTGTGGGCGTGTCCGGGTTCACTCTGACCTGGCCCGTACTGGGAGCGGCCGCGGTGGGGCTGCTCGTGGTGGCGGGGTTGTGGCGGTTGTACTTCGGGCGGGTGAGCGCTGCGGCCGAGCATCGGCTCGCGGCGTTGGGCGGTGACGACCAGACCCGCTTCGCGCGTGACGTCTACACCTTCCTGCATCTGCCGCTCGTCGGTGGGGTCGTGCTCACCGCGTTGGGGATGAAGAAGGTTCTCAAGCAGGTCGCCGACACCGGGCATTACGACCTGTCCGAGCCGTTGCACGGGGTGGTGGCCTGGGCGCTTCCCGGCGGTGTGGGGGTGTTCCTGGCCGCCGCCGCGGCGATCTTGTTGCGCACCGCCGGGCAACGGTCCGTGCCGCTGATCGCCGGCAGCACGTTCTGTCTCTGCGCGGGGGTGGTGGTCGCGGAGGTACCGGCGCTGGTTGCACTTGTGGTGTTGGCGGGGGTGGTGGCGGGGGTGCTCGCTCTGGAGGGGCAGCGGACCGTGAGCGCGAAACCTGCGCCGCCTCAGGCGAGTTGACCTCCGGTGAGTTGACCTCCGAGGGCCGTGAGGCGGCACCTTCCGGAAAGAAACACCAGGTCAGTGGCGTAATGCAGTGCCCTCGGCAGCACCAGGCAGATGGGAGCCATTGCGGAGTACGGCCTGAGTGTCGGACATGCCTTCTATGATCCGCGTCATGCGTGAGTTCTTCATGGCGGGTGGACGGAAGCTGTCGTACCTGGACTTCGGTGGTCCGGGAAGACCGCTTGTGGTCCTGCACGGGCATTACAACGAAGCAGCGGCTTTCGCGTCGCTCGCGGAGGTCTTGGCGTCGCGGTGGCGGGTGCTCGCGCTCGATCAGCGCGGGCACGGCGAGTCCGACCGTGCCGCCAGGTACGAGCGCGAGGACTACGTAGGCGATGTCGACGCCTTCCACCGGCATCTGGGGGTCGGCCCCGTGGCGGTGCTGGGTCACTCACTGGGTGGGGTGAACGCCTACCAGTTCGCCGCCCGGCACCCCGACAAGGTCAGCAAGCTGATCGTGGAGGACATCGGCGCGGTCGTCGACTGCGACTGGTCGTTCACCACGCGCCTGCCCTCTCCCGCGCCGTCCCGAGAAGCACTGGTCACAGCCCTGGGTGCGGCGGCGCCGTATCTGGAGTGCTCGTTCCGGCAGAAGGACCAGAGGTGGGGCTTCTCGTTCGGCATCGACGACACCGTGGCGTCCCAGAAGGCGCTCAACGGGGATCACTGGGGCGACTGGACAGCGGTGTCCTGCCCCACCCTGCTGATCCACGGGACACGCAGCGACGAGTTGGCGGCCGAGCACGCCCGGGACATGGTCGCCCGCCGCGGCGGACAGGCCCGCCTGATCGAGCTGGCGGCCGGTCACGTCGTGCATCACGATGCTCCGGAGCAGTTCGCTGCCGCGGTCACCACGTTTCTGTCTGCTGCCGATGACGGCGCGGAGGACAAGGAGGATCTCAGGGGCTGGGAGGCATCGGTCAGTTCGCGGTGATCGGCCTCGGTGTGAGTGATCAGTCTCCCTGGGACCAAGCGGCGCTCGGCAGGGACAGGTAGACGCCGAAGTCGACGATCCCGGTGGCGGCGCGGACGCCCGCGTGCAGCGCATCCACGCGCTCTTGGCGGTTGGCTTCCCTGCTGGCGGACCACTTCGACTTGATCTCGATCACCACCGCGAGGCCACTGCGGTCCAGCGGGCCCAGCGGCCGGAAGCGAATCTCGACATCCCCGGGTTGCAACTCGCCGTCGTACGGCTCCTCGGGGCACTCCACAGCCAGGGACACCAGATGCGGCAGCACCGAGCCGAGTTCGCGTAGCTGAGGCTCGGGCACCGTGGGCGCGTAGGTCACTTCGACAAGCGGCACCCTCAACACCCTAGCTGAGTGAAGCGTTGCCCCGAGGGGGCAAATTCGGGTGGCCCTCGCCGCCTGCGCGCAGACGGCGAGGGCCTCGGGGAGCAGTGAGCCGGGCCCGCAGGGACCGGGGCGGAGGCTAGAGCACGCGGCCGGTGAGAGGGATCGGGGTGAGGCGGCCGATGGCGGCTCGGCCGTCGGTGTGGGTGCCGGGGGCGGCTCCGGGGAGTGCGCGTACGGGCAGGGTGTAGAGCAGGGTGCTGCGGTCGGTGTCGCCGGTGTTCAGGTGCGGGTTGGATTCCACGACCAGGACGCGGCCGCCGTCCTCCAGATGGGCGTCCAGGTTCCCGGTGACGTGCGGCTGGACGAAGTAGTAGCCGTAGGAGGCACCACCGGTGAACTCGAAGCCCGTCGGAGCGGTGAACCGCTGCTGGATGATCCCGGGGCTGACGGGCTGGTCGTTGAGCGAGCGCAGTTCCACGTTGAACGTGGCGGCGGCGCCCGGGGGCGCCTCGGGCACGGTTTCCTGGCTCACCCGCAGCGCCGTCTCATCGTGGGCGGTGCCGGTGACCTCGGCCGTGATCTGGACGGGCGCGTGTTTGCCGACGCTCGCCGAGCCGTCGCTGTACCGGCCGGGCGCGGCCTGCTGCTCGGCCTGCAGCCGCAGGGTGTAGACGAGTGGGGCGGTGTCCTGGTCGCCGGTGTTGACGTGCGGATTCGCGTTGATGGTCAGCGTCTTGCCGTCGGGTGAGATCTCGAAGTCGTCCAGGTTGCCGAGGATCGCTCCGTGGACGGTGGTGTAGTAGCCGTAGCTCGGTTCGCCGGCGAAGACGAAGCCCGTGGGTGCGGTGTAACGCTGGGCCAGGACACCGGGGTTGACGGGTGTGCCGACGGGGGCGTCATAGGTGACGTTGAACTTGACGAACTGGCCGGGCGCGGCGCTGGGCACGTTCTCCTGGCGGATGGTGAGCGCGGTCTCGTCGGTGACCGGATCGGTCGCCACCACGGTGACGGGCAGGGTCACGACGTTGTTCTTGAGGTTGAGTTCGGCCGCGTACTGGATCTCCAGCGTCGACTCGTACGTACCCGGGGGTGTGGTCTTCGGCGCGATGGCCCGGAAGACGCCGTCGAGGGACCCCACGAAGGCTTCGAGGCGCTGGCCGGGGAAGGTGCGGGTGAGCCGGTTGCCGGTGGTGCCGGGCGCGCCGACCAGGCCGTCGGCGAGGGTCAGGACGACGGTGACCTGCTGGCCGTCCACCGCCGATGGGCCGTTGTTCCTGATGCGGGCGCCCAGGTCGAACTCCTGGCCGCGCTGCACCGTGTGCGGGACGACCACTTCGCCGTACAGGTCGGCCACCGCGGGGCTCGGCTTCACCGCCTGTCCCGCGCCGAACACCTTGCGGATCCGGCGGCCCGCCTGCTCGGAGATGTAGAGAGCGCCCTGTGTGTCCAGGGCCAGTGCGACGGGCTCGTGCAGTTCGGCCTCGTACGCGGGGATGGACTCGACCGTGCCCCCTCCACCTCCCGCCGCCCTGTGGATGATCCCGTCGGAGCTGACCTTGCGGACCCGGTTCGCGCTCTCCTCCGCGATGAAGAGATTGCCCGCGGTGTCCACCGCCACCGCGTAGGGGCTGTTGAGGACCGACCCGATGGCGGGCTGGCCGTCGCCCTTGAGCTCCTTGCCGTACACCCGGCCGGCGACGACGGAGATGGCTCCCGCCGATGTGACCTTGTAGACCTTGTCGTTGAGGTAGTCGGCGATGAAGACATTGCCCGAGCCGTCCACGGCCAGGCCCTTGACGTAGCCGATTCCGGTCCGGTTGGCGGGTTTGCCGTCGTCCACGTTCCAGCTGCCGCCCGCCACCGGGGAGATGATGCCCTCAGGGGTCACCTTGCGCACGTACTCCTGTTGGCTGCCGCCGCTGTGTGCGATGTAGAGGTTCCCCTGTGCGTCCAGGGCCAGGGCGTGCGGGGTGCCCACACGGGCCTGGAGGGCGGGGCCGGTCTCGTCACCGGGGTAGCCGCTCTCGCCGTTGCCCGCGAAGGTGGTGATGATGCCTTCGGGATCGACTTTGCGCACGCGGTCGTTCATGAACTCCGCGATGTACACACTGCCGTTGCTGTCGACCGCGACCCCGGTCGGGTTGTACAGCCTCGCGTCGGTAGCGGGGCCGCCGTCGCCCGCGAATCCGGAACTTCCGGTGCCCGCGAAGGTGCTGATGGTGCCGTCGGGGGTGACCTTGCGTACGCGGTGGCCCCTGTAGTCGGCGATGTACAGGTTCCCCGCGCCGTCCACGGCCACGCCGTTCGGCTGCTGGAGGGTTGCTTCCCGTGCGGGACCGCCATCCCCTTCGGAACCCGACTCGCCGGTTCCCGCCACGGTGATGATGGTGCCGTCCTGCGGTGTTGCGGGCGCTGTCATGGTGTCTCCTTCGAAAGGAAGCTGACTGTCGCGCTACTGGGACGAATTCGCGCTGTGCGGCCTCTCCGGGGATGGGGGAACCGGCTCATGTCGTGGCGGCCACCTCCACCTCCCGCGTGGTCTTGGTCCAGCCGGTGTGGCCGCGCACCATCCGGAACAGGGCGCGCCAGGCGCACAGGAAGGACAGGTAGTTCATGACGACGAAGGAGTGGCCGAGGAGCAGGGCGCGGGCCGGGCCGACCTCCTTGTCGCGGCGCAGGTAGGTGAAGGAGGTGACGAGGGCCGGGGCGAAGGTGAGGAGGTACCAGGCGACGAGGTTGGCCGGCCACTTCAGCCACGTGGTGTTGAGGGCCGTGACCCGTCTGCCGCGCAGGACGAGGACGTTGGGGCTGCGGATGAACCAGATGAGGCAGTACTGGAAGAGCAGGGACCAGGGGAGGTCGAGGACCCAGGGGACGAGGAGGTAGGCGAACATCTCCAGGGCCGCGAGGTGGCGCATGCGCGGTGCCCGCCAGATCTCGCCCATGCGGGAGATCGCGGTCATGTGGCCCTGGTACCAGCGGGTGCGCTGGCGGATGAGGCGGCGCAGGTCGCTCACGCCCTGCTGGTCCACGGAGGCGTGGGCGGTGGTGCGCAGCCGCCAGCCGCGCACGGCCAGGCTGATGGCCAGGTCCAGGTCCTCGGTCAGGGACTGGGACCAGGGGCGTTCGCCCAGGGCGTTCAGGGCCGTCAGGCGGGTGAACTGGCCGTTGCCGCCGAGGCTGACGGTGGAGGTGAGGTTGCGGCCGAACTGGGTGACGGCCGCCATCGCCCAGAACTGGTAGTCCTGGAACCAGGTCAGGAAGTTGCCGCGGCGGTTGCGGATACGGACGCCCAGCTGGACTCCGCCGACCCGGGGGTCGTCGAAGAGCCGCAGGATGTGGCTGAGCGCGCGGTCCGAGAGGCGGCCGTCGGCGTCCATGACGCAGACGATCGCCTCCGCGGGGTCCTGGCCGCGGGCCGCGACGCGCTCGCGGATCAGTCCGATGCCGTGGTTGAGTGCCTCGCCCTTGCCCTCCCGGGCTTGGGGCAGTTCCCGCCGCAGCACCACCGCCTCACCCTCGCGGCCCGCGGCCCGTGCCTCGTCGCCGGACTGCCTGGCGACCTCGCCCGTGGTGTCGTCCGAGCCGTCGTCGACGACCACGACGGTGGTACGGGGCCCGAGCAGTCCGGTGACCGTGGTGCCGATCACCGACTCCTCGTTGAGGCAGGGAAGGAGGACGTAGAGGTGGCGGTCGTCGCGGCGGCCGAGGTGCGGGTTCCCGTACGCGGTGTCGCCCTGCACCCGTAACTTCGTTTTCTGGCGGCGCAGTTCGATCATGCCCGCTCCCATGGCGAGGGCGAGATAGCCGGCGGACATGCCGATGACGGTGCAGCCGATGGCGTCGACGGCTTTGAGCAGGGCGCTTTTCACGGGCGGATCTCCTGTTTTTGATGCCCTGTCAGGTGGGAGGGTTCTTGATGTCCTGCCAGGTGGGGGGTAGCGGCGGGGGTGGGGTGCGGGCGGTCCGGCGCGGGCGGGCGGAAGCGTGGCGGCCGGGGCGCCGCGGTCCCGGGGGTGGGTGGCGCGTGTTTCCTCCCGGTCGACCTCCGCTGGATCTCCCTGCCCACGAGGAAACCGGCGGGCAGCGCCGCCGCGCCGATCGCCGCGAGCAGGGCTCCGCGTCCCGCGCCGAGACCTGCACCTTCCCGGGCCGCCGCCATGGCGCCGACCAGCGGCAAGGTGAATCCCACGTACATATCGCCGCCGTACCTCCGGCCAGGGAAGAGCGCGAATAGTGTGCAGGTCCAGGGGCGGCCCACTCTCGCCGAGAAGCCTGCCGCTGGCCAGACCGCGCACTTCGCCCGTGCGGCATTACCAGGCGGTTTCGCGCCGACCCCGGGACAAGCGGATTTCTCCGTTCTCCAGGCACACCAGGAGTTTCCCGTTCCCCCGTTGTGAACGTTACCGGGATCCAGCCATTCGCTTCGCGTTGCGGCCGTTGCACACGTCGCATACCCGGAGTTACTTTCATCGGCGGGTCGCGTTTCCCGAACTCGGGTAATCGGTGCCCATTTCAACTTCCGCGCCATTTTGTGATCTTTCATTTTGCCGAGCGACGGACGGTGATCCTGTGCGCCATCTCCTCATTCGTGATGCCGTCGAGATGAAGGTCAAATTCCCCGCACGCCGGACAGGAGCCCTGGCGCGTTGAGCGGCCGACAGCGCATCGCGATAATCGTGGGCACCCGGCCCGAAGCCATCAAACTCGCCCCCGTGGTCCAGGAGTTGAGACGTGCGCCCTGGGCGCTGCCGCTGCTGGTGACCACCGGACAGCACGGCTCGGTGGTGCGGGACACCCTTGCCTGCTTCGGGCTGCGCGCCCAGGTCGAGCTGACCCTGCCGACGGGCGCGCACTCGGTCACCGAGCTGACGGCAGGCCTGCTCAGCGGCCTCGACAAGGGGCTGAGCGCGCCCGCGGCGCACGCCGTCATGGTGCAGGGCGACACCTCATCCGCCCTGGCCGGCGCCATGACCGGGTTCTTCTCCTCGCTGCCCGTGGTGCACGTAGAAGCGGGGCTGCGCTCCGGCGACCTGCGCAGCCCGTTCCCGGAGGAGGCCCACCGTCGCATGATCGCCGAGGTGAGCGCCCTGCACCTGGCACCCACCCACGCCGCCCGCCGGAACCTGGTCGCCCAGGGCGTGCCGCCCGAGCGCATCGTGGTGACCGGCAACACCGTGATCGACGCGGCCGTCTCCGCGAGCCGCCGCCCGCCCGCGGATCGCGATCCCGCATTCCGCCGAATCGAACAGGATTCCGCTCCGCTGGTTCTGGTGACCGCCCATCGAAGAGAGAACTGGGGAGATCCGATCCGGCGTATCGGAGCGGCGGTGGCGACTCTCAGCCATCAATACCCGGAAGTCAGCTTCGTGGTGGCGGCACACATGAATCCATTGGTCCGTACCGCGCTCGAGGATTCCTTGCGCGGCCGCCCCAACGTGCGCCTGCCGGGCCCCATTCCGTACGACACCTTCGCCCGACTCCTTGCCCGTTCCGTACTTGCCATCACGGACTCTGGCGGAATTCAGGAAGAGGCGGCTGCTTTCGGCCTTCCCGTTCTGGTGACCCGCGACAACACCGAGCGCACCGAGGGGATCGATTCCGGGCTCGCCCGCCTTGTCGGTACCCAGGAAGCGGAGATCGTCGCGGCGGCCGAAAAGGAACTCGCCCGTGAGGGCGCCTTGCTCGGCGATCTGAACCGGCCGTTTCCGCAGCGCAATCCGTACGGCGACGGACGGGCGGCCCGGCGCTGTGCGGCCGCCTGCGGCTGGCTGCTCGGCGAACGGCCGAAGCCGGTCGAGCTGCCCGAGCAGACGTGATGAGCGCCGCAGCACCCTTGCCGCCGGCCGCCGGCCGTATCGGCTGAACTCGCCTGCCTCGCAGCAGAAATGGGGTATCGACAGTGACAACCGCGCACGCGCCCGAACCGGACGGCACCATCACCACGGTGGTGGGCAGCGGTCGGATCGACTATCTGCCCGGCATCGGCCAGGCCACCTCGGCCCAGCTCTCGTTCCCCTGGGGGGTGGCGGCGGACGCCCAGGGCAACGTGTACGTCGCCGACAACGCGCACCACACCGTCTACAAGGCCACGCCGAGCGGCGTGCTGAGCGTGGTCGCGGGCAACGGCACCGCCGGATACAGCGGCGACGGCGGCCCGGGGCCCGCCGCCCAGCTCAACCAGCCGCTCGGGACCGCGGTGGACGCCCAGGGCAACGTGTACTTCGCCGAGTGGTCCAACCACCGTGTCCGCAAGGTCACTCCGGCCGGGGTCATCACCACCGTCGCGGGCAACGGGCCCGGCGGATACAGCGGCGAGGGCGTCCAGGCCACGTCCGCGCTGCTCGCCTACCCCGCGGACGTGGCGGTGGACGGCGCGGGGAACCTCTACATCGCCGCGAACGACCACCACCGCGTCTACAAGGTCACCCCGGCCGGTGTCCTGACCACGGTCGCGGGCAAGGGCACCGCGGGCTTCAGCGGCGACGGCGGACCCGCCACCGCCGCCCAGCTCTATCACCCCCGGGCCGTGGCGGTCGACGGCGAGGGCTCCGTCTACATCGCCGACCAGGTCAACCACCGCGTCCGCAAGGTCAGGCCGGACGGGGTCATCACCACCGTCGCGGGCAACGGCCCCGGCGGATACAGCGGCGAGGGCATCCAGGCCACGTCCGCCCTGCTCAACCATCCGCTGGGGGTGGCGGTCGACGCCGCGGGCAACGTCTTCATCGGCGGCAACGAGCAGCACCGCGTGTACAAGGTGGACCCGAAGGGGATTCTCACCACGGTCGCGGGCAAGGGCAGCGGCGGATACGGCGGGGACGGGCTGCAGGCCGTCGCGGGGCAGGTCTACCACCCGCGCGGAGTGGCGCTGGACGGCCAGGGCAATCTGTACCTCGCCGACCACAGCAACCACCGCGTCCGCAAGGTGACCGGAGTCGCCCGTGCGGCCACTCCCCCGCCGCCGGCGGCCGACCTGTACGGAGACGTGGTCCGCCCGCATTCGGTCCAGCAGAGCCGGGAGTTCGACCTCGGCGCCCGCATCAAGAACCGTGGGCCGAACCCCGTCGGCGGGCAGGACGTGACCGTCGTACTGACCCTGGCCGACGGTCTGACCGGCGGGCCCGGCACCGGACGACGCCTCACCCGCACCTTCCCCGGCGCCCAACTGGTGCCGAACGAGGGCTCGTTCGACGGAACCTTCCGCATCACCGCACCGGCGGACACGCCCCCGGGCGTCTACACCTCGACGCTGGAGATCCAGTACGGCGGCGAGCTGAACCTCAAGGACAACGCCGTCAACCTGCCCGTCGTCGTCGTCGCGCCGGAGGCGGTCGCGGACGAGACGGTCCTGGACATCCACCAGGAGACAGTGCCCGACGCGGCGCCCGGCCAGGCCACCAAGTTCAACGTCGTCTACTCCTCGCCGACGGGTACACCGGTCAACGCCGGTGTCATCACCCAGCGCTACACGGCTCCTTCCGGCTTCGAGTTCGTCGGGCAGCCGACGTACGGCTACTACAGCACGATCCACGGGGTCATCACCGGGAACCTGGACAAGTACCGCATCGAGGGCGGCGGCCAGACCCTGGTCATCGAGGCCAATCCGCACGTCAACACCACCGACAGCGACACCAGCCCGCTGGTGTACACCCTCGGGATCAGGGCCCAGGCCGACGCCGAGCCCGGTCTGCGGACGGACGGCAGTGCCGCCATCGGCAAGCACCCGCCCGTGCAGATCGCCGCCAAGGTCACCGGCGGCGGGCACGACGAGACCGCGCTGCGGGTCGAGCAGGAGACCGTACCCGAGGCGAAGCCCGGCGGGACGACGACGTTCAACATCGAGATCCGGTCGCTGAACGATGTGCCGGTCGACCCGGGCCCGATCGTCCAGACGTTCACCGCTCCCACCGGCTTCGCCTTCACCGGCGGCGCCTCCTACGGCTACTACTACGTCAAGCCGCCGGTCACCGGGAATCTCGACACCACCGTCCAGGACGGCGGCAGGACGCTGGTCATCGAGACCGACCCGCACGTGAACACGGGCACCACGGACCGCACCGCGCTGCTCTACACCCTCTCGGTGCGTGTGCTGCCGGACGCCAAGGCCGGTACGTACGACGACGGCAAGGCAGCCATCGGGCGACTGGCCCCCGTACCGCTGACCGGTCACGTCCTCTGATCCCGACTGATCCACGACAGGAGCGGCAACCATGACGACCAGCACCAGCACCGGAGCGGGCCCTCAGCCCGCAGGCCTGCTCGAAGGCGCCATCGCCACGGTGGCGGGCAACGGCGCGGCCGGATACATCTCCGACGGCGGGCCGGGCGCGCTGACCCGGGTGCATTACCCCAGCAACGTGGCCGTGGACAAGAACGGCAATCTCTTCATCGCGGACCGGCACAACCACCGCATCCGCAAGGTCACCCCGAACGGCGTCATCACCACCGTCGCGGGCACCGGCGAGGCCGGATACATCTCCGACGGCGGACCCGCGGTCGCCACCCGGCTCTATTACCCCGGTGATGTGGCCGTGGACGAGGCGGGCAACCTCTACATCGCGGACACCAGCAACCACCGTGTGCGCAAGGTCACCACCAACGGCATCATCACCACCGTCGCAGGTGACGGCACCGCCGGTTACATCTCCGACGGCGGACCCGCCATCGCCACCCGGCTCAACACCCCCTGGGGGGTGGCCGTGGACCGCAGCGGGAACCTGTTCATCTCCGACCACGGCAACCACCGCATCCGCAAGGTCACCCCGAACGGGAACATCACCACCGTCGCGGGCAACGGCACCGCCGGATACGTCTCCGACGGCGGACCCGCCATCGCCACCCGCCTCCACTACCCGCTCGGGGTGACCGTGGACCCCGAGGGCAGTCTGTACATCGCGGACCGGCACAACCACCGCATCCGCAAGGTCACCCCGAACGGCATCATCACCACCGTCGCGGGCAACGGCACCGCCGGATACGTCTCCGACGGCGGACCCGCCATCGCCACCCGCCTCCACTACCCCTGGGGCGTGGTCCTTGACGAGGCGGGCAGCCTCTACATCGGCGACAACCACAACCACCGGGTCCGCAAGGTCACGTCGGACGGCATCATCACCACTGTCGCGGGCAACGGCACCGCGGGGTACGTGGACGACGGCGGCCCCGCCGCGGGCACCCGCCTGTTCTACCCGTACGGGATAGCCCTGGACCGCGCCGGCCACCTCTACATCGCCGACTGCAACAACCACCGCATCCGCGGCGTCACGTCCGTCGCCCAGATGACCCCGCCGACTCCGCCCGCCGCCGACCTGTTCGGCGAGGTCGTCAGCCCCTACCGGGTCCAGCGCGGCCAGGAGTTCGACCTCGGCGCGCGCATCCGCAGCCGCGGCCCCAACCCCGCCGACGGCAAGTCGGTGACCGTCGTACTGACCCTGGCCGACGGCCTGGTGGGCGGGCCCGGCAGCACCGGCCGACGGCTCACCCGCACCTTCACCGGTCAGCAGCTGCTGCCCCACGCGGGCACCCTGGACGGTGTGTTCCGGATCAGCGCGCCGGAGAGCACCCCGCCGGGCACCTACACCTCCACGCTGGAGATCCAGTACGGCGGCGACCTCAGCCTGAGCGACAACACGTACACGCTGCCGGTCACGGTCGTCGTGCCCGCCTCCGTGGCGGACGAGACGGCGCTGACCATCTTCCAGGACACGATCCCCGAGGTCGCGCCCGACCAGTACACGGCCTTCAACGTGAAGTTCACCGGCCCCACCGGGCAGCCCGTCAACCCCGGCACGATCAACCAGCGCTTCGTTGCCCCGAGCGGCTTCGTCTTCTCGGGCCACCCCACGTACGCGTACTACGAGACCATCCACGGCGTCATCACCGGGAACCTCACCCACCGCATCGAGGACGGCGGCCGGACCCTGCTCATCACGGCCAACCCGCACCTCAACACCACGACCAGCGACACCGGTTCGCTGATCTACACCATTCCGGTGCAGGCCCGCTCCAACGCCCTTCCCGGGCAGTACGACAACGGCTCGGCCAGCGTCGGCCGGCACACCCCTGTCCAGCTCTCCGGCAAGATCATCGGCAGTGCGCAGAACGAGACCGCGCTGCGCATCGTGCAGGAATCGGTGCCCGACGCGGCGCCGGGACAGAGCACCACGTTCAACCTGGAGATCCGCTCGCTCAACAACCAGCCGGTCAACCCCGGCACGATCGAGCAGCGCTTCACCGCCCCCACCGGCTTCGCCTTCACCGGCGGCGCCTCCTACGGCTACTACTTCACCTCGCCGTACGTGACGGGGAATCTGGAGGCCCGCCTCGAGGACGGCGGCAAGACGCTGGTCATCTCCTCCAACCCGCATCTCAACACCGGGACCACCGACAAGACGGCGCTCATCTACACCCTCGGCATCCGGGCCCTGCCCGACGCCCAGAGCGGCACCCAACCGGCCGACGGGCAGGCCGCCATCGGCCGGCTCACACCCATCGCGCTGTCCGCGCGGGTGCGGTGACACCACCCCGCAGAGCGCGCACCTCGATCTGAGGTCCCGCCGCTCCGGCCCTCCAGCGCGCCGGTCCACCCGCGCGCCGGTCCGGAGCGGCGGACGGAGTGACGTCACGCAGGGGCGGCGAGCGGCGGGTGCTCGAGCACGCGGGGCTTGTACTCGACCAGCTGGATGCGGCCGTCGAAGGTGCGGTGCTCGATCATCTCGAGGGCAACGTCCGGATAGTTGTCGTAGATGCGTTCTTCGCCCGTGGCCCCAGTGATCACCGGGAACATCACGACCCGGAAGCGGTCGACGAGTCCGGCTCGCAGCAGGGACCGGGACAGGCTGAGGCTGCCGAGGGTGCTGAGGAGCCCCGAGCCGTTCGACTTCATGGCGCGGACCGCCTCGACGGCGTCGTCGCGGACGAGCGTGGAATTGGCCCACGTCAGTGGCTCCTCGAGCGAGGAGGAGAACACCACCTTGGACGCCTGCGTGAGCTCGTCGACGGACGCCTCTTCCTCGGGCCTGAACTCGTCCTGGCCCTTGGGGACCACGCCTGCGGCGAAGCCCGACATCAGGCGGTAGGTATTCGCTCCCATCAGGTAGGTGACCTCGGGCTGCTCACCGAGCCATGCGAGGTACTCCGGGCCCTCGAGGCCCCAGAACCCGGGCCATCCCTCTCCCGACGCGTAGCCGTCGAGGGAGGTGATGAAGTCGACCAGAAGCTCCGACATGGCGATGTCCTTTCCTAGGCGTCACCAGCTTGGACCGGCCGGGAGCCACGAACTCATCGGCCACGTCGTCGGCGGCGCTCACCCGGGTGCGGTGGGGGTCTGACCAGCGCTCGGTCAGGGAGCGGGGACGGGGCCTCCGGGCCGGAACCGCTCCACCCCGACGATGTGCCGCACCTTGACCGGGCGCACGATCACCGCGACGCGCTGCTCCCCCGGCATGATCCATTCGTAGTCGCTGCCCAGGTACTTGCGGGCCAGCTGGTCCATCCGGTCGTGCGCTTCCTCGCCCTCGACGAAGCGGGCCACCGCGCCACTGATCTGCACTCGGTCGAAGGGGTCGGTGGCGTCCGCGTGCGAGAGATAGACACGGGGGTCGCGGCGCAGGTTCTCCTCCTTCACTCGGCCCACCGAGGTGTTGAACGTCAGCTCCCCCTCGCCCTCCAGGTCCACCCACATCGGGCTGACCTGCGGTGCTCCATCGGCGAACACGGTGCCGACGTACCAGATGTTGGGGGCCCGCAGCCGGGCGCGGACAGCTTCATCGAATATCGCAGTCATCCGGGGAGGCTACTAGCCGTGACGGATCCGTCGCCGCCGTGCGCGGTCACTTCGGCGACGTCCGGCTCATGGAAAGGACCAACGACAGCCAGTTGTTCACGCGTGGGTGCTCGCTCGAACGTTCAACGCGGGGGCACGTACCCAACGCGGGGGCACGTACCTGAAGGTACGTACTTGATCAAGGACTGGTGGCCGGGGAGTCTTGTCGAGGCGCGCCAAGCCCGTTGTCCGATGCCGCTCCTGTCCTCGTGGCCAGATGGTCCCGGCCCCAGGCGGAAAGCAGTTCCAGCAGTTCGTAGAGCCGACGGCCCTCTTCGGTCAGTGAGTACTCGACCCGGGGCGGCACCTCGTCGTAGTCCTGGCGGTGCACGATGCCGTCGGCCTGCAACTCGCGGAGCTGCTGGGTCAGCACCTTCTCGCTGATGCCGGTGACCAGCCGTCTGGTCTCCCCGAAACGGCGCGGGCGCTCGGACAGCACCCACATGATGAACGACTTCCACTTGCCCTCGAACACCCCGACGGCCACGCCCATCCCGCACGTGTGCGGATCGGTCACCGTCACGACCTCGGAGTCACCCATGTCTGCTGCCCCCGTCACTGTTCTCGGCCTGGGCCCGATGGGCCGGTCCCTGGCCTCCGCGTTCCTGGCCGCGGGCCATCCGGCGACCGTATGGAACCGTACCCCCGGCCGGGCACACGGCCTGGTGGAGAGCGGCGCCGTCGAAGCCGCGACCGCCGCGGAGGCGATCGGGGCGAGCGAGCTCGTCGTGATCTGCGTGCTGGACCACGATGCCGTCCGCGCCGTCGTCGAGCCGCACGCCACCGCGCTCAAGGGCCGCACCCTGGTCAACCTGACCGCCGGCACCCCTGACGACGCTCGCGCCACCGCCGCGTGGGCCGACGCGCACGGCATCAGGTATCTCGACGGCGCGATCATGGTTCCGACCTACCTCGTCGGCGGCTCGTCCGCTCTGGTCCTCTACAGCGGCCCGGCCGACCTGTACGCACGCCACCAGGACACCCTTCGCGCTGTCGGCGGGACCTGTGTGCACCTGGGCGCCGATGCGGGCCGTGCGGGGGCGCACGACGTCGCACTGCTCGATGTCTTTTGGACGGCGCTGACCGGTGTCGTCCACGCTTTCGCCCTCGCCGGGGCCGAGGGCGTCACCGCGTCCGACCTCGCCCCTTACGCCAAGGGCGTCGCCGCGCTCCTGCCCGATGTGATCGACGCGTTCGCCGAGCAGGTCGACAAGGGCAGTTACCCCTCCGAGGGCTCCAACCTCCGCTCGGCGGCAGCCATCATGTCCCACGTCCTGGAGGCGTCCCACAGCCGGGGCATCGACACCACGGTGATCTCCGCCGCCCACGACATCGCCCGCCGCGGCATGGCAGCCGGTTACGCCGACGACTCCTACGCCCATGTCGCCGAACTCCTGCGCGGCTGAACCGGCTCTCCGGTCGGTACCCGGGAGCTGTAGGTCCTCTGGTCGACGCAGGCCGGTTGGGAGCCCGAGGCAGCCAATTGCGCTACGCAGCCGCGCCCGGTGCCGCTTTGTTCGGGTGCGTGGTCGGCCGCATACGTAGGCACTACGGAAGTGTCAGGTCCGCTTCCTGCGTACATTCGGCACTGCCTCCGGCCGACCGCAGGAGGGCACCCGTCGCGAAGGCGGGCGCGGGACCGGAGCATCCCGCGCCGAGCCTCGGGGCCGTCGTCAACACCAGGAGGTGCTTCAGCCCGTGCGGCAGACTGATGAGCGCGTTCCCCTCACGGGGCGGGTGTCGGTGTCCATCCACGCGTCCGATCCGATCTCCCGGGCCGGAGCGGTGAGCCAGCTCCGGTCGCAGCCGGACATCGTCGTGGTGGACGACACCCGGCACGGCCCCGGCCACGTCGCCCTGATGCTGACCGGGACCGTGGACGAAGCCGTCCTCCAGAACCTTCGTGCGCTCGGCCATACCAAGGGCGTCCGGGTGGTCCTGGTGGTGGACCGGATGCGGGAGGCCGATCTGCTGGAAGTCGCCGGCTGCGGTGTCACGTCGATCGTGTGGCGGCGGGAAGCCACGTCAGCGCGGCTGCTGCGGGCCATTCACACGGCACGCCGGGGCGACGGTGACGTTCCGGCCGACCTGCTGGGCACCCTCATCAACCGGTTCGGGCGCTTCCGGAGCGAGGAGTCCGGACCGGCGGGCGCCTCCTCGGTGGGGATGAGCACGCGGGAGACCGACATCCTCCAACTGGTGTCGGAAGGGCTCAAGACCCAGGAGATCGCGGCCAAACTCGTCTGCTCCGAGCGCACGGTGAAGAACGTCCTCCAGAACCTCACCTCCCGCCTCCGACTGCGCAACCGGGCCCACGCCGTGGCCTACGCCCTGCGGGCCGGGTACATCTGAGCCCGGCCCGCAGAAGGTCAGCGAGCCTCGTGCTCCGCCAGTCTGTGGTCGAGAGTTCCCGCGGGGAGAACCTTGCTCGAGTTGTGTTCGCGGACGATCCGCCAGCCCTCCGGCGTCCGGCGCCAGACCAGTGACGTCGTGGTGCGAATGTCGGTGGTGGCGTCGGGCATGGTGACCCGCGCCACGAATATCAGGGTGGACGCGGCCAGGCCGTGATCGGCGACGACGTGCGGCCCGTCGTCGACCGCGTGGTGTGCGGAGACCATCTTCTGGAAGGCGGGCTCCCAGATCGATCCGTATCCGAAGGCTGTCGTCGCCACGCGCTGTTCGGGATCGAAGTCGTCGTAGAGGCGGACGTCGGGAGAGCTGAAGTCGTAGAACTCGCCGAAGGTGCGCCGGAAGTCGAACGGTGCGTCTCCCTCGTTGCGCTCCCAACCGAAGACCCATCGGCGGTGCAGGTCAGCGATCAATTGTTCGTTGGTCATGGCTCGACGCTAGGACAGCGGGTGAGGTCCAGGGAGGGTCCGTCGCACCCACCCAGCCGAGGGAGGAGCAGGCAGGACCGGGCGGCCTCAGGCGCGTGTCGCGGTCAGCGGCTGAGGGGGTGTGGCGCACCTGGGCTGAGCACCCCCAGACCACGTACTGCCTGGTGGGGGCCGCCGGACCGGTTGAAGGTCGAGGCATGACACCTCCTGCTACGAATTCAGCCGCGGCCCTGTCCACCAGTTCCGGTTCCGCCTCCTGGCCCGGCGACCCGCTCGCCGGGCGGGTCGCCGTGATCACCGGTGCCACCAGCGGCATCGGCGCCGCCACCGCCCGCCGTCTGGCCCTCGGCGGCGCCCACGTCGCCCTCCTGGGCCGCCGCGAGGACCGCCTCAAGAGCCTGGCCGACGAACTGCGTTCAGCGGGGCACGGGCACGTCCTGCCGATCGCCGTGGACATCACCGATGCCGAGGCCCTGGACCATGCGGCGGCGTCCGTGCGCACCGGACTCGGCCGCGTGGACCTCGTCGTGGCCAACGCGGGCGCCATGCTCGGCGCGCCCTTCGAGACCGCCGACACCACCGAGTGGGACCGCATGCTCGACGTCAACGTACGCGCACTGATCCACACCGGGCGCGTCTTCGCCGACGATCTGATCGGCGCCGCGCAGAACGGGCCTGCCGACCTCGTCCACATCGGCTCCGTCGCCGGTCACATGCTCTTCCCCAACTGGTCCGTCTACAGCGCCACCAAAGCGGCGGTCGCCCACCTCACCCGCAACCTGCGGGCCGAACTCGGCCCCCGCGACGTACGCGTGCACAACATCGAACCCGGCGTCACAGCCACCGAACTCGGCAACGACATGACCAACGAGGACATGCGAAGCGCCCTCACACAGATGCGTGACAACCTGCGCCCGCTGTCGGCCGAGGACATCGCCGAAGCCGTGGCCTTCACCGTCTCCGCGCCTGCCAACGTCAACATCGCCGACATGGCCGTCGTCTCGGTCCGCTTCGGCTGATCTCGGGACGGACCTCGGCGGGTGCCTCCGCCCGGCGCAGGCACCCGCCGAGGCCCAAGCTCACAGCCCGCCCTCCGCAGGGCGGGCTGCTGGGCCGGCCGTCGAGCTCGCTCGTCAGTCAAGAAGCACCAGCGGCTTGGGCGGCAGCTCCAGCAGTGCTTCCGGAAGGTCGTCGAAGGCGAGGGTGTCGCTGTAGGCGGCGAGAGGGTCGACGCTGTCCGTCTGCAGCAGGCGCAGCACGTCCGACAGATGGGGGCTGATGTCGGGGCGTCCGGTGCTGAAGGTGATGGCGTCCATGTACATGGTCATCAGCGGGAGCGGCGTCGGCTTGAAGTAGATGCCGATGCTGTGGCAATGGCCGCCAGGAGCCGTCGCTTCCAGGGCGGCGACCAGACCTCGGGGGTCTCCCGCGGCGTCCACGGTCACGGGGAACCTGCGCCGGCCCAGTTCGCGAGGATCGTCCACCGCTTTGGCGCCGAAACCCTCGGCGATCGAACGGCGCCGCTCGTCGCGGTCGACGTACACCACATCTGCCGCGCCCAGACTCACCGCGAACGCGCAGGCATAGAGCCCGTGCGTCAGACCGCCCAGCACGGCGACGTCCTGTGCGGGGTGGAGCAGCAGACCACGCCGCACCGCGTCATAGGCGTCGGTGAGACTGTCGGAAGCAGCAGCGGCGGCCGCCGCCGATACGCCATCGGGCAGTCGCCGCAGATTGGCGTCGGCCCACGGCACGGTGATCCGTTCGGCGAACATGCCGCCCCAGTGGCCTCCGAGCGGCAGGCCGAACATGGCGTAGCGCGGCGTGCGTTCACATTGTGACGGATAGCCGAGCGAACACCGGGCACAGGTACCGCAGGAAATGTGCCAGGGCACCACGACGAGGTCTCCGACCGTGAGGTCCGTGCATTCCGAGCCGAGTTCGACTATGCGGGCCACGCACTCGTGGCCCAGTGCGAAGGGTCCCTCGAAGGGCGTCGCTCCCGCGATGACGGCACGGTCCAGGTCGCAGGTGGTGGCCGCGACGGGCGCGACTATTGCCTCGTGCGGCCGGTTGACGCGTGGTGATGGGAGTTCATGCCAGCGCAGGTGGCGCGGGGCGACGAATTCGAGTGATCTCATGCGAACTCCTGGTGTTGTTCGTGCCGGTGGCTTGCCCGAAGCCTCGGCATCGTTGCAGGAGCAGAACCTTGATTTCGGGTGGGCTTCTCTTGATGCCGGTGGCCGTCGGCAGGAGCTTGTCCCGTCGACGGCCTCCGCGCGTTTCGCGTCCGCCGGATCCCGCGCTAAGCGATGAGCTCCGGACGTACTCGCGAGGGCCACTGGCCTGGGACGAACAGGCCGAGCGAGTGGGCGCGCCCGACCAGGGCGGGCCGATTGGCGGCGTCGAAGCGGCGCAGCAACTGGGTCACGCGGTACTCGATGCCCTGGCGGCTCAGGTAGAGGCGGGCGGCCAGCGCTGCGGTCGACGCGCCGCTCGCCAGGCCTTCCAGGAGGCGCGCGTCGAGCTGACTGAGTGTCAGTTCGTGCGGGTGGGGCTCGCTCGCCTTCCCCAAGGGGTGGAGGAGAAGGACGATTCCGGCCAGTCCGGCCGGGCCGGTGATCGCGATGGCCGTGAGGCTCGCGGTGAGGACACGGTCGCTGCCATGCCGACCCGTGACCCGTTCGGTGAGGCAGTCCGTGCGTCCCTCGCACAGGTCGGTGAACCGATGCCGCAGGCGCCCGGGCGCACCGGCCTGGAGCAGGTCGCTCACAGCGCGGCCGCATATCTCACGGGGGCTCAGGCCGAATTGTGCCGCGAAGTCGGCTTCAGCGGCCGTGATGGTTGTTTCCTTCGAGCATGCGTGTGCTGTGTAGGGACGGCGGTGGTTCACACTGCTGCCGGTCTTGCTGCGGGCGGTGGATGATGCGGTGGTGTTTGCGGTCACCACGGACATACTGTCTTTCCCTTTGCGCATGGGGGTTGCGTTGCAGGTCGCCATTTCGACCGAACATACACAGACAGCTCCGTTGGCGCGTGCGTAGTGATTACGCAGCCAGATGGCCGGTGGGCCCTGCGTGCCAACAGGCGGCTTACTTAAGTGACTCGCTCGGTCGACCTGGGCTGAACGTGCAGTGCGAAGCACTGAGGAATTGCAGGAGGAGCAGCACTCATACGGCCCGTGACACCGGGCAACGGGGGGGCGACGTCTGTCGTGTGTGGCTCCTGAAGGACACGACGATCGTCCTGTGGTCGCAGTGCTCCTCGGCTCCTAGAGTCCTGACTTGATACCGCTGGTGAAGGAGCCTGTGATGACAGCGACAGCCGACCTCGCGGATGCCTATCAGGCGCTGCTGATCCGGGACGATCCCCTCTACGCGGTGATGGCGGGCACGGCCCCGCAGTCCCTCACGCCCCTGGACGAGGAGGCGGTGCGCGACCGTGCCGCGACGGCCGCGGAGCTGCTGGGCCTCCTCGACGCGATCGAGGGCGACGACTCCGAGGCCGATCTCGCCTCGGTGCTGCGCGCCCTGCTGACCGCCGACATCGAACGGGTCCAGGTCATGTGGCACGAGCACGTGACGGCGCCGTACCACGTCGGCTTCCTGTTCTCCCTGGTCGCCCGCATGGCCATCGCCCCGCTGACCGGTGCCGAACGCGCGCGGCTCACCGCCGAACTCGCCGAGCGGGTGTGCTCCGCCGCGACTCTGCTGCGCGGTCGGCGGGAGCGCGGCATCGTGCTGCCCGGGCCCGCCGTCGAAGGAGCGCGCGGGACCTGGGCGGCGCTGAGCGCGGAGTTGTCCACGCTGCTCGACAGCCCCGCGGTGGATGCCGCGATGGTCGCGGTCGCCGCCGAGATCGAGACCTCGGCCGAGAGCGCGGGCGACGCGGTGGGCATGGCCAACGTCCCCGGCGGGGAGGAGGCCTACCGCCTCCTGGTGCGGCAGCACACCACCTTGGACCTGGGTCCGGAAGAGCTGCACCGGCTGGGTCTGGAGCAGTGCGCCCGGCTCGCCGAGCGGATGGCCGAGATCAGGGCCCGGCTCGGCGGGCCCGAGGACGAGGACGAGGCCCGTAGCTGGATCGCGGCGCAGAAGCACCTGTACGCGTCGACTCCCGACGCCGTCGCGGCCACCTACCGACGGCACCTGACGCGGGTCGAACCAGGCATCGACGCCTTGTTCCGCACCCGGCCCCGCGCCGGATACGACGTACAGCGCCTCGACCCGGCCGACGACGCGTACGGGCGCCTCGCGCACGAGCGGTTCACCGCGCAGCGGCTCGTCGTGGACACCGCACTCAACCTCGGCTCCTGGGACCTGACGAGGGCCCGCGCGTTCATGCGCGCCCACACGCTCGACAGTGACCGGCAGATCGCCTCCGAGACCCTGCGCTACGCCACGGACCTGCCCGCCCAGGCCCTCGCGTACCGGAGCGGCTTCCTGGCGTTCCAGGAGGCGCGGGAGTCCGCCGCGGGCGTCGACCCGCGCATCGTGCACGAGGCCATGCTGACGGCGGGCGCCGTCCCGCTGCCGCGCATGCGAGAACGGGTGGCCCGAGCGGTGCACCGGGAAACGTCCATGAGCGGGGGCCGTCGTGGCTGAGACCGTGGATGCCGTCGTCGTCGGCGGCGGGGTGATCGGCTGCTCGACGGCGTTCGAACTGGCCCGGTCCGGGCTGCGCGTGGCGCTCGTCGACAAGCTCGGTGGAGCGGGCCAGGGGTCGACCAGCGCCTCGAGCGCGATCGTCCGTTTCAACTACTCCACCCTCGACGGCGTGACGGCCGCCTGGGAGTCCAAGGACTGCTGGGAGAACTGGCCCGATCACGTGGAGGCGGCGGCCCGGGACGGGCTGGCCCGCTACCTCCGCACGGGGGTGGTGTTCCTCGACGCGCCACCGGCACCGCGGGACCGCGTCACGGCTCTGTTCGACCGTGTGGGCGTCCCGTACGAGGAGTGGGACGCGGCCGCACTGGCCCGGCACCTCCCGGCAGTCGACACCGGCCGCTTCTGGCCGCCCAAACCCGTGGGCGACGACGCGTTCTTCACCGACGCCACCGCACACCTGGGCGCGCTCCACACTCCCGACGGCGGATACGTGAGCGACCCGCAGCTCGCCGCCCTCAACTTGGCATGGGCCGCCGAGAGGCGCGGCACGCGGTTCTTCTTCAACACCGAGGTGACCGACGTCGTCCGCGACGGCGACCGTGTCCGGGGCGTGCGGCTCTCCGACGGCACGGTCCTCTCCGCGCCCGTCGTGGTCAATGCCGCCGGTCCCTGGTCGGGCGCTCTCAACCGGCTGGCCGGAGTCGGGGCCGAGTTCACCGTGCGGGTGCGGCCGATGCGCCAGGAGGTCCACCAGGTGGCGGCCCCGGACGACTACCACCCGGAGGGCAGGTCCGGGCCGGTCATCGCCGACCTGGACCTCGGCACCTACCTCCGCCCCGAAGGCCACGGCTTTCTGCTCGTCGGCGGCACCGAGCCGGAGTGCGACCCGCTCGAATGGGTCGACGAGCCCGACAAGGCCGACCCACGGGCCACGGTGTCCCTCTTCAACGCCCAGGTGACGCGCGCCGCCCGCCGCCTGCCCGGACTGCGCGTCCCCGGGCGGCCCAGCGGCATCGCGGGCGTCTACGACGTGGCCGACGACTGGACGCCGCTCTACGACCGCACCGACCTCGACGGCTTCTACGTCGCGATCGGCACCAGCGGCAACCAGTTCAAGAACGCCCCGCTCGTCGGCCGCCTCATGACGACCCTGGTGCACGAGGTGGAGGCCGGCCGCGACCACGACGCGGAGCCGGTCCGCCACACCTGCGAGCACACCGGCCACGTCATCAACCTCGGGGCCTTCTCACGCAAACGCCCGCTCACCGAGTCGACGGGGACAGTCATGGGCTGACTGGGCGGTGGGACCGCGCCCCGCTGGCCGGGCACCAAAGAGCGGGTGCCCGGCCAGCGGTGTTTGCCCGGCTGTTCCAGCCCGTCCGCCGCCAGGGATCGGGGAGGCTTCCGGTTACCCGAACTGGCCGGGCTGGTAGTCCCCCGCGGGCTGCTGAATGATCACGTTCAGGCGGTTCAGGGCGTTCATCAGCGTGATCGCCGACACCAGGGCGACGAGCTGGTCCTCGTCGTAGTGCTCGGCCGCGGCCGCCCAGGCCTCATCACTGACACCACCTGCGGCGTCGGCGATCCGGGTGCCCTGCTCCGCCAGTTCCAGCGCGGCACGCTCGGCCTCGGAGAAGACCGTCGCCTCGCGCCACACCGCGACCAGATTCAGCCGCACCGCGCTCTCTCCGGCGTGGGCCGCGTCCTTGGTGTGCATGTCGGCGCAGAACCCACAGCCGTTGATCTGGCTGATCCGCAGCGCCACCAGCTCCATCGTCGCCTTCGGCAGCGCCGTGGCCAACAGCGCCTGGCCCGCCGACGCCAGGTACTTCACATGCCTGGCACCGATCGCATTGCCATGGAAATCAATACGAGCCTTCACCAATGTCTCCCCACTCCGGGGCCGATCCGCTCCCCCACAGGAACGGAACGGCTGCTCACGGGACCGGATGCGTCCCTGCACACCCGACGAGACAGCGCCACCGAACGTCAGGCAGCGCGCACGGGACACACGCCGGGCTCAGCCCCAGGTCCGGCCGGCCGGTTCCTTGATGGTGCGGTTGATCCGGTTGAAGAAGTTCGTCAGCGCGATCTCCAGGTTGATCGCGCCGAGCTCCTCCTCGGTGAAATGGGCGTCGGCCTCTTCCCAGATCTCGTCGGTGACTCCCTCCGCGCCGTCCTGCAGCCGGGTGGCCGCCTCGGCCAGCGCCAGTGCCGCGCGCTCCGCGTCGGTGTAGAACGGCGCCTCGCGCCATGCCGCCACGTTGTGGAGCCGCTCGTCGGTGTCCCCGGCCTTCTTGCCTCCGGCGACGCCGGCGTAGACGCAGGCCGAGCAGCTGTTGATCTGGCTGACGCGCAGGTGGACCAGCGCGAGGAGCTTCGGGTCGACGCCTCCGGCGGCGATCGCCTTGTGGAGGTGCTGGATCGCGGTCCCCACGTCGGGGCTGTTCGTGTTCTTGTTCTTGAGGCGGTTCTCCATGTGAGGGTGCTCTCCTTGATCGGGGTTACGTTCCGGGGCCGGTGCCCGTCACCCCTTTGACGGAGCAGTTTCGAGGAAGGTAACGACGTGCCCGACGCCCATCCCGTGGATCCGCTCTCCGCGGCCTTCGAGTCCCATCGCACCCGGCTCCGAGCCGTCGCCTATCGCGTGCTCGGCTCACACGCCGACGCCGAAGACGTGGTCCAGGAGGCGTGGTTGCGGCTGTCCCGCCAGGACATCGGCGGCATCGACAATCTCGGCGGCTGGCTGACCACCGTGGTCGGCCGCATCAGCCTCGACGTCCTGCGTTCGGGCCGGACCCGCCCGCACGTCGCCCTCGACGACCAGCTGTCCGAGTTCACCGTGGTCCTCGACGACGGGCCCGCACCGGAGGACCTCGTGGAGCTCGGGGACTCTGTCGGCGTCGCACTCCTCACGGTCCTCGACTCGCTGCGCCCGGACGAACGACTGGCGTTCGTGCTGCACGACGTGTTCGCCGTGCCCCACGCCGAGATCGGCACGATCCTCGGCAAGTCCGCCGACGCGACCAAGATGCTCACCAGCCGCGCCCGCAGGAAGGTGCAGGGCGCCAAGGAGCCCGCCGGCACCTCGCGACAGCAACGCGAGGTGGTCCAGGCCTTCCTGGCCGCGGCCCGCGACGGTCGGTTCGAGCAACTGCTGCAGGTGCTGCACCCCGAGGTGGAGTTCACCGTCCACACCCCGGATGGTCGGTTCGTGACGATCGGAGCCACCGAGGTCGCCACCCGCGCGCGGATCGCAGGCGGCATGGCTCAAGGACGTACGGCGACCGTCAACGGCCGCCCCGGCGTCGTCTCCTGGGACCAGGACGGCACCCCGCTCTCCCTCCTGGCCTTCACCGTCACCGACGGCCGCATCACCGAGATCACGGCTGTGACCGACCCGGCCGAGCTCGCACGCGTGGACCTGCGGCGCGCACCGGGCGTCGGGGTCAGTCGGTGATGTACCAGTCCTTCTTGAGGTACTCCAAGGTGTAGCTGCCGAGGTCGCTCTCGGAGAAGGTGGCGGAGGACTTGACCGCCGCGACCGGCATCTCGATCTTCGCGGGTGTGCGCACGACGACCCGCTGTGGGTCGACCGTCGCGGTCTTCAGGGCCTTCTTCTGTGCGGGCGAGATCATCTTGAACACGGTGACGTACGTCGAGGTGCACGGGCCGACGCCCTCGTCCTCCGCCTTCTTCGCGGCTGGCCCGGCCACCTCGCAGACCGTGTCGATGTCCTCACGGCCGAGGGCGTGGAGGTACTGCTCGTACCGGCGGATCGCGCCGTCCTTCGTCCTGGGCGCGGGCTGGTCGCCGGACGGGGTGGCCGACGGCTTGTCGGGCCGCGGGGACTCGGACGGCGTGGCCGACGGCTCTTTCACGCCGGTGGACGTGGAGGGCTGCGACGGCTTCGCGTCCGTGTCCTTCTTCGCCTTGTCCGGGCCGCACGCGGTCGCCACCAGCACCACGCACGCCGATACCGCCACACTCACCCACGTCCGCGCTCTCATTCCGTCCCCTCCGGTCACGCCACCACCAGCTGGCAGCACATCACCAGATCACGCGGGAAGCGGAGGAACGGTTCCCGAATCGGTCGAGAAGGCCGGTGGCCCCCCACGAAAAAAAAGCAGTAGGGGCCCCCCCAAAATGGGCAGGGTTGGTGTAATAAAAAAAAAAAACCCCCCACAAGGTGGTAGAAGA
>NZ_JBHXTE010000039.1:0-47472 GCF_042677545.1 Streptomyces sp. NPDC127108 | reverse complement strand
TACCCCCCTCTTCTCGTGGCCTGTTCTTTTTTTTTAAAAGACACACCCCCAATACCCCGCGGTACGCGTCCTACGGTTCCCCGATGCGTTCGTCCCGCCGGGGGCCCCCACACCACACCTCCCCGGGGGGCCCACCGCACTGTGCTCGCTGTGCTGTGCTCGCTGTTCGGAACTCAGACCTCAGAACTTGGAGCAGACGGCGCCCTGGGGGCCCTTGATGAGCCAGTAGAAGACCTTGCGTGTCTTCGGGCCGTAGAGGCCGTCCGCGGGTCGGACGTTCTTGGACCGCTGGAGCTTGGCGACGGCCGCCTTGGTGTTGCCGCCGTACACGCCGTCGATGGCACCGGGATTCGCCGTGCTGCAGCGCCACAGCGAGTTCTGGAGCGCCTTGACCGCGGAACCGCGGTTGCCCGGGCCCAGCTGACAGTTCAGGGAGCCGTTGGACGCGGCGGCCACGGGGCCCGAGAAGCCTCCGTTCGACTTCGTCACGGTCTTGGTACAGACCGGGGTGGCGGCGTGAGCCGGGCCCGCGGTCATGGTGAGGAGCCCTGAGGCGAAGAGAGCCGTGCCGACGCCGGCGGCGGCCAGGCGTCGGATTCCTACGGTGCTGGACATGCGTACCCCCATGTGTGTGTGAGAGAGGAGTGATCGGGCGGCACACCCGGCTCGGGGGGTGCGCCGTTCGATCCGGCCTCGACTTCACCAGGGCGGGAGTTGTTCTACAGCCCGGTTCTGGGCGTGAAACAAAAAGCGGGAGGCACGGACAGGGGGATGGTCGGTCCCGGAGATGCGTGCGGTGTGGAGGGTTCCGGGTGTCGGTCAGTCCGGGATGACCGGGTCCTGGAACCGGGCCTCCGCCTCGATGACTTCGTCGGCGGCTCGTTCGCCCGAGCGGATCGCGCCCTCGATGTAGCCGACCCATTGGGTGGCGGTTTCGCTGCCGGCCCAGTGGATGCGTCCCACGGGGGCGCGCAGGGCGGAGCCGACGCTGGTGAGGACTCCTGGGGGGAAGTAGGCGTTGTATCCGCCGCGGCTGTACGGGGCGTCGGTCCAGTTCTTCTCGTGCCAGTCGACGGGGTGGGCCGCGCGGGGGCCGTATCCGCGGACGAGGGACCGGATGATCGTCGCCTTGCGTTCGGCCGGGGTCAGGCGGGTCAGGTGGTGGGCCGCGGGTCCGTTGGCCAGGGTGCACAGGAGGCCGGGGCCGTTCGGGCGTGAGGCGTCGAAGGTCATGGGCCCTTCGAGGTCGAGTGCGAGGCCCGAGAGTCCGTCCGCGCGCCAGAAGGGGGTGTCGTACACGGCGAAGGTCTTGAGGGCCGCGCCCATGGCCATGCGCTGGGTCAGTTGGTCGCGGGGCGCGGGCAGGGGCGGGGTGTAGTGGATGCGTCCGGCCAGGGGCGGTGGCAGGGTGACGATCGCGCGTGCGGCTCGTACGTCGGCGACGTGTACGTCGGTGCCGGTGTCGTGGATGGACGTCACGGGTGTGCCGAGTCGGACGGCATCGCCGAGTTCGGCGGCGATGGAGCGGGCGGGGCCGTCCGCTCCGTCGGTGAAGAGGGCGGATGCGGTCTCGGCTTCCGTACCGGCCCGCAGCCCCCCGGCGCCGCGGATGGCGGTGATCAGGGCGAGCATGGACACGCTTGCCACGTCGACCGACAGTTCGGCGCCCAGGACCGCTTCGGCCAGGCGGCGGGCCTGGGGCACGGGCAGTCGGCGGCGCAGCCAGGTGGCGACGGTGGTCGAGTCGAGGCGCTCTGCCTGGGTGGTGGTGAGCGTGCGCCTGGTGAGGCGGTCGAGTTTCCAGAGCGCCATCGCCAGGACGGCGGTCGCGTGCGGGGGCAGCGGCGGGAGTTCGCCGGAGAAGCGGCGGCTGGAGGTCTTGGACAGCAGCAGGTTGTCGCCCTGCGTGTGGCCGGTGAAGGTTGCCGCGTCGTAGGCACGGGCCAGTGCGGCGAACCGGGTGTGGGCGGGGGCGATCCACTGGCCGCCGAGGTCGACGGCCCAGCCTCCGGCGAGCCGTGCCGTGAGGGTGCGGCCGCCGACCCGGTCGGTCGCTTCCAGTACGACGACGTCGAGTCCGGCCGCGCGGAGCCTGCGTGCGGCGCACAGTCCCGCGTACCCGGCGCCGACCACGACCACATCAGGCATCTCCGCCCCTCTCGGTTTTGCATCAGGTGTTTTACAACGAGCGTTGCATGAAGGATATGGGGCGTGCAAGAGTGGCCGGGTGCCCCGTCAGGTCGACCACGCAGCCCGCCGTCGCGACATCGGCGCCGCGGTCCTGAAGATCGCCGCCGAGCGCGGTTTCCGCGAGGCGACGATCCGCGCCGTCGCCTCGGCCGTCGGCGCCTCCACCTCCCAGGTCACGCACTACGTGAGCGGCCGGGAGGAGCTGATCCGGATCGCCGTGCGCCATGAGGTCGAAGTCCGGAAGGCCCAGATCACCGAGTTGCTCGACGGCAGCGAGCGTCCCTTGCGCGCGCTGGTGGAGTGGGCGGTGCTCGGCACCGGGGCCGACGCGCAGCGGATCTGGCTGGCGATCGTTCTCGGGGCGCGGACCGAGCCGGTCGTGCGGGCCGAGTTGGAGGAGTTCAACCGCTGGTGGGATGCGGTGATGCGGCGTCTGGTCGGCAGGCCCGGCGATGCGGACGTCGTCGATGTTCTCGTCGGCGGGCTGGTCCTGGCCGGGTTCGAGGCTCCGGCGGAGTGGTCGCGTGAGCGGCGGTTGCGGGTGGTGGACGCGGTGCTCGCTCCGCTGGGCGTCTGACGGTACTCGCCGCTGGGTATCTGACGGTGCTCGCTCAGCTCGGCGCCCAGGGCCTGTCCGATGGGGCGGCCGACAGGGTCCGATGGTGCGGTGCTGCACGGGGTCCGGCGTCGCCCCGGCCGTGGAGTCAGCCCTCCGCGCCGGAGAACCTCCGCGCGAGTTCGCGATGCCTGGCCGCGGCCAGCCTGCCCTCGGCGGGGCTGATGATTGATCCCGGCATGCGGCTGAGGCGTTCGACCTCCGCCGCGAGACGCAGGTGCTCGCGCCGCGCGTGCTCACGGCAGGGCAGGCAGGTGACACGGTCCGGACGCGGAGAGGTCATCGCGTACGGCACCCGCAGCCCGCACCCCGTGGCGACGAGGCTCGGCAGGTCACCGACCAGACCGAACGTGGCTGCCATCATGTCCCGGGCAGCCGCGTCCGCGTGGACCACCTTCACGTCGACATGGATGTGCGGATCACCTTCACCCATGGGTCCTCCCTGCCCGAGCGGCTGACGGGACGGTCCCGAGGTCCCGCCCCCGTCCTCTACGTCATCGGCTGTCGGGACAGGAACGTGCGCACGGCGGCGGCGAACCGGTCGGGTGCGTCGTGGTGCACGACGTGCCCGGCGGGGACTTCGGCAAGCTGGGCCCCGCCTGCCCGGCGGGCGATCATTTCCTGGGCGTGGTCCTGCGCGAGCACCTCGCTGTCGGTTCCCCTGACCAGGAGGGTCGGGCAGGTCACCGACTCCCAGTCGCTCCAGTGGTCGCCGGTGAGGGCCTTCTGGGTCAGCACCGTGTCCTCGATGCCGAAGGAGTACCCCCAGCCGTCGTCGAACTGGCGGAACGAGCACGCGAAATAGGGTGCCGTCCAGCCGATGGCCGAGGCCAACGCCTCACGGGACGGTGCCCTGCGCGGCAGCTGCGCCGTGAACGTCGGGTCGATCTCCACCACCGCGCCGACGTCCTCGACGATGAGGGATGTGACTTGGTCCGCGTGCCGGACGGCGTACTGATAGGCGTTCACACCGCCCAGGGAGTGGCCGAGGACCGGCACCGGACCGAGGCCCAAGTGGCGGTGGAAAGCCGCAATGTCCGCGACGAAATCTGCCCGTTCGTAGCTCTTGGCGCGGTCGGACTCGCCATGCCCGCGCTGGTCCAGTGCGATCACTCGCCACTGCGGCGCCAGCGCCTCCGCCAGTGGGGCGAACACCGCCGCCTCGCTGAAGTTCCCGTGAAACGCCAGCACCGGCAGACCCGAACCACCGAAGTCGAGGAACGAGAACCGCTGCTGATCAACTGTGAAGAACTCACGCATGCAGCTCATGCTAGGCGCCGGCCCCGCCCCTCCCCCACCGATTACTTCCTGGCTCCCGACTACCTCCCGACCTCCAGGACGATCTTTCCCGTGGTGCGGCCCGTCTCGCCCAACACGTGGGCCTGCGCGGCCTGTTCGAGCGGAAGCACCGTGTCGACGATCACCCGCAGACGGCCGTCCTCGACAAGGGCGCCGATCTCGCGCAGGCCCTGCTGGTCGGGTTCCACGAGCATGAACACCGCCCGCACTCCCGCGCCCTCGGCCTGCCGGAGGGGGAAGGTGTCGTCCGGCGGCACCAGGGAGATGAGGATGCCGCCTGGGCGCAGGGTGCGCAGCGAGCGTGTCCAGTTGGGTCCGCCGACGCTGTCGAGGACCACGTCGACGTCGCGGACGGCCTCGGCGACGTCCTGGGTGCGGTAGTCGATGAGTTCGTCGGCGCCGAGCGTGCGCAGCACGTCGTGTTTGGCGGCGCTTGCG
Source organism: Streptomyces sp. NPDC127108 (assembly GCF_042677545.1). Classification (NCBI taxonomy): domain Bacteria; kingdom Bacillati; phylum Actinomycetota; class Actinomycetes; order Kitasatosporales; family Streptomycetaceae; genus Streptomyces; species Streptomyces sp. NPDC127108. The sequence continues at coordinate 42,929 of NZ_JBHXTE010000039.1, read as the reverse complement.
GTGGCGATGACGTATGCGCCCCGGGCCTTGGCGATCTGCACGGCCAGGTGGCCGACGCCCCCGGCCGCCGCGTGGACCAGTACGCGCTGTCCGGCCCGGATCCGGGCGGTGTCGACCAAGGCCTGCCAGGCGGTCAGCGCCGCGAGCGGCAGGGCTCCGGCCTGGACGGCGTTCAGGCCGCGCGGGCGCGGAGCGAAGTGGCGGGCCGGTGCCGTGACGTACTCGGCGTACGCGCCTGCCGGGTGCGGGAAGCGGGGCATCCCGAACACCTCGTCGCCGGACTGGAAGATCGTCACGCCGGGGCCCACCGACTCGACGACTCCGGCCACGTCGAAACCGAGCGTGAAGGGGGGCGTCGCCCCGGTGCCGAACATCCCCCGCGCGCGGGTCTTCCAGTCGGCCGGGTTCACGCCCGCCGCCTGTACGCGGACCAGGATCTCGCCCCGTCCCGGCTCCGGCCGCGCGGCCTCCACGACCTTGAGGACATCGGGGGCTCCGGCCCGGTCCTGGGAGACGGCGCGCATCGTGGAGGGGGCGGTGACGGGCTGGGGCTCGGCCATGGCGACGTTCCTTGTGCGGTGGGAGAGGCTGGGGCTTTCGTGCCCGTGGATGGGGGCACGGCCGCAAGACTGGCTGGTCCGCGAGGTCTCCGGTGATGGCCTGATGGCCATGTATCGACAGGATCTGGCCATGCGTCATGTCGTCGCACCAGGGCATGTCCGGTGGATCTCCCGTGGCGGCGTCTCCGCCGCACGGGGGAAGCGGATCATTCGCTGGTCCGATTCCCCGCGCGCCGCGGATCCAGCACAGTCGTCCCATGACCATCAGAGACAGGCACCCCCGCCGGGTGACGTACGCCGGGAGTCGCCCGTGACGATCTGGCTCCTGTCGTTCCCGGCGTTCGTGTGTCAGCTCGTCCTGTTCGCCCTGGTGGAGAGCGTGTGGCGGTGGTTCACGGGGCTGGGTCTGATCCCGTGGCTGCGCAGGCGTACGGGACGGTCGCTGTCGAACACGGCCTTCGACGAGTTCACGGCGGTCATGAACGGAAACAAGACGGTCGAGATGGAGCAGCGGCGGGTGGAACTCCTGCTGCGGGACGACGAGAGCGACGGTGCGCCACCCCGCTCCAGCATCGACCTGGTCAGGGGAACGGCGTTCATCGTGCCTGCTCGGCCTCGGGGAGCCGACAGCGCGTACGCGGACCGGCGTGATGTCCGCGAAGGCCGACGTTAGGACGCCCGGGCCCAGGCCGCCCCGCTTCGCCCGGCCCCCCTCGGCGTGGGGTCAGGCATGGGTCTTCGCTGTCCCCTGTACAGCAAAGACCCATGCGCAACCGCTTGTCAGAAGCGCCAGGACTTGCAGTTGAGAAGCCTCTTCGTGCCGACCTTGCGGTCGCAGGCGTACGCGACGACCTTGTCCTTGGCTCTGAACGACCACGACTTGGTGCCGTTCACCACGGCCACGCGGTTCTTGACCGTCCGCCAGCCGCCGCCGACGAACTCGTCGTACTTGAGCGCAAGGACGGCCTCGTAGCCGTCACCCGGCGCGCGGTCCTGGGCCGTGGCGCCGGAGAACTTCCCGTCGTAGAAGGCACGACCGTTGGCGTCCTTGCCCGCGTACCAGTACCGGTACGTCCCGCTGATCTTGGCCTTGGTGCTGCCCGAGGTGCCGTGGAAGCCGATGGGCGCGGCGCTGGAGGAGCGGGAGCTCTTCTCGTCCGGTGCGGCGGTGGACGCACCGGCGGATGAGGCTCCGCTCAGTACGAGCCCCGCGAACGCGCCGGTGACGCCGATGCTCGTGACCGTCTTGCGCCAGCGGGTGCGCGGCTTCGTCGATGCAGACATGTCTCGTCCCTCCCCTGCCGCGGGCCGACCTCCGCGGAGAGGTCTGTGGAACCCGCGGACCGGCAGCGCGGCAGGCGCCGCGCCGAGGCGGGCCGTGGCCGTGCTGATGACGAGGAGTTCACAGCGTGCGGCGTTTTTCAGCACCCCTCTTCCGTGCTGATGAACAATCCGGCGGGGTCGGTCCGGTCGCGTCGCGTGACCCGCGCGGGGCCGCCGCATTGCTTGCTGGGAGCTGCGGCGGCTCATAGGTTGGGACGGCTGATCAACGGAATACGGGGGGCGTGGGGTGGGGCGTCGGGAGAAGCCGCTCGATCCGGCGGACGGGCCGGTGGCCCGGTTCGCGGTCGAGTTGCGCAAGATGCGGCAGGAGGCGGGAGCTCCGTCGTATCGCGTGATGGCACAGCAGGCGGAGTACTCGGTGACGGCGCTGTCCCAGGCCGCCGCCGGGGAGAAGCTGCCGTCGCTCGCGGTGGCGCTCGCGTACGCGCGGGCCTGCGGAGCCGACCCGCAGGAGTGGGAGCGGCGCTGGCGCGAGGTGGAGCGGGAGCAGGCCGAGGAGTCACTGGACGAGCGTGAGGGCGACGCCGAGCAGTCGCCGTACCGGGGGCTGACCCGCTACGAGCCCGGTGACGAGGGGCTGTTCTTCGGGCGGGAGCGGTTGACCGAGGACCTCCTGCGGCGTGTGCGCGAGTGCCGCTTCACCGTGGTCCTCGGCCCTTCCGGGGGTGGCAAGTCGTCCCTTCTGCGGGCGGGGCTCATACCCCGGCTGCGGCGCGTCGATGACGCGGCGGAGCGTCCCGCGGCCCTTCGCATCCTCACGCCGGGCGAGCATCCTTTGCGTACGCACACGGCGCTGCTGACGCCCGCCGCGGGGGACGGTGACACCTGGCTGATCGTGGATCAGTTCGAGGAGGTGTTCACGCTGTGCCGGGATCCGGAGGAGCGGGCGGCCTTCATCGACGGGCTCCTGGCCGCACGGAGTCCCGGCAGTCGGCTGCGGGTGGTGCTCGGTGTACGGGCCGACTTCTACGGTCGCTGCGCCGAACACCCCGCCCTGGCGGACGTGCTGTCCGACGCCAGCCTCCTCGTTACGGCCATGTCGGCCGCCGAGCTGCGGCACGCGGTCGTGAAGCCCGCCCAGGTCTCGGGGCTGATCGTGGAGCGCGAGCTGACCGCCCGCCTCGTGAAGGAGGCCGGGAGCGAGCCGGGGGCGTTGCCGCTGCTCTCCCACGCGCTGCGGGAGACCTGGCGGCGACGGCGCGGCCGGACCTTGACCTTGCAGGGGTACGAGGACACGGGCGGCGTGCACGGTGCCATCGCCCGCACCGCCGAGGACGTCCACGCACAACTCTCGGACAGCCGCAAGGAAATGGCGCGCCTCATCCTGCTGCGCCTCATCGCCCCGGGTGAAGGAGCACAGGACACCCGGCGTCCCATCCGGCGCGCGGAACTGGACTTCGGTGATCGCGACGAGGTCGACGCCGTGGTGGACCTGCTCGCCCGGGCCCGGCTCATCACCCTCGACGACGACACCGTCGACCTCGCCCACGAGGCACTGATCACCTCCTGGCCGCGCCTCGGAGCCTGGGTGGACGCGCACCGGGACCGGCTGCGCGCCCACCGCCATCTGACGGAGGCGGCGCACACCTGGGAGGAGTTGGCGCATGACCGGGGCGCGCTGTACCGGGGCGCCCGGCTGACCGCGGCGGCGGAGCACTTCACCGCCGACGGTGACGGGTGCGCGGATCTGACCGGGCTCGAGCTGTCCTTCCTCACGGCGAGCCGACGCGCCCGTACGCGAGCGCGGCGCCGCGGTCGTGCCCTGTCGGGCGCGCTGGCCGTGCTGGTGGTCCTCTCCGTGATCGCGGGTGTGATGGCGTGGCGGGAGAGCCGTACGAGTGAGCGTCGGCACGTCGAGGCGGAGGCCCGCCGCATCGCCGCGGCCGCCGCCACCATGCGTGATCACGACCCGGTCACCGCGATGCGGCTGAGTGTCGCCGCCTGGCGGCTCGCGGAGTCCACCGAGACCCGCTCGGCGCTGATCGGCGCCATGGCGCAGAACGAGGTGTCGTCCTTCTCCCGCCCCGGCGCCGCGTCGGACGTCGTGGCGACCGAGCTGACCGCCGACGGGCGGACGCTGGTGGCGGTGGGCGCGGGCCGCGTGCGGACGTGGGACATGCGGGAGCTGCGGCCGCGAGCACGCTCGTATCCGGGGCTCGGCAAGCTGGCCGCGGACGATGCTGAGCTGACGGTGAGCCCGGACGGCCGGACGCTGGCCGTGAGCACGATCGACTCCACGGTGATGTGGGACGTCCGTGCCGGACGCGTGGTCAGCCGCCTGCCCGCGAGCAATGGGCCGGGCGTCGTCTTCTCGCCCGACGGCAAGCGCGTGGCGCTGACGGTGTGGGACGTGGACGGCTCGGGCGCGTCGGACAGCGGGGATGACATGGGTGTGCCGTGGGGCGCGGGCGGGTCGGGCACCTCTCAGGGCGCGGGCGGAGCGGATGCTCCGGCAGGTGCGGGCAGGGCCGATCACCTGGAGAGCGCGGGAAGTTCAGATGTTCCAGAGGGCCCGGATGTCTCGTCCAGCAAGCTCTTCGACGTGCGCAGCGGCCGTGCCGTGCTGACCATGAAACAGCGGCATCCGGAGAAGACGGAGAGCTTCGCGCTCAGTGCGGACAACCGCCTGCTGGCCCGCTGCGGTGAGCAAGGTCCGCTGGAGATCTGGGACATCCCCCGGCGCGCTCGGCTCAGCCGATCCTGGCTGGCCGAGGACAAGAAGCGGTTCGACTGCGGCGGCGCCTCGTTCGTCTTCACCCCGGACAGCAGGCACCTGGCGCGCGTCACAAGCCGAGACATCCGCCGCTGGGATCTGCGCAGCGGCCGTGAGGCGCCGCGGGTGGAGGACCAAGGGCTGGAGGATGTCCGGTTCAGCGCGGACGACAAGTTCGTGATGGCGTCCACGGCCGACGGGGTCGAGATGTGGCGGCTGGACGCGCCGGGCGCGCCGGTGTTGCGCCAGGCCACCGTCGGCGACGCGTCCTGGGGGTTCGAGCTCGACCTGGACGCGGGAGCCGTGCGCTACTTCAACGAGACGAGGACGGTGCTGCACTCGCTGAGCGTCAAGTCGGCGGTCGAGGCGCCATGGCGCAAGGAGTACTTCTCCCAGGGGAAGTTGGCCGCGGACGGCCGCACCCAGGCCGTCGTCCGCCACACGAAGGGCGCCAAGGAACTGCGGCTGGTGGACACCCGCAGCGGGCGGACCGTCTTCGAACCGCCGGTCGAGCCTTGCCCGAAGGGCTCCGAGGACAGCCCCGTGTCGGCCGGTCCTGATGACGTGGCACCCGAAGAGCTGGATGCGGCCGAGATGACCGAGGCGCAGCAAGCCGACAATTGCTCCGATCTCATGGCGTTCAGCGCCGACGGACGGTACTTCGCCTACGGGCGGGCACGGCAACTGGGCGACCCCAAGGCGTCGAAGCGGGAGCGGGTCACTGTCTGGGACGTCCGGAAGGGCCGTGAGCGCGCCACGGTGGTCCTGCGAGCGGACGAGATGGGCGACAGCGGCCTGGACGGTCTCGTGCTCAGCGCCGACGGCTCCCTCCTGTTCCTGGCCCGTACCTCGCTCAGCGAGACCACCGAGGTGTGGGACCTGCGCTCAGGCTCCCGCCCCGAGAAGGTCAGGACCCTCAAGGACATCTCGGGGGCGCTCGCGATACGGCCGGACTCCGCCCGGGTCGCCTCCTGGCAGGCCATCGCCGACCCTCGCTCGGGCAAGACCCTGCGCACATCACTGAGCGGCACCCTGACCAGCGAGCTGGCGTTCAGCCCCGGCGGGCAGTACCTGGCCGCGGGCGACGCCTACGGCCGGGTGACCGTCTGGGACGGCACCGGGCACACGCGCCGCGCCGTGCTGACCGCCGCGGACTCCGACGCCGCGCCCACGACCGACGAGGACTGGGTCAGCGCGCTCGCCTTCTCCCACGACAACACCACGCTCGCCGTCGCCACCCACTCCGGCACCATCCAGCTGTGGGACGTCCCCTCCAGCCAGCCACTCGGCTCGCCCCTGCCCACGCCCGGCGACACGATCACCTCGCTGGCCTTCAGCGCCGACGGCCGGACGCTGTACGCGGGCGGCTCCCACGTGCCGCTGCAGAAGTACGCGCTCGCCCCCGCGCGTCTGGTCGACGCCGTGTGCGAACGGGCGGGTTCGGGGCTGTCGCGGCGGGACTGGCGGACGTATCTGCCGGATCTGCCGTACCGCGCCACCTGCTGAGTGGAGGGTCGCAACTGGCGGCGGCGCTCAGGAGGCGGGCGGCCCCGAACGGCTGCTGCCGCACGGGGCCGCCCGGGTACTTCAGCCGAGTCGGGCCTCACGGAAGTCGAGGTGTGCCTCAGCGGAAGTCGGGAGGTGTCTCAGCGGAATGCGGCGACGTTGCGGGCGACCCAGTCGCCGAAGGGGCGCGGGGCGCGGCCGAGGACTCGTTCCACGTCCGGGCTGAGCCGCAGTTCGGCCGGGTTCGGGGCGGAGATGATGTCCAGGGTGTCGTCGGCGAGTTCCGCCGGTACGAACCGGGTCATCGTGGCCTTGGCCTCGTCGCGGGTGAGTTCGTGGAACCGTACCGGTGAGCCGAGCGCCGCGGCGATCGCCTCCGCCTGCTGCCGTGGCGTGATCACCTCCGGCCCGTTCAGCTCGTACACCCCGCCGTTGTGCCGGTCGTCCAGGAGGCAGGCCGCCGCGACCTCGGCGATGTCCGCCGGGTCGATGACCGGCACCCCTACGTCGCCGAAGGGCGCGGCAACGATGCCTTGCATACGGACGGACTCCGCCCAGGCAAAGGCGTTGGAGGCGAAGCCGCCCGGTCGCAGGACGGACCAGTCCAGGCCTGACGCGCGCAGCGCGTCCTCCAGCGCGCGCATCGCGACCCGGGTCGGGCCGAGCGGCCTGGTCGCCACGCCCTGCGACGACAGCAGGACGATCCGGCGGACCCCGGCGGCCACGGCCAGGTCGACGATGTCGGCGGGCCGGGCGTCGGGGGCGTGCAGGTCGCCGGACAGCAGGAGGAACAGGGCCTTCGCCCCCTCCAACACGGGCGCGAGGCCCGCCGGTTCGGACAGGTCGGCCGCCACGTGCCGGACGCCGTCCGGTACCGCCGCCGCGTTCCGCGACACCGCCGTCACCTGCTCGCCCGCGTCGGCGAGGGCCTGCGTCAGAGGTCGGCCCACATTTCCGGTGGCCCCGGTCACCACGATCATTTTCTGCTCCTAGTCCGTTGTACTCTAAGGCAGTTGACGCTAGGAGCGGGGGCTTACTTTTCGTAAGAACATACCCAGAGGTAAGCTCCCGACATGGAGGAAGGCGCGCAGCTCACGCAGGCCGAGGCGGGCACGCGGTATGAGGTGTTTCACACCGACTGCCCCGCGCGTGACGTGGTCGACCACGTGACCAGCAGGTGGGGCATCTGGGTCCTCATCTCCCTGCGGGGCAACGACCTTCGGTTCTACGAGCTGCGCGACAGCATCCAGGGCATCAGCGAGAAGATGCTCGCTCAGACCCTGCGCGCGCTGGTGCGGGACGGCCTTGTCTGGCGTGAGGTCGAGCCGACGACGCCGCCCCAGGTCACCTATGGGCTGACCGAGTTCGGCCAGGACATCGGCGTGCCGCTGACGGACCTGTTCGACCGGATCACCCAGCGGATGGGGCCGCGCGACGCGGGATAGTCCGGCCCGGCGGGCGCAGTGCTCGCAGGACGCTGTCGTGGGTGTGAGGGGTGCCGGTGGGGGCCTGGGCGGCGCGGGGGCGGGTCTCGATGAGCTGGACGCTCCAGGTCGGGTCGAGGAGTCGGGCGATGTCGTCGGGCTGGTAGTAGGCGGTGGGGTCGAAGTCGTCGTCCGGGCGCGGGATCAGGTCCGCGAGGGCGTGGGTGGCGAAGAGCAGCGTGCCGCCGGGCGCGACGGCGTCCAGCAGGCCGCGCAGCGCCGCGTGGCGCCGCGTGGCCCGGTTGGCGCAGGATCGCGGGTGTATCCGAAGCCGCTCACCCGAGGCGGCATGACCGTTCTGCCGCTGACGCGCGCGTCCGGCGGACTCCAGGCGTTCAAGCACATCCTGCCCGCCGGTCTGACCGACGGCCGTGAACCCGACCCCCGTGGAGTTCCTCAGCATCCTCGGCCCGCAGGGCGAACGCGTCCACATCAAGGCCCGCTACTGCCCCGGCGGCGTCGATCGCCTCTGAACGACGCAGCGCATCTGCTCGGTCCGCAGCCGCATCTCCGTGGCCTTCGCCCGCATGTGAAGGGTTCGGTCCAGCGTCTGCCGAACCGTGCGGCGCAGCCGCTCGCAGTGCTCGAATGCCCGGACCGCCTCAATTCCCTCAACGTCATCGCTCATCATGACCCCGCAGATATTCAGAGAGCAGTCACAGTGCAGCCTGCCTCAGGCCGGGGCCGTGGGGCAGAGCGCATTCACGCCCACAACGCCCCCACCGCCGGACAGCACGCCTCCTGGATGCCAGCGCGCCGTCCTGGTCAATATGCCTGGTACGCAGGCGGAATGCATCGGCCTGCGGGCGTGTTCGAGCAGACATGACGAACGATCACCGCACCATCACCAACCCGGCCACCCTCCACGACCCGACCCCCTTCGGCTACAGCCACGCCGTCTCGGCACCCGGCGAACTCGTCTTCATCGCCGGTCAGTACGCCTCCGACAGCACCGGCGCGCCCGTCCCCGGCGACTTCGCCACCCAGGTGGAACTCGCCCTCGACCGCCTCCAGTCGGCGCTTGAAGGGGTCGGTCTGGGATACGAGAACGTGGTCCGGCTCGGCAGCTTCATCGTCGACCACGACATGGAGAAGCTGGAGGCACTCGGCAAGGTGCTGCACGCGCGCTTCGGCGACCGGCTCCCGGCCCAGACCCTCAGCGGCGTCGCCGCCCTCGCCCTGCCGGGCATGCTCTTCGAAATCGACGCGGTGGCGGTACGACCGTAGGGAACAGTCAGCGCGACCGGTACCCGCGCCCGCCGCCGCACCGACCACGGCGACCGCTTATTCGTTTGCCGCCGCTCCGTCCGGGCGGATAGGAAGCTCCCATGCTTAAGGGCGGCAAGGTCGGGCTGAGAGCCCGGCACGAGGACGACATCCCGATTCTTCACGCCGAGCTCTACGACGACGTGGTCAACCACTCGCGGGCCGACGGGCGGCCGTGGCGGCCGATCACGCCCGGGTCGAAGGACTCAAAGCTCGTGGTGGACGACAAGGACGAGCGGTGCGCCTCGTTCTCCGTGGTGGAGCTGGACAGCGGCACGCTGGTCGGCACCGCGGAGCTGTGGCAGATCGACCAGCACAACCGGTCCGCGCACATCGGCGTGGCGCTGCTGCCGTCCGCCCGCGGCAAGGGCTACGGCACCGACGTGGTCGCGGTGCTGTGCCACTACGGCTTCGTCGTACGCGGCCTGCGGCGGGTGCAGATCGAGACGCTGGCCGACAACACCGCGATGCTCCGCTCCGCCGAGCGCAACGGCTTCGTCCGTGAGGGCGTGCTGCGCTCGGCGGCCTGGGTGATGGGCGAGTTCCTCGACGAGGTGCTGCTCGGGCTGCTCGCCGAGGAGTGGAAGCCGGACTCGAAGGCGTAGAAGCCCGTCCGGCGGGCCGTTCGGCTTCCGCCGCCGGATCGCTGACCCCTGGGTCGGCGATCCGCCCGCGAGTCGCGCCGATACGGTTGCCCCATGCACGTACGAGAAGTGGATCCACGAGACACCACCTGGGAGCACGACGGCGCCACCTATCGGGCGTACTTCTGGGACGGGTCCCAGAAGGCGTCGGACGAGTACGAGGTGACGGGCGCCGATGTCGAGGAGGTCCTGGCCTGGGTCCGCGGCAAGGCCGATGAGACGGGCTCGGCCTACACGCTGTACGTGCTCGTCACCGACAGGGGCAGGCCCGGCCTCGTCCGCCTCAGCGGGGTGGCGGGCGACCCGTTCGCCTGAGACGCCCGCCCGCCTCAGGCCGTGGGCGCCACGACCAGGACCACCTTGCCCCGGGGATGGCCCCGCTCCAGATGACGGACGGCGACCTGGGCCTCGGCCAGGGGGTAGGTGCTGTCGACGACCGGGGTGATGGCGCCGCTCTCGATCAGGGACGTGAGGGTCACGAGGTCCGCTCGGCGTACGACTGCCAACAGGCCGCGGAGGTCCTGCCGCGCGAGACGCGTCTGGAGTGCCATCCGCAGCTGGGTGCCGGTGTCGCCGAACCAGCGGCTTCCGCCCTCGCCGCCGACGTGCACGAGGGTGCCGTGCGGGGCGAGGGCGCGGCGCAGCAGGGGCAGGGGACGGTTGCCGGCGGCGTCGAGGACGACGTCGTACCGGTGGGGCCTGTCGGTGATCTCCTGGCGGGCGTAGTCGAGGACGGTCGTGGCACCGAGGGAGCGTACGAACGTGGCCGCACGGCCCCCGCAGACGCCGACGACCTCCGCGCCGTGGGCTACGGCGAGCTGCACGGCGAAGCTGCCGACCCCACCCGAGGCGCCGATGACCAGGACCTTCTGGCCGGCCCGCAGGCCCGCCTTGGTGTGCAGCGCCTGCAAGGCGGTGACGGCGGAGACCGGGACGGCGGCAGCCTGCACGAAGCTGATGTTCGCGGGCTTGGGGGCGATCTTCTCAGCCTTGGCGAGCGCGTACTCGGCGAAGGAGCCGTCGAAGTGCCCGTACACCGCCTCGCCGGGCTGCAAGCCCGTCACCTTCGCGCCGACCGCCTCGACGCGTCCGGCGCCGTCCCAGCCCCGCACGGGGTTCCTGGGCCCGCGCAGTCCGAGGAACAGGCGGACCATCAGGGGCACCCCGGTCATCACGTGCAGGACGTCCGGGCCGACGCCTGCGGCGTGCACGCGCACCAGCACCTCGCCCTCGGCGGGGGAAGGCCGATCGACGTCCCGTACGTGGAGCGTGTCCGCGGAGCCGTAGACGTTCTGCACGATGGCCTTCACAGCGGCTTCTCCCGGTCGAAGTGAGCGGGTGGGCTGGCCCGTGGGGGCTCAGGCGGATCGTCGGTGGTGCACGGGGCGCGGGGCACACCCCGCCTTCGGCCCGCAGAGTGGCTTTCCGGGACCGCCGCCCCCCTTTCCACCCCTGTTCCGCCTTGAGTTCCATTGAAGCGGGAAGCGGATGCGGGTTCTAGTTGGTGGGCACACGAGGTGACTCCACGTGCCGAGTTCGTGGGTCCGGGCAGGCACCGCCCGCGTGTTCTCCCACCAGGCTTCCGGGTCCCGGGGGCATCCCCGGAACCCGGAAGCCCTCGCCGTCAGCTTCCGACGCGGGCCGAGGAGCGCGGGGCCGCCCCTGCGGCGGAGGGACAGAAGACGCTCTCCACGGCCTTGCTCACGTCAAGCTCCACGGTGCTGGGCTTGGCGCTCAGGGTGAACGACATCGCGAACTGGCGACGGCCGTCCTCCGAGTAGAAGGTCATGGCGATGGAGCCGGGGGCCGACCCGCCCGTGATGTAGAGGTCGTCGCCGCAACGGCCGCGGCCCTCGCCCCGGGCGCGCGCCGCACCGGGCAGCCGGTCGGTCAGGATTCGCCGGAGTTCCGGCGGCAGCAGTCTGCCCTGCGTGAACGCCCGGTTGAAGGCGCTCACGTCGTGCGCGGTGGAGACCACCCCTCCGGCCCCCGCACCGGCGAGGCCTGCGTTGAAACGGTCCACGTCGCGCGGCTTGCCGTCGGCGTCAGGGTAGTAGCCGTGGTTGTGCGATCCCTCGACGCCGTCCGGCGGCTTGACCATGAGGTAGGTCTTGGTCATCTTGAGCGGGCCGAACAGGCGCGTGCGCAGCTCGGTGGCCAGGTCGTGCCCGGTCAGCCTCTCGATGATCATGCCGAGGAGGGTGTAATTGGTGTTGGAGTAGGACCACTTCTCGCCCGGTTCCCCGGTCCGGGGCCGACCACGGCTCCACCCGACCAGGTCCAGCGGCCGGTAGGGGGTCGTGAAGTCGAACACGTCGAACGCGGGGTCTCCCTCGCTGCCGTCCGGGTTCGGCTTGTCGGCGTACCAGTCGGGAATGCCGGAGGTGTGCCGCAGCATCTGCCGGACCGTGATCTCGTCGGCCCGCGTCACCAGGTCCTTCTCCACCACCTCCGGCAGCAGGTCGCCGAGCTTGTCATCCACGCTCAACTCGCCCTCCTTGACGAGTTGCAGCACGACGGTGGCCACCATCTGCTTGGTCTGCGACCAGATCCGGAAGCGGGCGTCCGCGGGTATCCTCCCGCCCTCGCCGTTCAGCAATCGGGAGCCCGCGCTCCCCAGGCCGACGGACTTCCCGTCGACGTAGGCCCCGCCGACGACCCCCACGACCCCGGGGATCCTGGCGAGCTCCTCCATCGCCTTCTGCACCTTCCCGACCCTCGCGGGGGCCGCGGTGGCGGGCCCTCCCTGGGCCATCATCAGCAGGGCGAGACCGGCGGCGAGACCGGCACTCCTCAGCGACGGACGAACGTTCCCCAACGGCACGACGCGCTCCGTTCCGTGACACCTTCCGGAGCCGGGGCAGCACGCCCCGGCACGGACCGCTGTGGTCCGTGCCTCCATGGAAGGCGGGAGACCGTTGCTGTGGCGTATGCGGTTTTCGATACGCCCGCGATACATCCGGTCCCCTGCGTCCCTCGCCGTCCTCCCCGTTCGGGTCCCGTTCGGGTCCCGTTCGGGTCCCGTTCGGGCCCTAGGGGGGCAGTTCGCTCCGCTCCGGTGCTGAGAGCGGGTCAGTTCGCTCCGCCCTGGCCGGCGCTGCCCATCGGGCCGACCTTGACCGGCGTACCGCCGCCCTCGGTGACCGGCAGGGTCGCGGCGCCCGGCCACTCCATCGAGAACGACTTCGTCTCCCCAGGAGGCGTCACCACGATCGCCGACACACTCACGCCCGAACCGCCCGAGTCATTGACCGGGTAGGTGACACCGAACGACACCGACTCACCGTCCTTGAGCACCATCGGGCTCGACTGCCCCGTACGCGTCGCGGACAGGTCCCCCTCGCTCGTCTTCAAGTCGACGCCCGCGTACCCGGACAGCGCACAGTCCCGGCCCGCACCGTTCTTGAACGTCACCGCGACCGTGCCCTCGGTGTCACCGTCGACCGTGCTGTCCGACGCAGTGATGTCCAGCTCGTCGGTACGGCACTTGCCCACCTTGGCGCTCGTGTCCGAACCGCCTCCGGTGGCCGCACCCTGCCCGCCCGAGCCCTGCCCAGCGGAATCCTTCCCGGCGGAGTCCTTCCCCCCGGAGTCCTTGCCGCCGTCCTGGTCCGCACCGCCCGAGCCCGAACCCCCGGACGAGGACGACGCCGTGGACTCCGCCGACGGGGAGTCCCCTGCCGAGTCGTCCCCGTCGTTGCACGCCGCGAGCGAGAGAGTCGTGGCGACGGCCAGAGCGGCGAAGGTGAGCTTGCGAACACGCATCGTTTCTTCCTCAGCATCGATTGGGGGTGTCTACCGCCCGGCCCGAGTCGAACAAGTCGATACGAGCGAGCGTTTCTGCCCTCCATGAGCCGCTCGGCTCGGAGCCGCGTTCATCCCAACCGCCCGCTAATACACCCCTGTTACACGCACGGCGAGCAACGAGGCCCACCGGTCCAGGGAGTGCTCCGGCCGCGCCCACCCCTCCCGGCGCCGGTGCCGCACCCTCCCCCGCCGCCCTCCAGCAAGGGAAATGAGCCCCCGGGCGGTGCGCCGCACCGCCCGGGGGCGTACCGCCGATGAGCCCGGGAACACCAGTTCCCACCTCTGTTGCCCACCTGTTCGAACCCGCCCCCGTCTGGGACGAACCTGTAACCTTGTGGATCTTGACCGGGCCGAGGCCAACCCTCTTACTCCGCGGGGGACTTCACGGCCGTGGTCGGGTCACCGGACAGGCGCCAAGCTTCCCTAGACTGACGACCACCGTCGTGGAGACGCGATCACGACGCCGTGCAGATCGCCTGTGCGGTCACCTTTTGGGGCGTATCCGTCGTGTTCTCGGCGGTGATCTGCCATCCCGTGCCGTTGGCGAGTGGGCGTGAGGCGCCGATGAATGCCTGGCCGCTGGGGAAAGAGCCACCACCGCTGGCCACTTGACCGGGGTCGCAATTGGCCGTGGCCACTCCTTCAGCGCCGGGCTGGACGGTGACCTGGGTGCCGAGCCGGGGCTCATGAGGGACCGTCGAGCACAGCGCGACCGCGTTGAAGTTCTGCTCCGCGTCGGAGTTGTTGAACACCACGGCGTGGTAGTTGTTGGTCGAGGAGGAGAACCGCAGGCCGACGACGTCGCTGCCTGATGCCTCCCAACCCCCGCCGGTGGGCACCTGGCCGCCGGGGCAGTTCAGGAAGCTGCTGACGCTCTGCCCGCGGGCGGGCACCGTGAGAGGGCTGTCGGCCACGCGCGTGTGGGACTGAGCGGTGCAGACGACAAAGGCTGAACCTCTGCGCTCCGCACCCGATTTGTTGCTGAACCTGACTTCCCAGCCGTTGCCTCGGGGTGCGGAGCCGGTCAGGAAGAGCCCCTTCCCGGACCTGATCCCGCCGCCTCCGCTCGGTTCACGGCCTGCTGGGCACGACGCGATGGCCGTTGCGGCCGCGCCCGCAGGGATGACCAGCTCGCTGCCCTGAACCCCGCTGTGATCCGAGGGAGCCGCGGCCCTGGGCTCGGGGGTCTGCGCGCCGCTCGTCCGACCGACGGCATCCGTCATTCCTGTGGTGAGGGTCAAGGCAGCGACCGCCGCCAGCACAGGCATCCTGATCCACTTCAATTTCGTCTCTCCCAGTCCTGTTGCTACTGGAAGACAGATATGCCCGGTAAGCCCGAAAGCACCCAGAAAGTCACTCCCCTGAGCTAACGGGGGCCCAAAGACCCACTCGCGCGGGCGTCACCCATGTGGGCCTTCATGGCGGGCGCTCCGCGCTGTTCGCCCACTGCCGCCGTCCGGTCATTCCTCCAGGATGAGGTCGGCGATCCCGCGGGCCAGCTCGACCTCGGGGATCGCCCATGCCCCTTTTCTCGTGCTGTAGTTGGTGGACAGCACCACCAGGGCCCGCCCGTCGACGGAGCGGACGATCTCCGAGTAGGAGCCGCCGACCTGGCTCTGGCCGGTGTGCCAGGCGATGCGGTGTTCGCCGGTGCCGGGGTCCAGGGCCCAGCCGTATCCGTACGCGAGTCCGTCGTCGGAGTCCTCGGACGCGGTCGCGTGCGGGGTGAACAGCTTGCGGCGTGCGTCGGCGGAGAGGACCTCGCCGCCGTTCAGGGCGACGTGCCAGTGGAACAGGTCCGTCGCCGTGGAGAGCATGCCGCCGTTGCCCCGCAGGTTCCAGTGCGGTCCGTCGGGCGCCCAGGGCTGTTCGGTCGGTCGGCCCGCGGGCTTGCCCTTCTCGTCGTACTCGACGGCGATGTCCCGCCGCGGCCAGCCCGGCCGGACGTGACCGGTCCGGTCGAGGCCCGCAGGGCGGAAGAGGCGGTCGGCGAGGAACTGCTCGTACGGCTGCCCTGATCGTTCCTCGATGACCACGGCCAGCAGGCTGTATCCCAGGTTGGAGTAGTGGAAGGCGCGGCCCGGGCGGGAGCGCAGCTCGGTGTGGGTGAGGGCCTGGAGCAGCTCCGCGCGGGACAGAGGGGTGTAGTCGTCGCCGTAGCGGTCGGGCAGGAATTCCGGCAGGCCCGAGGTGTGGGACAGGAGTTGGTGCACCGTCAGCGGGCGGATGTCCGGGGGCAGTCCCGGCAGCAGGTCGCCGAGGCGGTCGCGGACGTGGACGCGGCCGTCCATCTCCAGCTTCAGGACGGCGGCCGCGGTGAACTGCTTGGTGTTGGAGGCGATGTCGTACACCGTGTCGCGTCCGCACCGGATGCCGCGTGCGCGGTCCGCGAGCCCGAAGCTCTCGCTGTACACGATGCCGGACTCGCTCGCGGCGAGGACGGTGGCTCCCGGGCCCTTCGGCAGCTCGGCCGTGACCAAGTCGTGGATCCGGTCGTGGAGTTCACCGTCCGAGCGGCGGTCCCGCTTCTCCGGGCCGCACGCCGCCGCGCCCGCCAGGGCGGGCACGAGGAGCGCCGCCCCGCGCACCACCGCACGGCGTCCGACCGGAACCCGCTTGAACGCCGCGCTCGTTGACACGCTCGGCCCTGACATCGACCCCTCCCCCGTCCGGCACTCACGCCCGCCCGGCACCTGCCGTCGACGCGAGCACCACCGCCCGTTGGCGCCCAGCATGGCGGAGGGGACGTGAAGGCCGAGTGAGGTGAGCGGGCCGGGCGAGAATGCGTTGCGGCGGGGGCCGTCCTACGTCGCGGTGTCCGGTGCCGCGGCCGGGATCCGGCGGTGGACGTCAGCGAGCAGGTTCCGCATCGAGAGGCGGAAGATCTCCGCCTGGTGCTCGCCCAGGAACTCCGTGTGTCCGAACACCTCCAGGACGACGAGTCCGGTCATGTGGCCCCAGCCGCTCAGGAGGAGGGAGGTCGCCGGGGGCGGCAGGTCGCCCATGCCGTCCGGAGGCAGGTGCCCCAGGAATGCCTGGAGTGAGGGCGAGAGCTCCGGCGTGTCGGCTGCGGCGAGTTGCTCCCAGGTGAAGCCGTCGAAGATCGCGGCCTGGAAGATCGCGCCCATGCGGCGCACCGCCTGGGTGGTGGGGCCCTCGGCGGGCGCGGCGTAGTCGCGCAGGGGTGCCCCGTAGAGGAGTTGGAACCTCTCAGGGTGGGCGATGGCCCAGCGGCGGTAGCCCTCGGCCGCCACGACGAGGCGCGGCAGGTCCGGGTCGTCCCCGGCGGTGTCGACGGCTGCCTGGACGGCCTCGGCCACGTCGTCGTACGCCTTGGCGATGAGCTCCGTGACGAGGGCGTCCCGGTTCGGGAAGTAGTGGTAGAGCGCCTGCACGGTCATGCCGAGGCCGCGGGCTATCGCACGCAGGGACATGGCGTGGGGGCCGTGCTCGGCGATGTGGCGCTCGGCGGCTTCGAGGATCTCCTGGGTGGCGGCGGCTCGACGTCGCTGGCGCAGCGTGGGCGGGGCCGCCGCGGGGGTGTCTGCGGACATGGGGTGACCGTACGGCGGCGGGTCCGCACGGGGCAGCACACGCGTGCGAAGTGTGAGGAAAATCTAACACTGCCAAATTTTCCTGGTCGTCGCTAACGTCGTTTGCGGCGCGAGGGGTTCGACATCAGGCCATTCGCCGCCACCGACGGGCAGCCCGCGCGAGGCGTCCCGCCCCACTTCCCTCTTCACTCTGGCCCCTTTCGGGCTCTTTGGTTGGCTTTTGTCGACTCTCGTCGGCGTTACCGCACCTATGCGAAGGAGAACTCCCGTGTTCGACCGCCTAGCCGAACTGGCGATTCGCCGCTCAAGGCTGATCCTCGTCGTCGCCGTCGTGGCTGTGGCCCTCATGGGTGCCGTCGGCAGCGGCGCGTTCACCAAACTCAAGGGCGGCGGCTTCGACGACCCCGCCTCCGAGTCCACCCGGGCCGAGAAGGTCATCGAGGAGAAGTTCGGCGGCGAGACGAACCTGATCCTGCTGGTCCGTGCCGACCGGGGCCGTGTCGACGCCCCGGCCGCACAGGGCGACGGCCGGGCGCTGGTGGCCGACCTCAAGAAGGAGAAGCACCTGGAGAACGTGGTCTCGTACTGGGACACCAAGAGCCCCACGCTCCGGTCCGAGGACGGCCGCGAGGCCATGGTGCTCGCCCATGTGAAGGGCGACGCCTCGGAGTTCGAGAAGAACTCCAAGAGTGTCATCGACGACTACACCGGTCCCCGCGAGGGCGGGCTCAGCGTTCGCGCCGGGGGCGGGGCCGCGGTCAGCAGCGACATGTCGACCCAGGTGGTCGACGATCTCCTTCTCGCCGAGGCCATCGCCATCCCGCTGACCCTCGTGCTGCTCCTGTTCGTCTTCGGCAGTGTGGTCGCCGCCCTGCTGCCGCTGGCCATCGCCGTCTTCGCCATCGCGGGCTCGTTCGCCCAGCTCAGCATCCTCGGGGGCATCACCGACGTCTCCAACACCGCGACGAACCTCACCACGGCCCTGGGTCTCGGCCTCGCCATCGACTACGCCCTGTTGATGATCAGTCGCTTCCGTGAGCAGCTCGCCGCGGGCGTGAGCGTGGACGACGCCGTCCGCAAGACGGTGCACACCGCGGGCCGCACCGTCGCGTTCTCCGCGGCGACCGTGGCGGCCGCCCTCGCGGCGCTCCTGGTGTTCCCGCAGTACTTCCTGCGCTCGTTCGGCTACGCCGGGGTCGGCGTCGTCGCCATCGCGGCCCTCGGCACCTTGTTCGTGATGCCCGCGCTGCTCGCGGTCCTGGGGCACCGGGTCAACAGCGGGAAGCTGCCGTGGCCGAAGGCGGGACGCTCCGACGGCCGGGCCCCGCTGTGGGGGCGCCTCGCCCGGACCGTCATGCGCCGGCCCGCGCTCACCGCGCTGCCCGTCCTCGCGGTCCTGCTGGTGGCGGCGAGCCCGCTGCTCGGCATCACCTTCGGCACGCCGGACGAGCGGGTGCTGCCCGAGGACGCGCAGAGCCGCCAGGTCTCCGCGACACTGCGGGAGAACTTCGACGGCAACGACGACGCGGCCCTGCACATCGTCATCGACCGGCCCGTGGCCAAGGCCCCGCTGGCCTCGTACGCGACCAAGCTGTCCGCTCTCGACGGTGTCGCCCGCGTCGAGACCGGCACGGGAACGTACGCCGACGGTCAGGCGAAGGCGGACGGCCCCGCCCAGGCCTCCCTCAGCCGCGCCGACGCGCAGCGGATCACCGTGGTCAGCGACCTGGAACCGAAGTCGGACGCCGCCCAGAGCCTCGTCAAGGACGTCCGGACGCTCACCCCGCCCGCCGGTTCCGACCCTCTGGTGGGCGGCGTCGACGCCGAACTCGTCGACTCCAAGGACTCCATCGGCGGTCTGCTCCCGGTCGCCATCGGCCTGGTCGTGCTCACCACCTTCGTGCTCCTGTTCCTGTTCACCGGCAGCGTCGTGCAGCCGCTGCGGGCCCTTGTCCTCAACACGCTCAGCCTGGGAGCGACCCTCGGCGTGATGACCTGGATCTTCCAGGACGGCAACCTCTCCGGTCTGCTCGGCTTCACCGCGCAGCCCATGGAGCTGGCGATGACCGTGCTGATGTTCTGCATCGCCTTCGGCCTCTCGATGGACTACGAGGTGTTCGTCACCAGCCGGATCAAGGAACTCCACGACCAGGGCGCGGACAACGAGACCGCCGTGACCGACGGACTCGGGCACACGGGCCGCATCGTCAGCGCGGCGGCCTGCCTGCTCGCGGTGAGCTTCCTCGCCTTCGGGACGGCCAAGCTGAGCTTCATGCAGATGTTCGGCCTGGGCAGCGGCCTCGCCATCCTCATCGACGCGGTCGCCGTACGCGGTGTGCTCGTCCCCGCCGCGATGCGGCTGCTCGGCCGCTCGGTCTGGTACGCGCCCGGCTTCCTGCGGACCTTCCACAGCCGGTACGGCCTGAGCGAAGCGGGACCCGAGTCGGCTCCCGTGCCCGCGCCGACGGCCGGGGCCGAGGCCGCTTCCGAGGCCGGGGCCGAGGCCGCGAACAAGACGCCTTACGTGCGGAACTAGACGCGGCCCGCGCCTCACGCGTCCCACCCTCGCGTTCCAGGCACCTTGCGTTCCTGCAGGTCAAAGCCGTTCTTTTCATTCCAGTGTCCCGAACTGCCCCATTTTTCTGGCGGTGGGGACGGATCACCCGACAAGCTCGTTCCGTGCTCGTCCAAGAGCCCACCACGCCCCACCGGGACCGTTCCCGCGACCGGCGCCGTGGGGGCTCGACGGGCGAGTACGGCTCAGCAGTGACGACATTGGAGTTCGTAGATGCAACGCATGCGCTCACGTTTGATCGCCGCGCCGGTCGCGGCCGTCGCCCTGACCCTGACCGTCGGCGCGTTCCAGGCCGGTGCGACCGGGTCGTCGGCGTCGGGCGGTGCGGGGCAGTCCGGCAAGACGGCCGCGGCCGCCGCGTGCCTGGCGGGTGCCACGACGCTGGTCGGCGATCTCGACGGCGACGGCCGCCCGGACAAGATCGTCAACCCTGGGCACACCGGCACCAGGATGACGGTCCAGTGGGGCACCGCGAGCGGTTCGTTCGGCGCGAAGAAGTCGGTCAGGAAGCTGCTCGGCGCGAAGCCGGGCGAGATCGCTTCCGCCGTGGTCGCCGACTTCCGAAACGACGGCAAGCTGGACATCGTCGTCAACGTCGTCAAGCCGGCCGGCGGGGACGACCCCAACACGGCGCGCGTCTCCCAGTACCGTCCCGGACCGCTCAAGCGCACGAACCTGGGCTCCGCGCAGGCCCGCCACTCCGACATCGGCGACCACGGCGAGGCCAGGCAGCTGCGCGTCGCCGACTACAACGACGACGCGTACCCGGACATCGCGGTCCTCAACAACTCCGGTGACGGGTCCCTCGACCGGCAGGTGCGGCTGTCCAAGCGGAGCAGCGGCCCGGGCAAGTACGTCTACGAGCAGCAGGTGAAGTACGGCCAGGTCGGTACCCCGGCCGAGCCGCCGTCCATGCCCAAGAAGGGCTGGAAGCACTTCTACAAGCCCTGCTCCTGACCCCCTGAACACCGGGCGCCGCCGATCCCCCGTGTCGGCGGCGCCCGGCGCACCACCGAAGTCTCAGCCGCAGAAGTGAGGAAGTCCCTTGTCCACTTCGCTCCCGTCCCCCGTGTCCTCTGTATCCCCTGTGCCCTCTGCGCCCGCTGCGCCCTCTGCGTCCCCCGTGACCTCCGTGCCATCCGTATCCTCCATGGCCTCTGTGCCCTCCATCTCCTCCGCGCCTTCCGCGCCCAAGGCGCCCCGGGTCCGCGTCAGCGTCACCGCCCCCGACCCGATCAGCCGCGAGGGAGTCCTCAGCCAGCTGCGGCGCCATCCCGAGGTCGAGCTGTGCGAGGACTCCGGTCCCGCCACCGTCGCGTTACTCGTCGAGGACGTCCTCGACGAGGCCGCGCTCGCCCGGCTGCGGCGGACCGTGCGCAGCGAGGGCACACGTGCCGTGCTCGTGGTGGGCACGGTCCGCGAGAACGAGCTCCTCGACGTCATCGAGTGCGGTGTGGGTGCCATCGTCTGGCGCCGTGAGGCCACCACGCACCGCCTGGTGCAGGCCGTGCTGACCACCGCCAAAGGCGGCGGCGACCTGCCGCCCGACCTCCTTGGCCGACTCATCGGCCAGGTGGGGCGACTGCACCGGGGCGGCACCGACCAGCCGGGCTCCACGCTGGGCCTCACGCCTCGGGAGGTGGACGTCCTGCGCCTGGTGGCCGAGGGCCTCGACACCTCCGAGATCGCGACGAAGCTGTCGTACTCCGAACGCACCGTCAAGAACGTCATGCACGGCCTCACCACCCGGCTCCACCTGCGCAACCGGTCCCACGCCGTGGCGTACGCGCTCCGCGAGGGCTACATCTGACGGTCGGCGCGAACCCGGGACACGACGGCCTCCACCACCACGGTGGGGCCGTCGTCGGCTAGGTCCCTCACGCAGCGGGTGTCAGGGCCGGGCGGGGCGCGGGCACGGTGAGTTCGGGGGCGCCGGCCGGCACCGGCACGGCGGCGAAGAGCGCGTTCTGCTGTGCCTGGAGCTCCTTCTTGCGCTCGGGGCTCGTCGTCGGCAGCCGCTGCTCCTCGTACAGCTTGTGCGTCTCCTCCTGCGCGTACTTGCTCGCCGGAGTGTGGAACTGCACCTCGAACCGCTGCCGCGAATCAGGCGCG
This sequence comes from Streptomyces sp. NPDC127108, assembly GCF_042677545.1. NCBI lineage: Bacteria > Bacillati > Actinomycetota > Actinomycetes > Kitasatosporales > Streptomycetaceae > Streptomyces > Streptomyces sp. NPDC127108. The sequence goes on along the minus strand of NZ_JBHXTE010000039.1, from coordinate 21,364 downwards.
CGCCATCCTGAGTTGAGGCCCTTGTAGCCCTGGGCGCGGCCCCAGGTGTTGCTCCACTTGGTGGTGTCGTTGCCCCAGGCGGACAGCACTTCGGAGGCGATGGAGACGCCCGTGACGTAGTCGCCGTCGGGCCATTGGAGGGTGTAGCGCACCGCGTCGTTGAGGCGGTCGAGTGCCTGGTCGACGGTGTTCTCGGGGTGCTCCTTGAGGTCGGTGGCGACCTTCCGCTTGAGCGAGTCGGGCGACTTCAGACGGTGGTCGAACCCGACGAGGTCCGCCCCGCTCAGGTTCGCGGCGGCCCGCACGTCCCTGCTGATCGACGGCTCGGCCTCGCGGGCGCGCGCGACGTAGGCGTCGACCTTGCGGTTCTCCTCGGCGCTCAGGCGCAGCCCGTCGCCCTCCCAGCCGTCGTCCTCGGCGTCCTGGAGCGGGACCGCACCGGCGCGCGGCACGAAGGCGGTCGTGGTGGTGTGCTTGCCGGTCTTGTGGGCGCTGTCGGCGTGGGCGGTGAGACCGGTGGCCGTCGTCGTGAGGGCGAGGGCGGCGGTCAGTACGGCGGCGCTGCGGCCGAGGTGGTGCCGTGTGGTCATGTGCTGGTGGTGTCCCTTCTGGGCCCGTGGCACCGCCCGCTGCCAGCAAGGAGGCGGGCGGTGATCGTCGCCAGGGACAACGGGGCGGACGCCGGGGAAGTAGCGGGCAGTTGCCCTCGTCCCTCCGCCATCGCCCCGACCGGCCCGCTCGACTGCCTCCTGTTCCCCTCGGAAACTTCACCTCCCCAGCGAACCACGCGGGGCCCTGCCGCCTCATACGGGTTGAACCGTCCGAAGTGCTCGGGAAGGAACGTCCGTTGAGCGGTCAGCTGTCCCGCCGGAAGTTCGTCGTCTACTCGCTCGCGGCGTCCACGCTGACGGTGGCCGCGTCCCTCGACCGCGACGGGGCGTGGGCCGACGCCGGCGAACCCGACGTGTCGGCGAGCCGTCGCCCGTCCGATGTGCTGGCGCGGGGCAACGACGAGGAGATGCTGGTCCTTGAGGTCACCGCCGCCAACAAGGTCGTCGTGCGGCTGCCTCGTGTCGAGGTCGGCCAGGGCGTCACGACCGCGGTCGCCATGCTCATCGCCGAGGACCTGGACGCCCGGCTCGTCGACGTCCACATCCCGCTCGCCGACGCACGCGCCAAGGGCAACCAGTACACCGGGGGTTCGAGCTCGGTCAGTTCGCTCTACGGTCCCGCCCGTGAGCTGGCCGCCTTGGCACGGGCCAAGCTGGTCACCGCGGCCGCACGGCGCTGGCACCTGCCCGCACGCACCCTGCGGACCAAGGACACGCGGGTGTTCGCCCCGGACGGGCGGTCCGCCACCTTCGGTTCGCTGACGGCGAGCGCCGCCGGGATCCGCCGGCCGAAGGTCTCGACCAGGCCCAAGCCGCCGTCGAGACACCGGGTGATCGGGCGGCCGACGACCCGGATCGACGCGCGGGACATCGTCACGGGCAAGGCGAAGTACACCGGCGATCTGGCTGTGGCCGGGGCGAAGCCGACCGTGGTGGCGCGGCCGCCGACCCTCGGCGGGAAGGTCGTGTCGGTCGACGACCGGGCGGCGCGAGCGATGCCCGGCGTCCACGCGGTGGTCAGGATCGCCGGTGGGGTCGCCGTGGTGGCGGAGTCCTTCCACCATGCCTTCAAGGCCAAGGAGGCCTTGCGGATCAAGTGGTCTCCCGGCCCGCTGGCGGCCTTGTCGGACGCCGCGATCCGCGCGCGGCTGCGGGCGGCCGTGCCGCGCCTCGGCACTCCTCCGCGCGGGTCGGCGCAGACGCAGGGCGAGTTCGAGTTCGCCTTCGTCAGCCATGCGCCGATGGAGGTCCTGACCGCTGTCGCGGACGTACGCGCCCATCGTGCCGAGATCTGGTTCTCCTCCCAGGCGCCGATGGACGCGCGAGACGGCATCGCCTCGGCGGTCGGGCTGCCCAAGTCGAAGGTCGAGGTCCATGTCCTGCGCGGCGGCGGTTCGTTCGGCCGCCGCCTGAACCACGACGCCGCCGTCGAGGCGGCCCTGATCTCAAAGGCGGCGCGGCGGCCGGTGAAGCTGATGTGGAGCCGTGGCGACGACATCCGGCACGGCCGCATGCGCCCGGCCAGCCACCACCGGATCCGGGCCAGCCACGCACGGGGCAAGGTGGTGGCCTTCGTCCACTCGACGGCTTCGGTGAGCGAGGCAGGCGAGCGTACGGGGGCCTCCGCCCAGGCTGGTGTCCGCACGGACGGCGCGCTTGCCGCGGGCCCGCTCCCCCGCGACCCCGGCCTCTACGACTTCGGTCGGGTGTCCGGGAACTCGGGCTCGGTGGAGCTGGCGGTTCCGCTGGGCGCGTGGCGGTCCGTCGACTCCGGGACGATGCGGACCGCGGAGGAGATCGTCGTCGACGAGGTGGCCAGGGCCTTGGGCAAGGACCCGGTCGCGTTCCGGCGTACGTCCCTCAGGAGCAAGACCGTCAAGGCCGTGCTCGACAAGGTCGCCACCGCCGGTCAGTGGGGCCGTGCCATGCCTGAGGGGGAGGCGCAGGGGGTCGCCGTGCACGAGGAGTACGGCTCGTGTGTGGCCTGCCTCGTCGAGATCGACACCACCGACCCGAAGAGCCCGCGGGTGACCCGGGTGGTGATGGCCGCCGACGTCGGCACAGCCGTCAATCCACGCGGGCTCCAGGCCCAGCTCATGGGCACCGCGATCGACGGCATCTCCACCGTCCTGCAGGCCGGACTGCACATCGACCGGGGCGCCGTCCGCGAGAGCAGCTACGCCGACTTCCACTACGCCCGGCAGCGGCACGCCCCGCTGCACTTCGAGGCACACATCATGCCGTCCCGAAGACAGCCGGGCGGGGCGGGCGAGCTGGGCGTTCCGGCCGCGGCGGGAGCCGTCGCCAACGCCTACGCACGCGCGACCGGCTCCAAGCCCCGTCGCTTCCCCCTCAACTTCTGAGAAGGTGCCGATGCCGTCCTACTCCTTCGTCCTCAACGGGAAACCGGTCACCGTCGAGGCCCCGGCCGACATGTCGCTGCTGTGGGTGCTGCGCGACCTCCTGAACGTCACCGGCCCCAAGTACGGCTGCGGCGTCGGTGTCTGCCGTGCCTGCACGAGCCACCTGGACGGCGGTGAGATCCAGCCCTGCGTCGTCCCGATAGCCGACTGCGCGGGCCGCGACGTCACCACGATCGAAGGCCTGGCCGACGGCGACAAGCTCCACCCCGTGCAGGAGGCCTGGCTGGAGCGGGACGTCGCGCAGTGCGGCTTCTGCCAGCCGGGCCAGATCATGGCCGCGGTGGCCCTGCTGGAGAGGACCACCCGGCCGACCGACGCCGACATCGACCGGATCGAGAACGTGTGCCGCTGCGGGACCTACTGCCGCGTCCGCGAAGCGATCAAACTGGCCTCGCGGAACAGGTGACGGCCCACCGTCCAGGCGTCCTGACGCCGTCGTGCGGCGCGCACCCGCCGCGGGTCAGGAGGCGTGCGGCGCCCAGCGACGCAGAGCGTCGATCGTTGTCTCCGGTGAGGTGTTGAAACAGAAGCGGACCCCGGGGGCCTGTTCGACCAGCAGATTGATCAACCGCTCGAACAGCACGGTGTGTTCGGCCGCCATGCGCACACCGGCGCCGATCATGGCCAGGTTCACGGATCCCTCGGCCACCGCTGCGCGTACCGTCTTCTCCGCCTCGTCCGGGTCCACGCCGATCCGGCAGTGCGCGGCGTCGAAACCCGCTGCCCGTACGGCCGCGAGGCCCTGCTCGACGCGTGCGGTCAGCGTGGCCTCGTCCAGGCCCGGGTACATGCTGTAGTCGACCGTACTGGGATGGAGCCCGATCACCAGGACCTTTGCCACGTTCACCATTCCTCAGGAGAGACGGAACCACGTCGATCGCAGCCCTCGCCGGTCGGAGCGTCCGGTCCGGGGTGACCAACTGGACGCTTGCGTCTGCGCCTTCAGCGAGGGTTTCGATGCCAGCGTACGGCGCGCGCGCACCGGTGGGGCCGGGCGTGGGCGGCCCCCGGCCCGCACCGATGGCTCATCGACTCCGCAGACCCATCTGCTCCGCTGACTCATCTGCTCCGCTGATTCATCGGCTCCGCACGTCCGCCAGGAGCCTCGCCGTCGCTTCGGGGGCCTCCACCGGGAAGTGGTGGCTGCCCAGGTCGACGAGCACGATGTCGAAGCGGTCCCCGTAGCGGTCGATCGCTTCTCGCGTCACCAGGTCGCGAACGGCAAACACGGTGATGGGCTGCTTCGTCTCGCGGAGCGCCGCGTCCATGTCCCAGCGCACCAGGCCCTCCAAGGCGTGCAGGCCCGCGGGCTGCCGTACCGCGACCATCTTCTCGAAGTAGCCGTCCACGAGCGCCGGGGCGGTCCCGGCCGGCGAACCCGCTTCGACGAGCCCGCGCACCGCCGCGGCGAAGTCGTCGCGGAACACGCCCAGCAGGGCCTGTCCCTGTTCCTCGTGCTGCGCCGGGAACAGGGACAGGTAGTGCAGTCCGTCGAGCGCGACCACGTGCGAGACGGTGCCGGGGAGCAGTCGGCCGACTTCGACGGCGACCGCCGCGCCGAGGGAGTGCCCGGCCACGACGGCCGTGGTCACCGACTCGGCCTCCAGCACCACCGCCACGTCGCGGGCGAACTCCCGCATGGTCCACACCTCTCGCGTCGACCGTGACTCGCCGTGCTCGGCGAGGTCGACGGCCAGCACGCGGTGGGTGTCGTGCAGGTGGCCGGTCACCGCGTCGAAGTCGCCGCGGTCGCACCCCCAGCCGTGGATGAGGACCAGGGTCGGCCCGTCGGCCGGGCCGCTGGCCGTGTAGCGGATCGTCGTGTGGTCGGATCGCTGGACGCCAAGGTGCTTGCTGATTCTGCTGTTTGCGGTCGTCACGGTGTCTGTGTCCTTCTTTCGCACGAGGTCGTTCCGTGTCGGTCGATTGCCGCGGTCCTGGTGCGAGGTGCGGCGGGTGTCGTGGGTCGGTGTCTCACTCCCCCGAGGTCACGACGGTGCGGCGCTGGGACCGCAGTTGGTTCAGGCGCAGGAGGAAGGCGGCGGAGACGATCACGACGATCGTCAGGGCGTAGATCTCGGTGGCGGTCCGCAGGCCCAGGGCGGTGACGGCGATGCCGCCGAGCACGGCGGGCACGCTGTTGCCGAGGTAGCAGATGATGTTCGCCGACGCGAAGAGCGCGCTGCGCTCGTGCGGCCTGGCGATCCGGGCGAAGCTGCCGAACGTGGCGAGGACCGAGGCGCCGAGGCCGACGCCCGCGACGACCGTGCCGACGGCGCAGAGCCAGACGAGGTCCGCCACGATCCCGGCGAGCGCGGTGAGGACGCCGAGCCCGAGCAGCGCCGACGAGGGGGCGAGGAGCACGGACGCGGAACGGGAGCGGAGCGCGGCGACCGTGAGTGCTCCCGTGCCCGCGAGCAGGGTCACGACGACACCACCGACCAGACGGCTGTGCAGCCCCAGCAACTGGGCGGCGACGGACGGGCCGAGGGAGAGGAACAGACCGGCCAGCGCCCAGCCCGCGATCATCGCGGGCACCACCGGGACGATGTCGGCGCGCAGATGCGCGGGCAGTGCGGCCCGTGGACGCAGGGAGGCAACGGCTCCCGGCCTGCGCGGGGAGGTCTCCGGCAGGACGGCGGTGAGCGCCGCCGCCAGGACCATGGCGCCAAGGAGCAGGGCGTAGACGAGACGCGTCGGGGCGGGGCCGAACTCCACCAGGAATCCGGAGCCGATAGCGCCGAGAGCGAGCCCGGTCAGGGGCGCCACGGAGGTCACGACGCCCGCGCGCCCACGGGCATGCGGCGGTTCGAGGTCGACGAGGGTGGCGCTCAGGGTGGTCGTCGCCGCCCCCGTGGCGATGCCCTGGAGCACCCGGGCGGCGGCCAGGACGACCACGTTCCCGGCGCTGAGGAACAAGACGAGCGCGACCATCTCCAGCGCGATCGCCGCAGCGAGCACCGGTCGGCGGCCGAGGTGGTCCGACAGCGCCCCGACGGTGAGCAACGAGCCCAGCAGGCCGACCACGTACAGGGCGAAGACGACGGTCAGCACCCATGCGGAGAAGTGCCACGACCAGCCGCTTCTCCGGCGACATCGTGGTGCCGGACACCGGAAGCCTCCGCGGCGACCTGGAGCGGTACGCGTCCGACCTCGCCAAGGACCTCTGCGCCCCGGACACCCTCGCCCTGGTGCGCGCCACCATCGGCATCGGCGGGGAACAGGGCGCCGCCGCGTGTCGCGGGGAACGACAGGAACAACTCGAAGCCATCCTCGAACGGGAGCGAGCGCGGGGCGGACAGCCCCCGACCCTGGAGCGCACCACGGACGCCGTCCTCGCCCCCCTCTACTACCGGGGCGTGTTCACGGACGAGCCGCTCACCCCCGAATGGACCCGCACCCTCGTGTCGCACCTGTTGCCGAACTGACCCCGTCCCGCGCGCCGCTCACCACAGGAAACCCCTCCGTCCGAAGCACCCGCCGCCCCTCATCCACCGCGAACACCTCACAGCCCGCCCGCGCCGCGGCCCATGCGACGCCCTCCGTCCCCATGGCGAACGCCGCCGTCGCGGTGGCGTCCGCCTCGGTCAGTGACGCGGCCACGACGGTCAGGCTGAGCAGGCCCCGGACCGGGCGGCCGGTGCGGCCGGTGCGGCCGTCGAGGATGTGGTCGCCGCGCTCGTAGCGGGCGGACGTGGCGACCGCGCCGTCCTTGAGGTCCACCACCGCGCACAGCCGGTCGGCGTGTTCGGGGTGGCGCACGCCGACCCGCCACGGCCCGCCGGACGCGACGACGTCACCACCGGCGTTCACGCAGAACCGCGTGGCCCCGGCCGCCGCGAGCAGGTCCGCCGCCTTCTGCACCGACCAGCCCTTGACCACCGCGCAGGGGTCGAGGCCACGCCCGGGAAGGCGGACGTCGAAGGCGCCGCGGGTCGCGACCCGGTAGTCCTCGCACAGCGTGAGGATCTCCAGGAGCTCCGGGCTGATCTCGTCAGTCGGCACCTCGCCCCGGTCCAGGCGGGACACCTCGCTGTCGGGCTTGAACGGGCTGAACCGCGCGTCGACCTGGCGCAGCCACGCGAACACCTCGTCCGCGGCGGCCTCCGGCTCGTCCGCCCCCTCGTCGATGCGCACCGAGACGGGGAAGCCCATGACGTGTTCGACGCGCAGCACGTCAGGCGCCGCCCTTCGCGTCGATCGCGGCCTGCAGCGACTCCTTGTACCCGTCGCTGGTGACGGTCGCGCCGGACACCGTGTCGACGTCGGCGCTCTGCGCGGACAGCGTCTCCTTGATCAGTTTCGGTACGGCGGCCGTGGTCTGCGGGTGGTTGGGCTGCTGGAGCATGCGTACGGAGCTGATCCTGTCGCCCTCGAAGGTCACCTCGACCTGTACGGGGCCCTTCTCCGTGTTGACGGTGGAGCCCTGGACGGGCCTCGCGGCGGTGCCGTCGGAGGACGACGCCGGTGGGGAGGAGGGCGTGGGGGCCGGGGCGGCCTCGGTGGTCGTCGAGCCGAGGGACGGTTCGTAGCGCCACAGCGGGATCACCGCGGCGGCGGTCAGCGCCAGGACGGGCAGTGCTCGCTTCATCGTGTTCCCCCACTCATCCGGCCAGGCTGAAGCGCTCGGCGTGTATCTGCGGCTTGGGCACACCCAGGTCGCCCAGGGTGCGCAGGACGGCGGTGGTCATGCCGGGTGGTCCGCAGACGTAGACGTCCCGGTCGGCCACGTCGGGCACGAGGGTGGCGATATTGCGCGGGGCCAGCTTGTCCGGGGTGGCGGGGCCGGTGATCAGGTGCAGTTCGGCGCCCTTGGCGGCGGCCAGTTCGGTCAGCTCGGCGTAGAGGACCGCGTCCTGGTCGGTGGCCACCCGGTAGATGAGCACGACGTGGCCGTGCAGCTCCTCGAGGAGGGCGCGCACGGGCGTGATGCCGACGCCGCCCGCGATGAGCAGGGTGTCCGGCCGGGTGCGGTGCATCGTGGTGAAGGCGCCGTACGGGCCCTCGGCGAACACCCGCGTGCCCACCTTGAGGTCGCGCAGGGCCGCCGTGCCGTCGCCCGCGGTCTTCGCGGTGAGCCTGAGGTGGGTGCCGTCGGGGGCCGCCGACAGGGAGAAGGGGTTCGCCTGCCACCAGCGGTCCCTGGTCAGGAACCGCCAGAGGAAGAACTGCCCGGCGCGGGCGGGCAGCCGGTCCAGGTCGCGGCCCGAGACGTAGATCGAGACGACGTGGTCGGACTCGGGCACGACGGCCGTCACCCGCAGCCGGTGGCGCAGGTTGCGTCGCAGCGGCAGGACGACGCGGCCCACCAGGACCGCGCCGAGGGCCGCACCCCAGAGCGTGTACCAGTACGCCGTGGCGGTGGCCGAGGCCGTGAAGGTCGAGCCCGCCGCGACCTGGTGGGTGAAGGCGAGCACCACCGCGAGGTAGGTGTAGAGGTGGATGAAGTGCCAGGTCTCGTACGCCAGTCGGCGCCGGGCGTACCGGGCCGAGACCGCGCCGACCACCATGATCAGGGCCATGGCGACGACGGCGCGCAGCACGCCCTCGACGGTCTCCGCCAGATCGACGAGCTGGTCGACCGGGCCCATCGACGAGGCCTGGGCGTAGCCGAGGACGATGAACACGCCGTGCGCGACGAGCAGCCACAGCAGCCCGAAGCCGACCCAGCGGTGCCAGGACGTCAGCCGGTCCATGCCGATGCGGCGGTCGAAGAACGGGAGGCGGGCGACGAGCAGCAGCTGGAAGGCCATCAGGAGCGCGGCGTGGAGACCGGCGAGGCGTCCGAGGACGATGAGGGTGTTCGAGGCGAACCCCGCCTGGACGAAGAACACGGTCACCACGGCGACGTTCGCCGCGAGCAGGGCGTACAGGGCCGCGCGGGCCGCCGCTTTCGGGCGGACCGCCGTCCGGGGTGGTTCGACACGGTGGAGGGTCGTCACGGGCGGCAACTCCTAGATCGGCGCCGGGTCCCTTCGAGCCTGCCTGCGGGGAGCTGTCGTTTTCCTGTCGCTGAACTTTCAAGTGCTTATCGATGTGGCCGCGGGGCCGTGGACGGCTGGGGCGGCCGCGGGTGCGTGTCGCACTATGGGCGGGTGGAAAAAGTGCGCCTTCTCGTCGTGGACGACGACCCGCCCATCGCCGACCTGGTGGCGACGGTCGCCCGCTATGAGGGCTGGGACGCGGTCACCGCCCACACCGGCGAGGAGGCGCTGCGCCGGGCCGCCGAGTTCCAGCCGGACATCGTGGTGCTCGACCTGATGCTGCCCGGCCTGGACGGCTTCGCCGTGCTCGACCGGCTGCGGGCGTCCGGGACGATGGTGCCGGTCGTGTTCCTCACCGCGCGGGACGGCGTCTCCGACCGGGTGGCGGGGCTGACCCGGGGCGGTGACGACTACCTGGTCAAGCCGTTCGCGGTGGAGGAGCTGATGGCCCGCCTGCGGACCGTGCTCCGCCGCAGCGCGGGTCCTGGCTTCCAGCGCTCGGTGCTCCAGGTGTCGGACCTGACGATGGACGAGGACACGCGCGAGGTGCGGCGCGGCGACCGGCTCCTCACCCTCACTCCCACCGAGTACGAGGTCCTTCGCTATCTGATGCGCAAGTCACCGACCGTCCTCACCAAGGCGCAGATCCTCGACCACGTCTGGGAGTACGGCTTCGGGGGCCGCTCGAACGTCGTGGAGCTGGTCGTCAGCCGGCTGCGCCGCAAGCTCGACGAGCCGGACGACGGTGGTGCGGCGCTGATCCACACGGTGCGGGGCGTCGGGTACGTGGTGCGACAGGTCGCCGAGTGATCCGCCGTCTCGCGCGCACGTACCGCAGGATGCGCCTGGGCACCCGGCTCGCGCTGGGCCTCGGCGTGCTCGCGCTCGCCGTGTTCGCCGTCGTCGGCACCGCCCTGTCGACGTACATGCGGGACTATCTGGAGCACCAGCTCAACAGTCAGATGAAGCTGGTCCAGGGCACCCAGGCCAAGGACGCCGAGCGGCACGGAACGGTGGAGCGGCAGCCGTTCTACCGCTGGTACACGGCCGTGTACGACGTCACGGACGACCGGGCCGTGCTGCGCAGGCCCAGCGAGGTGCCGGCGGACGCCGGGAAGCTCACCGCCGTCGCCGAGGTCCAGCGCGACTCGGGGGCGAAGGAGGTGTACCGCACCGCGCACATCGAGGGGCAGGGCGACTACCGGCTGCGTGCCTGTGAGGTCAGCCCCGGCGTCGTCCTGGTCACCGCGGCGCCCCTGGAGGACATCGAGAAAACCATGGACCGGCTCCTCATGGTCCAGATCATCGCGTTCGCGCTCGCCCTGGTCGGCCTCGTGGTCCTGGGCCGTGCCCTGCTGCGGCGCGGACTCAAGCCGCTCAGCGACATGGCGCACACGGCCCGCGGCATCACCTCGCACGACTTCACCGACTCGGCCCGCCTTCCGGTCCGCGTCGACTCCGATACCGGCGGCCCCGAGGTCGGGGAACTGCGCACCGCGTTCAACACCATGCTGGAGCACATCGACGACTCGCTCGCCGTGCGCACCGAGGCGGAGCAGCGGCTGCGCCGGTTCGTGGCGGACGCGTCGCACGAGCTGCGCACGCCCCTGATGTCGGTGCGCGGGTACGCGGACCTGTTCCAGTACGCGGCCGCCAACGAGCCCGCCGAGCGGGACAAGCACCTGGCGCGGCTGCGCGCCGAGGCGGCCAGGATGGGCCTCCTCCTCGACGACCTGCTGCTGCTCGCCCGCCTGGACGCCGCCGACGTGGAGACGCCGCTGCGCCTTCAGGACACGGATCCGGTGGAGCTGGTGAACGAGGCGGCGGACGCGTTCCGCGCGGGTCGGCCGGAGCATCCGCTGACGGTGCGGGTGGACGGTGAGCCGGTGGTGCGCGTGGACGGCGGCCCGGCGGTGCGGGGCGAAGGTGACCCGGCGGTGCGGCTTCGGCTCGATCCCCTCCGCGTCCGTCAGGTCCTGGACAACCTCCTCACCAACGCCGCCGTGCACACCCCCGCGGGCACGCAGGTGTCGCTGACCCTGTCCGTCTCCCCCGAGGCCGTGGTCGTCCAGGTCGCCGACTCCGGCCCGGGCATCCCGGCCGCCGACCAGGAGCGGGTCTTCGACCGCTTCTACCGCGTGGACAAGGCCCGCACCCGCGACCGGGGCGGCAGCGGCCTGGGCCTCGCCGTCGCGCGGTCCCTGATCCGCGCGCACAACGGCAGCATCGACCTGACCAGCCGCCCGGGGTCGACGGTCTTCACGCTCCGGCTCCCTCGCTGACGGCTCCCCCTCGACGGCCCGCCCGCGACGAGGCGCGTACGAGGGCTGACCCGGCGCGGGACCCGCCGACCGGGCCAGGCTTTCGTGCCGGTCCGGCATGGCGGCGGGCCGGTGGCGCGCGGCGCCGTGATGCTTGGGGGCCGGACCAGGCAGGAGAGACCGTGGACGCATCCAGCCCGCACCGCCCCCGAAGCCGGGCGGCCACCGGCACGGGCCGTGCCGTCGCCGCCGAGCCGGGCGTCATCGGCATCGCCCTCGGCGCCGTCCTGACGGTCATGCTCGCGCAGGGTTCGTGGCAGTGGTTCGCCACCTACATCGGTGTGACGCTCCTCGCGGCGCTGTTCTCCCTGTACCGGCTGCCGACGTGGCAACCCGGCCTGCGCTCCGCGTACGTGGCGAACCTGACGGCGTATTCGCTGGTCGTCGGCCTGTGTGCGGCGATCGCCCTGGCCCCGATGCTGCAGCGCTGGTCGTGGCTGTTCCCCATGCCGGGCACGCGCGACCGGTGTCCCGCCCTCGGCACGTACGAGAGCACCCGGACGGAGGCGGCGCTGGCGGGCCTGGCCGACCGCGACGCCGCCGCCCTGGTCCACGCGCAGGACGTCCACAGCCATACGGCCGTCGCCGACTGTCTGTCCGCCACGACGACGCTGTGGCTGCCGGTGTACGCGGCCGCGGTGGCCGTCGTCGTGGCGCTGGTCGCGTGGTCCGTCGACCGCGTCAGGGCGCGGAAGCCCTAGGTGCCCAGGGCGCCTTGGACGAAGCGCCGAAGGTGCGCGCGCACGGCGTCAGGCTGCTCCAACCAGGGCTCGTGCCCCGCGTCCTCGATCCGAGTCAGGGGAAGGTCAAGCCGGAGCGCGAGTGATCGAAGCGCCGACAGCGGACGGGGGTCGTCGGCCCCGCCGAGGAGCTCCGCCCGCGCGGGCAGGCAGGCACGCAGTTCGGCGAGGTGCTGGTCGAGGGGATCCGCGCGCCCGTCCCTGCCGAGTTCGCCGTTCATGGACCAGTTGACGGGGCGGCGGCGCCGGGCACCGTGGGCCGCCCAGTGCCATCCGCGCCCGGGATCGGCGTGGTCGGTGAACCAGGACAGAGTGAGCAGCTCGACCTCTTGCTCCTCGGTGCGGTGCGGCAGCTTCTCCAACGCGCGGAGCCGGTCCTGCTGGGCCTCGGTCATGCGGCGGCCGCGCTCCGCTCGGTACTCGGCCTTCCAGTCCCCGGTGAACGGCCCGCACATCAGCATGACCGCGGCAACCCGGTCGGAGTGTCTCAGGCAGAACCGGCTCGCCAGATCGGTGCCGTAGGAGTGCCCGATGAGCACGGCCCTGGGCACGTCCCACGCGTCGAGCAGCTCGGCGAGATCGTCGACGTGCCGGGCGAGGGTATGGGGGCCTCGCCACGGGGAACGGCCCGTGCCGCGCTGGTCGTACCGGTACACCGGCGCGAGGTCCGCGATCATGGGGGCGACATCGCCCAGATAGTCCGGCAGCCCCGGGCCGCCATGGAGCAGGATCACGGCCGGCTTCCGGGCCGTGTCTCCCAGCGCCGTCCAGCACAACTGCGCGTCGTCGGGCATCGATGCGAGGCCCTGCGTCTCTGTCAACGTCACCGCGAAGAACCTACCGGCGACGCAGAGGCGCCGCCGTCTGACCCGCCGCCCGCACGCGCCCTGAGCCGTGTGCGTACCCGACCTGATCGGGCACAGGATGTCGGGTCGGGCCGGGTGCCCGCCGCCTAGCGTGGTGATCACGAAAGAGGAAGGGGACCGGGAGTGCTGGAACGTCTCAACCAGAGCCTGGAGCAGATCGAGCGGCGTCTCGACCAGGACGTCGACGTGGCAGAGCTGGCGCGGATCGCGGCCACCTCGGAGTACCACCTGCGCCGGATGTTCTCCGCGCTGGCGGGCATGCCGCTGTCGGAGTACGTACGACGCCGTCGGCTCACCGTCGCGGGCGGCGAGGTGCTCGCCGGGCGTGAGTCCCTGCTGGAGATCGCGGTGCGCTACGGCTACGGCTCGGGCGAGGCGTTCGCCCGGGCGTTCCGCGCCATGCACGGGGTCGGTCCCGCCGAGGCCCGGCGTACCGGCGCGGCGCTCGTCTCCCAGCCCCGGTTGACCTTCCGCCTCACCGTCGAAGGGAGCAGCAGCATGCGTTATCGCGTCGTGGACAAGCCGGACTTCAGCGTCGTCGGCCTCAAGGCCCGGGTGCCTTTGGTGCACACGGGGCCGAACCAGGCGATCATCGACTTCGTCCGGGGGATCGCCCCGGGGACCCTGGAGCGTCTGGAGAAGCTGTCGGACCAGGAGCCGCAGGGCACCGTCGCGGTCTGCGACGACCTGGACCCGAGCCGCGCCGAAGGCACGGAGCTCGACTACTACCAGGGGGTGATCACGTCCGCTCCCGCCCCCGAAGGCACCACGGTCCTCCCGGTGCCCGCCGGTACGTGGGCGGTCTTCACCACCAGCGGACCCGCTCCGGAGGCCATCCAGGAGCTGTGGCGGGACGTCTTCACCCAGTGGTTCCCGTCCAACCCCTACCGCAGCCGCCCCGGCCCCGAGATCCTGCGCACCCGCATGTCCCCGGACAACACCGAGGCCGACGCGGAGCTGTGGCTCCCGGTGGAACGGGAACAGGGCTGACCCGGGCCCACGTCGGCGCTCCGTCCCGGTCCCTGTGGACCGCTACGGGACGGGCCGCCGACGTGGGCCGTTCTCGGCTCAACTACTCTCGGCGCCGATGACGTTCACGCTGTGATCCGGCCGACCACGGCCCCATCGCCTCTCGGGAGACGCCGCACATGAACACGCCACCATCGCCGCGGGGAGCACACCACGCCGACGACTCCGCCGTCCGCATCGGCGCTCTCGTTCCGCTGACGCGGCCAGGATGGGCCGGGGCAGGTCAGCACCTGCTCGCCGGGCTCGAGTTGGCCGTGCGAGAGGTCAATGACGCCGGTGGGATCGGCGGAAAGCCGCTGGAGTTGCTGGTGCGGGACACTGCGGCCGACCCGCAGCGGGCCGAGGCGGCCGTCGATGAGCTGGCCCGTCTCGGCGTGGCCGCGTTGGCGGGGGAATACCACAGCGTCGTCGCGCGGACCGCCGCTGCCCGGGCCGACGCCCTCGGCCTGCCGTTCCTCTGCTCGTCGGGGGTTCTCGACGCGCTCACCGAGGAGCCGACGGACTGGGTCGCGCGCCTGGCCCCCGCACAGTCCCACGGCTGGCGGATCTACGCGGACTTCCTGCTCGGCGCGGGCCACAGCCGGATAGCCGTGGCCGCGGATCCGAGCGTGTACTGGGCGTCCGGGACCCGCATCCTGCGGGACCACCTCGCTCCTCGCGGCGGCAGCGTCGTCGAACTCGACATGCGGGCCCTCTCCCCCGCGGAGTTGTGCGACGAACTCGTCACCACGGGGGCGACGGCCCTTCTCCTGCTGGTCGGCCACCCTGATCCGGCCGTGCCGATCGTCAAGGCGGTCCGCCACGACCAGCGCCTCGGCGACCTCTTGATCGGTGCTCCGGCCGGGCAGCCGGAGCTCGCCGACTGGGCGTCGAAGCTGGGCGCCGACGGCACCGCGGTCCCGTTCCTGCGCTACCTGCCCGAGCACCTCACCCCGCTCGGCGCACGCGTCGAGTCGGCCCTCCGCGAGCGCCTGGCCGCGGCGCCTTCCTTCGTCGCCTTCGAGGGCTACGACACGATCGCCGTCCTCGCCGAGGTGCTGCGTTCCCACGGGGTGGACCGGGCGGGCATCGCCGGGGCGTGGCCGCGCGTCGCGGTCGAAGGCACCCGTGGGCAGATCCGGTTCTCCCGTACGCCGGGGATCGGTGTGTGGCAGTGGGCCTGGCCTCCGGTCCAGGTCGTCGACCGGGACCCGGCGCAGCCGGATCGCTATCGGGTCCTGCACGTCGGCTGAGCGGGGCGGGGCGGGCCGAGGGGGCGCGGCAGGCGGACCGTTGTGCGGGGCGTGAGGTTACGGTCGTCGCATGACTGACGATTCACTGCGCTCCGTCTCCCTCGAGCGGTCCGGCCCCGGCCGGTTCACCGCGACCAACGCCCGCGGCGGCACGATCACCTTCGGCACCGGCTCCGGGACCGGCTTCACGCCGGTCGAGCTCTTCCTCGCCGCGATCGGCGGCTGCACCGCGGCCGACGTGGAGGTCGCCACGAGTCGGCACACGGATCCGACCGTCTTCTCCGTCACCGTGACCGGCAACAAGGTCGAGGACGAGGGCGGCAACCGAATGTCGGACCTCGACGTCGCCTTCACCGTCACGTTCCCGGACGGTCCGTCAGGGGACCGCGCCCGCGCGATCCTTCCCCGCGCGGTGAAGACCTCGCACGACCGGCTCTGCACGGTCAGCCGCACCATCGAGGCGGGCACACCGGTCAGCGCGACCGTGTCCGGCGCGGCCGACGGGGCCTGACGCCGGGCGGGCGGTGCTGCGGGCGCGGACGGGACTCCCGGTCCTGACCCCCACGCGAATGTTATGGGTACATGACAGTATGCGCGGGGCTCGCGCGGACCTACGGTGCTGGACGGACGCAGGCGACGGGCAGTGACGGGCAGCTCAGCTCCCGTCGCCTGCGCACCCCCCACCCACGCTCGCTTCGAGAAGAGGTTCTCGTGAGCCGCAGAATCTCCGCCCGCCTGCTGACGGCCTGCCTCGTCCTGGCCCTGGGTTCGGGCACCGTGGCCGCCTCCGGTCCCGGTCCGGCCGCCCCCTCCGACCGGACCGGGCAGAGCCGCGCCCCCGATCCCTACTGCTACGACGAGCCGTCGCAGCCGAACGCCGATCTGAGCGACCTCAAGGCCTCCTTCAACTCCTCGAACTGGATGCGGACCCTCCAGGCCATGTACAAGCGGCGCTGGCCGAGCGGGGAGGCCCTTGCGATCGCCCAGGCCAACGACAAGTACTGGGACCAGTTCGTGGACAAGCGGAGCTTCGACGGGTTCGCCGAGTCGATGATGGTGGCGATCCACGAGGAGACCCACATGTGGGACCTCGACCCGTCCCGGACCCGGTGGGACGTCCACAGCGCGGCGTGGATCAACGCCGGTCAGCAGGCGCTGACGGTGCCCCTGCACGGCGGCTTCCCGCGCAAGGAGATCCTGCCGCTGATCAAGGACACCCTCAGCTCCTCCATGGACGACATCTACCTGCGGGACCAGCAGCAGGGCTCGTACCGTCTCCAAGGAGTGCTCGCGGAGCAGAACGCCGGGCTCACCGGACTGCCCGCGGTGACGGTGCTCCAGGAGTTCATCAAGGGCGTCGGGGCCAGCAATGCCCGGGACATCGCCGCCACCAACCTGCGGTATCTGCTGCTCTACCTGCGCGTCGCCAAGGACAAGCACCCCGACTACTGGGCCAGGATCAAGGCCGAGCCGAAGCTCCGCGATCTGGTCCTGACCCAGTTCCTGCGGACGGCCTACTGGTTGGAGAAGTCCGCGCCCTACACCGGCAAGCTGGGCAGCAAGGACGCCGACAGGATCACCGCGACGAACTACGCCCCGGAGAACATCGCCGTCCTGGAGGAGTTCACCGGCCGCAAGGTGCGCCTGGACGCGCAGAAGCACTGCACCGTGGCACGGCGATAGCGCTGCCGCACCGGTCGTTCCGGGCGGGCCGCTCACAGATCAGCGGTGATGATCTTCTCGATGTTGCGTTCGGCGAGCGCCGTGATGGTGACGAACGGGTTGACGCTCGTATTGCCGGGGATCAGGGCGCCGTCGATGACGTAGAGCCCCGGATGGCCGTGCAGGCGGCCGTAGTTGTCGGTGGCCTTGTCGAGGACCGCACCACCGAGGGGGTGGTACGTGAGGTGGTCCCCCCAGATCTTGTACGTGCCGAAGAGGTCGGTGCGGTAGATCGTCCCCTCCTTGGCGTTGATCTTGTCGAAGATCGTCTTGGCGGCGTCGATGGACGGCTGCTTCCAGGCGGTCTGCCAGTCGAGTTCGGCGCGGCCCGCCGCCGCGTTCCAGGTGAACTGGGCGCGGTGCGGGTTCCTGGTGATCGACAGGTAGAACGAGGCGTACGTCTCGATCCCGGTCGGCAGCGGCGCCACCTCGGCGAAGGCCCCGCCCGCGGCCCAGTTGTCGATGCCCGCGGTGGGGATGGCCGACTGGAGGCTCCCGGTCGGGTCCCACAAGTGGTTGGCGCGCCCGCACATGACGTTGCCGTTGTCGCCCCAGCCCTTGCCGACCTCGCCGTTGAGGCGCGGCAGTGCCCCGGTGGCCCGTAGCTTCACCAGGAGCTTGCTGGTTCCGACGCTGCCCGCGGCGAAGAACACCTTGTCGGCCGTCATGGCCTTGGTGGTGACGGTGTCGCCGGTGGTGTTGATCTGGTCGACCGTCACCGTGTAGCCGCCCCCGGCCGCCGGGGTCACCGAAGTGACCTTGTGCAGCGGGGAGATGGTGACGCGGCCGGTCGCCCGCGCGCGGGCGAGGTAGGTCTGCTGCAGCGACTTCTTGCCGTGGTTGTTGCCGTAGAGGATCTCCCCCGCGAGCGCCGACTTGGGGGCGGTGCCCGCGGCCTCCCGCTTCATGTAGTCCCAGTCGTACACGTCGGGCACGAACACGAACGGGAAGCCGGAGCGCTGGGCGTGCTTGCGGCCGACGCGGGCGTACTTGTAGCACTCGGCCGTCTCGAACCAGGCCGGGTCGATGACGCTCACGCCGAGTCCCGCGTTGGCGCGCGGGTAGTACGTGCCGTACATCTCCCCCGCGTCGACCGAGGGCAGGACCGCGGCGAAGTTCTCTCGTTTCGGCGTGACCGCCATGCCGCCGTTGACCAGGGAACCGCCGCCCACGCCGCGGCCCTGGTAGACGATGATGCCGCCGAACTCCTCGGCGTCCAGGATGCCGGTGTGGCGCGGGACGTCCTTGTCGATGGGGAAGCCGAGGAAGTTGCTCAGCGGCTGCTTGGTCCTGGTGCGCAGCCAGTAGGAACGGGCGTCCGGGCTCGTGGTGTTGGCGAAGATCTTGCCGTCGGAGCCCGGGGTGTCCCAGGCCATGCCCATCTCCAGCATGTGCACGTCGACGCCCGCCTCGGCGAGCCGCAGGGCGGCGACAGCGCCCCCGTATCCGGTGCCGATCACCAGTACGGGGACGCCGGCGCCGTCGACCGCCCGGGCCGCAGGGGCCCCGGCAGCGAGCGCCGCGGTACCCAAAATAGAACTCGTTCCAACAATGAATCTTCGACGTGACAGACCATCAGATGCCTTGCCACGCAAGGATGTACCACTCATGTGATCTTCCTCACTCTTGGCCGAATCAGAACGAGTTCTACTGCTGGCCACATGGGAAGTCACGGCATACCTAAAAGTAACTTCTGTCCGATCTTGCACCTTCTTTACTCAGTGGTCGCCTTCGACAATCGCGGTGACCTGGATCTCGACCCGCATCTTCGGCGCCCCGAGCGCCGCGACCCCCAGCTCGGTCCAGATCGGCGCACGGTCACCCATGTGCTTGCGGAACTGCTCGACCATGATGCGAGTGGTGGCCTCGCCGACCTCCTCGGCCGACTCGGGGATGTGGTACGAGTTCACGGCGATGACGTCCCGCCAGGTGGCTCCGGCCGTATTGAGGGTGCGCTCGACGTTCTCGAAGGCCTGGACGATCTCGTCCTCGAGGACCTCCGGGAAGTTCAGGTCCTCGTCCCAGCCGCCCTGGCCTGAGATCTCGACCCTGTCACCGATGCGGACCGCCTGGCTGTAGCGCCTGGCGGCGAGCATCGTCTCGCCGTATCCGGGGGTCGCGAAGAACTCGGGCTTGCTCATGATGATCCTCCCATTGACTTCAAGCGTGAAGTAAACGTACCACAGATTCACTTCATGCGTGAAGTGACTACCGTTCGGTATCGTGCGGTCATGACCACCCGCGCGAACCCGGACCCCGGCAAGGACGCCACCGAGGGCGCCACTGACGACGCGCTGTGGCTGTCCGCCCCGGAGAAGGAGGCCTGGACCGGCCTCGTCTCGTTGGTCCTGCTGCTCCCGGGGCGCCTCGAGTCGCCGCTGCAGCAGGAGGCGGGCCTGACCCTCTTCGAGTACCTGACCCTGAGTCAGATCTCGGAGGCCCCCGAGCGCCGCCTCCGGATGAGCGAGCTGGCCTATCTCGCCAACGGCTCCCTGTCACGCCTGTCCAACGTCGTCAAGCGGTTCGAGAAGCGTGGCTGGATGGAGCGGTGGGCCGACCCCGACGACGGCCGCTACACCATCGCCGCCTTGACGGACGCCGGGTACGACGTGGTCGTCGCCGCCGCCCCCACCCATGTCCGCTCGGTGCGCCAGCTGGTGCTCGACCAGCTCACCCCCGCCGACCAGCAGGCGCTCGCCCGGATCGCCGAGAAGCTGCGGGTGCGCCCGGCCGATCTGGCCTAGCACGTCACCGCACCGCGGGCCGCCCCGAACGGGCACGGCGCAGGGCGAGGACGAGCGCCGCCCCGGCGGCGACGATCAGCCCCACGAAGCCGGGGTGAATGTCCTTCGACAGGCTCTCTGCGCCGTCGGGCCGCACCAGCCAGATCGTGAGCGGGATCGCGAAGGAGACGGCCAGGAGGGCGGCAGCGGCGCGGACCGCCCGGTCGCGGACGCGGGTGAAGGCGCCGACCAGGGCGATGACGACGGGCACGCCCGAGATCAGGGCGAACTGCCCCAGGACCATGATCGGGACCGCCCAGGCGGAGATGGTCACCGCTCGCGGGATGCGGTGACCCGTCGTCGCGGGTGAGGCGGTGGAGGCGGGGGTGGAGGTGGAGGTGGAAGCCGACATGACGTTCTCCTCGTGAAGGGGGGCGGGCGAAGTCAGAAGCGCGGATCAGGAGCACGGGCCGGAAGCGCACGGTCGACCGTGCCGCGTCGCCCGGGAATTAGTAACCTTGCCGTTCGTTATAAGTTCTAACGCTCGTGAGCGCGCATCGTCAATAGCTTCAGTGATAGCCTCTAACTAATTCTTGAAGGCGTCGCAGCGGCGTAGGGCGAGAGAGGTGGCTGGGCCATGGCGGACACGGGGACGAAGAGCCCGCGCGAGCGGTACCGCACACAGGTGCGGACCGAGATCAAGGACCACGCGTGGGAGCAGATCGCCTCGGCGGGGGCGTCCGCGCTCTCCCTCAACGCGATCGCCAAGCAGATGGGCATGAGCGGGCCCGCGCTGTACCGGTACTACGCCAACCGCGACGAGCTGATCACCGAACTCATCAGGGACGCCTACCGCAGCCTCGCCGACACCTTCCACGCGACCGCCGCCCCCGGAGCCGACCTCGCCGCGCTCGCGCACGCCCTGCGCCGGTGGGCGCTGGCCGACCCCCAGCGGTACTTCCTCCTCTACGGCACGCCCGTCCCCGGCTACCACGCACCCGACGACACCACCGCCATCTCGTCCGAGATCATGACGACGCTGCTCGACGCCTGCGCCGCACTCCCCTCGGAACCGGTGTCGGAACAGCCCTCTGGTCCGCCCTCCCCACAGCCCGCGGACAGCCCCGCGACCGCGTTCACCGCCCACCTCGCGGCCCACCGCCAGTGGGCGGGCGACCATCCCGCCCCGCCCGCCGTCCTCCACCGGGCCCTGACCTTCTGGACCCGGCTGCACGGCGTCCTGTCCCTGGAACTCGCCGGGCACTTCACGGGGATGGGCTTCGACGCCGAGCAGCTCTACGCGGCCGAGCTCGACGGCCTGCTCGCCGACGTCGGCGGACCGCCCACCGGGCGCTGACGGACCGACGCGGCTCCGAGCCCCGCAGCCCCGGTTCCAGACCCTGAAACCCTTCTGAAACCACGTTGAATGCGGCCTGCCGCAGCCTCTGCGGCATGACGACCACGACAACGCGCTCACTCGCCATCTCGGCCAAGGGGCTGCGCAAGGCCTACGGGGACAAGACGGTCCTCGACGGCATCGACCTGGCGGTGCCGGGCGGCACCGTCTTCGCCCTGCTCGGCCCGAACGGCGCCGGCAAGACCACCGCCGTCAAGATCCTCTCCACCCTCGTCACCGCCGACCACGGTGACCTGCGGGGGGGCGGGCCCGCCCACGCCCGACACACCCCGGCGGCCAGCGGCCCGGACCGCCGC